>JAICMO010000063.1 GCA_025929185.1 Pseudolabrys sp.
CGTTTCAGCGGCCGCGCGACGTTGAAGCGGTGCGCGCGGATTCGCGCTTTGCCGAGTTGCGTGCGCATATCTGGCACCAGCTGCACACCGTGCGTTCGCTGCGGGCACGGGCGGCGGAGGCCGTTCGATGACGGTGCAGGCCGATATCACGGCGCCCGCGCTCGATAGCGGCGCTCAGGCCGAGGCGCAGCGGGTCGCGGCGGCGCGCCGGCGTCGTCAATTTCTGCTCAATGTTGCCATCCGCTTCGTGTCCCTGATGTCGGTGCTGGTGATCTGGCAAATCTTCGGCGCGAAGGTCGACCAGTCGCTGTTCACCACGCCGATTGCGATTTTTCATGCCGCCGTCACCATGATCGGCGACGGCGAATTGTGGTCTTATCTGGCGCCCAGCCTCATCGTGCTGGTGATCGGGCTTTCCGCGGCCGCGGTGATCGGTGTCGTGATCGGGCTGTTGCTGGCGCGCTTTTGGGTGTTCGACGTAGCCCTCGGCGTCTACATCACCTTTCTCTATTCGATCCCGAGCGTCGCGCTGGTGCCGCTGATCGTGCTGTGGGCAGGCTTTGGTACGAGCTCCAAGGTGCTCATCCTCTTTCTGTTCGCCTTCTTCCCGATGGCGATCAACACCTATCAGGGCGTCAAGAACGTCGATCCCAAGCTGATCGAAGTCGGCCGTTCATTCCGCTGTACCGAGCGGCAACTATGGATGAATATCGTGCTGCCGGGCGCGCTGCCGTTCATCGTCACCGGCTTGCGCCTGGCGGTTGGCCGCGGGCTGATCGGCATGGTGCTGGCCGATCTGTACACCGCCATTTCCGGCATCGGCTATCTGATCGTGCGGACGGCAAGCACATACGAGGTGGACAAGATGTTCGTCCCGATCGTGACCCTCGGCCTCTTGGGCGTTACGCTCACCGCCTGCCTTCGTTTTGTGGAAATTCATGTGGCGCCGTGGACGGCGGCGGGCAACCAGGACTGAACTGCACCAAGACAAAAAGACAACGAGTGGAGGACAAAATGCGAAATGAATTTTCGTCTGGACGCATCCTGACGCTTGTATTGATCGCCGGTTGCAGCGTTGCTGCCGGCTTGCAGCCCGCGGCCGCCCAGGACGCAAAGCCGTGCGCGACGATGCGCAAAATCAACATCGGCGTGTCGGTCGCGCCGCCGAACGTGGTGCACACGTCGCCTTACGTCGCCAAAGAATTGGGCTATTTCGCCAAGCACTGCATCGATGCAACGATTATTCAATTCGAAGGCGGCTCGTCACCGGCGGCGAAAGCCGCGGCCGCGCAGGGGACTGCGCTTGTCTCGGTGTCGCCGATCGCTGTCGGCCACGGCGTGAAGGTGCAGCAAATTTGGGGTCTGGCTCCGCGACTGCCGCAAGCCTACACGGTTTCTGCCGACGTCAAGACTGCGAAGGATCTCAAGGGCAAGAAGCTCAATGCCAGCGGCGGTGGCGTCGGTGGTTTCAATTGGCTGATGGGTCGCCAAGTGCTCGAGACCGCCGGCCTCACCGTCAACGACGTCAAATTCGTCGGCGGCGCCACGGCCGGCCGCGTGCCGGGATTGGTGTCGGGGCAGATCGACGGCGTGTCGCTGCATCCGGAGGATGTCTACGTGGCGCGGAAGAAAAACCCCGGCGTGCACGTGCTGGTGCAGCTCTCCGACCTGCTGCCGAACTATTTCTTCAACGCCTATGGTGCTCAAATCGACTGGATCAAGCGCGACCGCGAACTGATGGTCGACGCTGTCGCGGCCATGATCGAGGCCAATCGCACCATCTATCGCGACGAAGCGAAGGTACTACCGATCATCGTGAAAGCGACCGGAAAGCCGAAGGAGGCCGTCGAATACGCCTGGAAGGTGTTGACCGATCATTGCGTCTGGTCGGTGAACCAGGGCTACGACGCCAAGCGGACCGCCTGGACGATCGATAACGACGTCGCCAACGGGTACATTGCCGCCGACAAGAAGCCGACGGTGCAACGCGTCTTCGACGAGTCGATCGCCAATGATGCGGTCAAGCGCGCCGGCGGCCCGGTCAAGATCGGCAAGTGCACGGAATAAAAGATGCGGCGCGCAGCGTCGCCGGCCAAAATCAGGGAGTATCCATGAACGTTCAGCCACGCACGCCGCTCGGCCCGCAGCCTTGGGAAGCGGTGTGCGATAAGCTCGATCAGGCTCTGCCGTTCGCCAACATGCGCGGCACGCCGTATTACCGCGACGCGGTTTACGAGCAATTCTCCGCGCAGGAATACGCCCGGCGCTATGCCGCGCTGCGCGCCAAAATGAAGGAGCACAAGCTCGATTGCGTGATCGCCGCCGGCGGCCCAAGCCACTGGAGCTTCGGCGCCGGCATGATGTGGCTGACCGGCCATTGCGAGTGGCATGCGCTCGCCTCTTATGTGCTGGTGCCACTCGATGGCGAGCCAACCATGATCTACTCCATGGGCGGCACGCACGCCGAAGCGGTACGGCGCGTCGTCGAGGTGGCGGTGAAGGACGTGCGCCACAGCCGCAACGGCCAATATGCCCAAGTCATGGTCGAGCGGCTGAAGGAATTAAAGCTCGAGCGCGGCCGCATCGGCTTGATGGAGATCGATCCCCGGCACGGCGATTACATGCCGGTCAACCAGTACAACACGTTGCGCGCCGGTTTGCCGGATGCGGAGATCGTTTTCACCAAAGGCTTCCTGCACGACCTCGTCGTGATTCACAGCCAGGAGGAGCTCGACTGCGTGCGCAAGGCAGGCGTGCTCTGCCAGCGCGCGATGGAAGCGATGATCGCGCGCGCGAAGCCAGGAGCGAAGGAATACGAGCTGCGCGCAGCGGCCGCTGCGGCCATCATGGACGGCGGCGGCGACATCGATTTTCTCATCATCGGCTCGACGCCGATGGCGAGCCCGGCGATGGTTTTCGGCAACCCGCGTCCTTCAGGCCGCGTGCTGCAAAAGGGCGACATCATCAACATGGAGCTTGCCGCGGGCTATCGCGGCTACACCGCGCAAATCGGCTCCCCAATCTGCCTTGGCAAGCCGACCGACATGGTGCGCAAGTTCTGGGAAGAAATCACGCTGCCCGGCTATCACAAAATCGTCGCGGAAATCGCGCCCGGAAAGCCGGCGGAAGCCATGCGCACGGCAAGCAAGTTTTTCCGCGATCATGGTGTGCAGTCGCGGCCGACCCAATGCCACGGCATCGATATCGTCACCGACAATCCGCACGTCTCCGCCGAGCACGTGCGCGGCGTCGAAGGCGACATGGTGCTCAAGCCCGGCATGGTGATCATGGCCGAGCCCAATCCGATCACCGCCGACGGAATGTTCGGCATCTTCCTCGGCCATACCTTCATCGTGAACGAGAAAGGCCACGAGATCGTGGATCGGTTCCCGCTGCAAATTGCAGTCGCGGGCTAGATCGCGACGGGCGCGGGCTCGGCGAGAAAATTCTTCACCGCATACCAGAGCAGGTGGCGATTGTTGCTGTAGCCGGCGCTATGCGCGACGCGCGGCAGAATAACGAATTGCCGGTCGCCGTTCGGAAGCTGACGATAAAAATCGAGGAGATCGTCGTTGCTCGAATTTCCGTCCCATTCGCCGCGCGTCATCAGAACGGGCGACAGTACCTTGCCCGGATCGACCACCGGCAAATTCGCCGCCATGTCGAGATAGGTGCCGCTTGGAACGCTGTCGCCGAATTTCATTTCTTCGGCGATGATCGCCTCGGCGACGGCGGGATCGTAGCTCGATGGATGCCCATCGCGCGTGAAGATCGAGCGGATCATAGCGGCGTCGCGCTTGCGCCGCGGGCTCGCACGCAGCGCGTCGATGCGTTTGCGCCGGCGTGCAATTTCTGCCGCGCCGTTTCCCTTGTAGGTGAACGCGCCGAGGATCAGGCGACCCACGCGGTCCGGCTCAACCTGCACGTAGCAGGCGGCGCGAATGCCGCCGGATGAGGTGCCGTAGAAATGCAACTTCTGCCGGCCGGTTTCCCGCATGACGACGGGAACGGCTGCTTTTAAATCTTCGACGCCGCTTGCGAAGTCCGAATTGTTGCCTGAGCTGCCGGACCTGCCGTAGCCGTCGTGATCCATCGTCCACACGTCGTAGCCGTAGCGGGCGAATACATTCATCATCGAGTATTCGCCTCTGCCGGGCACCCTCAGATCGTAGCTGGTGCGCGACGAATTGGAGGAGCCGTGCACGAGGAATAGAACCGGGCGCGGCGGTTCGCCCGGCTTCGGCGCCCCCATTCGCTTGCGGAACAAATAGAGCCGAACGCTCCCTTTCTGCGCCCAATACTCAGCGCTCCAGATTGGAGCCGCGGCGGGCTCGCTTTCGGCCGCGCCAGCCTCTATGTCCGATAACAGGCCTGCGGCCAGACTGATCCCGGCGCCCTTAAGCATCGCCCGCCGCGGAACGGCGCGATCGCGAGCCATCATCGCATGCCTCCTCGCAAGCACGGGCCTGGCGGTGAGACAGGCCCGCAACCGCAAAAGCCTAGCAGATCGCAAGGATCGTGGCAGCGCCCTCGCACCTCAACCGGAGTTCTGCTAGGGGTCGCTACCGCGTTGACGATGCAGGCCGATCACGGGGGCGATCGTGCGGTCCGAGGCGCCGATTCGGAGTGATGGATGCTGAGTTTGTTGCGTAAGATCGAGCGCTTCTTTCGGAATACGATCGGCTGGAATCGAATTGGCATGATGCTCAGTCTCGGCATCATCGCCGTCGCCGCTGTCGTGTTGTACCGGACGCTGCGCGACACCGACGTCCGTGAAGTGGTCGCCGCGTTGAAAGCGACGAAGCTGCACCAAATCGCGCTTGCTTCCGCATTTGTCGTGATCGGATATGCCAGCCTCACGTTCTACGATTTGTTTGCGCTTCGCACGGTCGGGTTTGGCTGGCTGCCTTATCGCATCGCGGCGCTGACCGGTTTCACCAGCTATTCGATCGGCCACAACGTCGGCGCCAGCGCTTTCAGCGGCGGCGCGGTGCGCTATCGCATCTATTCGAGCCACGGCTTGAGCGCGGTCGACGTCGCGAAGGTGTGTTTCGTCGCCGGCCTCACGTTCTGGCTCGGCAATGCCACGGTGCTCGGCCTCGGCGTTCTTTACGTGCCGCTCGCCGCATCGGCGATCGATCAATTGCCGATTTGGCTCAATCGAACGATTGCGGTCGGCATTCTTGCGGCGCTCGGCTCGTACATCGCCTGGGTGTCCAGCGCGCCACGCGTCATCGGAAAAGGCGGCTGGCAGGTGCAGTTGCCGGGCGGCTTCTCGACGCTGATTCAAATCAGCATCGGCATTCTCGATCTCAGCTGTTGTGCGCTGGCGATGTACATGCTGCTGCCGGATGAGCCGAACATCGGCTTCGTCTACATGGCCGTCATATTCGTGACGGCGACGATGCTCGGCTTCGCCAGCCACGCGCCCGGCGGACTCGGCGTTTTCGACGCTGCGATGCTGGTGGCGCTCTGGCAATACGACAAAGAAGAATTGCTCGCCGGGCTGCTGCTCTTCCGTCTGCTCTATTATTTGTGTCCCTTCGTGGTGGCGCTCGCGATCCTGGGCGCAAGGGAAATTGCACTGGGCATGCGCGCTCCGCAGGAGCAAGGTGAACCCGAAAAGATCGAAGTAACCGCGCCGATCCGCAGCGAGATCGAGGTCATCGAGAAGACCGACGCCGGCTAGAGCATGATTGCTTTGGATTGAATCGTCTCAACGTCTTCGGCGTCACCCGCGGGCTTGACCCGCGGGTCCATCTTCTTCGCAAAGCTGGATTGCCGGATCAAGTCCGGCAATGACGCCGCGGCGAGCCGCGCTTCCGTCTTAAGCGATTATGCTCTAAGCGTCCGGTATTGGAACCGTGACCATCGGGCGCCTGTGGCCGCGCAAGCTCGCTCGGATCAGTGGCGGAACGGCCGCTTGTCGCGCCGCCGTTCGTTGGCGGGCTGGAACGCCACGCGCGAATGATGCGCGCAATACGGAAGATCGCCGACCGTCTCGCCGCCGCAAAAGAAGAAATCCGGACTGCCAGGGTCGCCGACAGGCCAATGGCAAGTCTTCTCGGTCAATTGCAGCAGTGTTTTGCGCTGTTCGACCGGAATCTCGAATAGCTCGGGTTCCGGCTCCAGTTCGTATTCATAGGCAAGCGCTGTATTGCCGCGCATGGAAGGACGTGACACCCGCAGCATGCCGGAGGAGCGCGCCTTGCGCGGGCGCGGCGCGGACGAGGAGGGGCTCTTGGCGCGGCCGGACAGGCCTAACCGGTGCACCTTGCCGATGACGGCGTTGCGGGTGATGCCGCCCAATTCGGCGGCGATCTGGCTGGCGGAGAGGCCATCGGCCCACAGCTTCTTCAAGAGCTCGACCCGCTCGTCGGTCCAGCTCATCAAGCTTTCTCCTTGGACGTTCAAGGTATTAATGGAATCCATCCCCGTCGTCTGGCGCTCTGACGCGCCCAACGCACACGTTGCTCAGTTGAACCAGAAAACGATACGCCGCACGAGATGTCGTACTAGCCGGCCAAAACGCTACAATATGCGGTCAGTTTTGCAAGCGCTCAGCAGCGTACGCATCCCAACTACCAACAGGTTTTCCTTTAGAATCGCGACTTGCGGCACAAATGAGTCGAAACGCCGCGGCGTGCCAGCCGTGTTGACAGGTCAAGGTCCTGGAATAGAATGTAAAAACGTGCCGCCCGAAGGCGGCACATTCATTTTCGGCGTGCGCATAGTCCGAAAAGCCGAGCCGTTTCTCGTAAAAAGCGATGCGCAAACAAGAATATTCGACGGACGATAAAGGCCGTGAGTTCGCATCTTTTGCCGACATATGCCCGCGTCGACCTCGCTTTCGAGCGGGGCGAGGGCGTATGGCTGATGACGGCAAACGGTGACCGCTACCTCGATTTTACCTCCGGTGTTGCCGTCAACGCGCTTGGCCATTGCCATCCGCATCTCGTCGACGCGCTGACCCGCCAGGCGCACGAGGTCTGGCACGTCTCAAATCTCTACCGCATCCCGGAAGGCGAGAAGCTTGCCGAGCGCTTATGCGCCATGAGCTTCGCCGACACGGTCTTTTTCCAGAACTCAGGCGCCGAGGCGATCGAATGCGCGATCAAGATGGCGCGGAAGTATCAATCGGCATTGGGCAGGCCGGAGCGCTATCGCGTCGTCACATTCGAAGGCGCGTTTCATGGGCGCACGCTGGCGGCGATCGCAGCAACCGGCAACAAGAAATATCTCGACGGCTTCGGGCCGCCGGTTGAAGGCTTCGATCAGGTGCCGTTTGCCGATCTCGAAGCGACCAAAAAAGCGATCGGGCCGGCGACGGCGGCCATTTTGATCGAGCCGATCATGGGCGAGGGCGGTGTGCGCGTTGTGCCGCATGCATTCCTGCGCGCGCTGCGCCAGCTTTGCGATCAGCACGGGCTGCTGCTGATTTTCGATGAAATCCAGACCGGCTTCGCCCGCACCGGCGAAATGTTTGCCTATGAGCGCTCCGGCGTCACACCGGACATCATGACCTTGGCGAAGGCGCTGGGCGCCGGGTTTCCGGTCGGCGCTTGCCTCGCGACGCGTGAAGCATCGAAGGGCATGACGATCGGCACGCACGGCTCCACGTTCGGTGGCAACCCGCTGGCGATGGCGGTCGGCAATGCCGTGCTCGACGTCATGCTGGCCGACGGCTTTCTCGATCGCGTCCGCAAAACGAGCTTGTTGTTCAAGCAGCGCCTTGCCGAGATCAAGGATCGTCATCCGTCGGTGATTGCGGAAGTGCGCGGCGAAGGGCTCTTGGTCGGCCTGCGGCTGGAGCCTCCGGCGGCCGAACTGGTCGATGCCTTGCGCGCAGAAAAGATAATCACGGTCGGCGCCGGCGATAATGTCGTGCGACTGTTGCCGCCGCTGATCATAAGCGAAGAGGAAATCGCGGAAGCGGTGACGCGGATCGACCGCGCGTGCACGCAGATCGAGCGCGTCCATGCGCAGCCGCTGAAGCAAGGAGCCGCGTCATGAGCGGCATCAACGGCGTGCGGCATTTCCTCGATTTGACCGACATCCCGAAAGATGCGCTTGCCGGGATGATCGCGCAAAGCCGCGAGATGAAAGCGCGGCGCAAAAACGGCGTCATCGACGAGACCCCGCTTGCCGGCAAGACTTTGGCGATGGTGTTCGACAAGCCCTCGACGCGCACGCGCGTGTCGTTCGACGTCGCGATGCGGCAGCTTGGCGGCGAGGCGATTTTGCTGACTGCGCAGGAAATGCAACTCGGCCGCGGCGAGACGCTTGCAGACACCGCGCGCGTGCTTTCGCGCTACGTCGATGCCATCATGATCCGCATCCTCGATCATAACGCCATCGCCGAACTCGCGCGGCATGCCACTGTGCCGGTGATCAACGGCCTCACGCGCCGATCGCATCCCTGCCAGGCCATGGCGGACGTGATGACATTTGAGGAAAAGCGCGGGCCCATCCGCGGCCGCACCGTGGCGTGGACCGGCGATGCCAATAACGTGCTGGCCTCCTGGATGCATGCGGCGGAGCGTTTCGAGTTCCGGTTGCACGTTGCGACGCCATCGGAACTGCGGCCGAAGAAATGGCTAATGGATTGGGTCAAGCAGTCGGGGGCCGAGATCGGCTTCACCGTCGATCCGGAGCAGGCGGTCAAGGATGCCGATTGCGTGGTCACCGATACCTGGGTCTCGATGGGCGACCGCGACGGCAACCGGCGGCACAACTTGCTCAAGCGGTATCAGGTCAACGCACGCCTGATGGCGAAGGCCAAACCGGACGCCGTATTCATGCACTGCCTGCCGGCGCATCGTGGCGAGGAAGTCACCGATGAGGTGATCGACGGTCCGCAATCCGTCGTGTTCGACGAGGCTGAAAATCGCCTGCATGCCCAGAAGGGCATTCTCGCTTGGTGCCTGCACGCCGACGGGCGGTAGCAATCCGCCCGGACTGCGCTACATAACTTCGATGAAAGAACCAAACGCTGCCATTCCTACGCGGGCGCCGTCGGCCACGTCGGCGGACGACACCATCATGCCCTTCGAAGTCGCGGCGCTCGACCTGCGCGGCCGCGTCGTTCGACTCGGCTCGGCGATCGATCAGATTCTGGAACGACATGCCTATCCTGCGCCGGTCGCAAAGCTGCTGGGCGAGGCGGTGGTGCTCACCGTCATGCTCGGGTCGGCGCTGAAGATCGATGGCCGGCTTATCCTGCAAACGCAATCGGACGGGCCGGTGCGGATGCTGGTGGTCGATTTCATGGCGCCCGATAAAGTTCGCGCCTGCGCGCGGTTCGACAAAAATCGCGTGGCGGCGGCGGTCGCCGCGGGCAAGTCCGCCGGCGGCGACATGCTCGGCGCCGGTCATTTGGCGATGACGATCGACCAAGGCTCCGACATGAACCGCTATCAGGGCCTTGTCGCCTTAAACGGCGGCGGCCTTGAGGAGGCCGCTCACGAATACTTCCTTCGCTCGGAGCAAATTCCGACACGCGTGCGCCTCGCCGTGGCGGAGGAATTGCGCGCCGGTAACGGCAGCGGCGCGAGTCACCGCTGGCGCGCGGGCGGCATTTTGCTGCAATTCCTGCCGAAGGCGCCTGAACGCGCGCGCGTGGCGGATCTCGACCCAGGCGATGCGCCGGAAGGCGTGCCCCCGCACGAAATTCCGGAGGACGACGCATGGGTGGAAGGCCGGGCCTTGATCGATACCGTCGAGGACGTGGAGCTGATCGATCCGGCGTTGTCGAGTGAGCGCCTGGTGTATCGGCTGTTTCACGAGCGCGGCGTTCGTGTGTTTCGCGGCGCTGACGTGCGGGCGGAATGCTCGTGCTCGCGCGACAACGTGGAAGCCATGCTGAAGAGCTTTTCGCAGGACGACCGCGACCACATGGTCGAGAACGGCGAGATCTCCGTCACCTGTGAATTTTGCAGCGCGAACTACAAGTTCGCGCCGGACGAGGTTGGGGCCAATCAGGCTGCTAAAGCATGATTGCTTTGGATTGAATCGTCTCAATGTCTTCGGCGTCACCCGCGGGCTTGACCCGCGGGTCCATCTCCTTCGTAAAGATGGATTGCCGGATCAAGTCCGGCAATGACGCTGCGGCGAGCGGCGCTTTCGTTTTAAGCAATCATGCTTTAGTTGATCGTGCGCTCGTTATCCGGTGAATCGAGCGAAAAGGCGGGGATTTCGATATCGAACCGCTCGCCGCCCGCGGTCACCATCCCATAGCTGCCGACCATAAATCCGGACGGCGTCGGCAAGGGGACACCGCTCGTATATTCGAAAGATTCGCCGGGCTTGAGCAGGGGCTCTTCGCCGACGACGCCGGGGCCTTTGACTTCCTGCCGGCGGCCCAGAGCGTCGGTAATGCGCCAATGGCGGGTCTTGAGCTGCACCGTTTCACGACCGCCGTTCCTGATATCGATGGTATAGGCCCAGAAGTAATAGCCATTGCTCGGCGAGGACCGTTCGGAGATGAACCGCGGCTTGACCGTGACCTCGATATTTCTGGTAACCGCGCGGTACATGCTTATATCGGGGCGCACTGCCTAGGCATTGCCATAAAGTCCTGCAACCCGATTATGGCCGAAAGCGCCGATTAAAGAAAAGCCGCTCATGCCCCCGGTTTCGACCGAACGCGATTTGCGGCTTGACCTGTTCCGCGGACTCGCGCTCTGGCTCATTTTTCTCGACCACATTCCGTCGAATGCGGTGAGTTGGATCACGATCCGCAATTACGGCTTCAGCGACGCCACCGAAATCTTCGTTTTCATTTCCGGGTACACCGCGGCGTTCGTCTACGGCCGCGCCATGCGGGAGCATGGGTTCATCGTCTCAAGCGCGCGCGTGCTCAAGCGCGCGTGGCAGATTTACGTTGCGCATGTTTTTCTCTTCGCCATCTATCTCGCGGAGATCGCCTACGTCGCGCACAGCTTCGACAATCCGCTCTACACCGAAGAAATGGGCGTGCTCAATTTCTTGCGCAATCCGGACGTAACGATCCTTCAGGCGCTGCTGCTCAAGTTCAAGCCGGTCAACATGGATGTGTTGCCGCTCTATATCATCCTGCTGGCCGGATTTTCGCCGATCTTGTGGCTGCTGTTGCGCCGTCCGTCGCTCGGGCTTTTTGCATCGGCCGTGCTCTACGCTTTGATGTGGAAGTTCAACTGGAATATTGCCGCTTATCCGAAAGGTGTGTGGGTATTCAATCCGTTCGCCTGGCAATTGTTGTTTGTGTTCGGCGCGTGGTGTGCGCTCGGCGGCGCGCAACGGCTCTCGCGCTGGATCAATTCGCCGGTGACGCTCGCATTGGCGTTGGCCTATCTCGTTTTCGCGCTCTCGATCGCGATGACGTGGTATTTCCCGCGACTTGCCGTCTACGTGCCGCATTTTGTCAGCGATACGATCTATCCGATCGACAAGACGAACCTCGATGTTTTGCGCATCTTGCATTTCTGCTCGCTCGCCGTGGTCGCGGTTTGGTTCGTGCCGCGCAACTGGCCGGGACTGAAATCAGCCGTTTTCTGGCCCATGATCGTATGCGGCCAGCATTCGCTCGAGACCTTTTGTCTCGGCGTATTCCTGTCGTTTGCCGGGCACTTCATCTTCACCGAGGTTTCCAATCGGATCGTGATGCAGGTCATCGTCAGCGCGCTTGGTATTGCCATCATGGTCGCCGTGGCGTGGCTGATTTCGTGGTATAGGTCGATGGAGCGCAAAGGCTCGGGACCGCGGCCGCCGGTCGCGAAGCCCGGCTTTGCCAGGGGCGACGCATGATCCGGCTGGGCATGTTCTTGCTCGCGTGGGTTGCGCTGGGCGCGATTGCGCCGCGGGCTTGGGCGGAGAACCCCGCCGATTGCCGCGTTGCCGAAAACCTGATCGAGGCCGATTTTCCGCTGCCGCACGTCGTCCAGGCGCTCGCGCGCAAGAAGCTCGACGTGCTGGTCGTCGGCGCGGGCTCGTCGATCTTGCCGGGCCCGAACGGCGCGCTGACCGCCTATCCGGCGCGTCTGCAAAGCGCGTTGAAGGAGAAGCTGCCGGGGATGGCCGTGACACTAGCGACTGACGTGAAGTTGCGACGCACAGCCGCCGAGATGGTCGACAGCATGCCCGCGGCAGTAGCGGCAAATAGGCCCGCGCTCGTCGTCTGGCAGACGGGTACGGTCGACGCCATGCTGGGAATCGATTCCGACGATTTCAGCGCCGCCCTTAATAAGGGCGTCGATATCGTGCACCACGCGGGTGCGGACATCATTCTGGTCAATTCGCAGTACAGTCCACGCACCGACTCAATGATTGCGCTTTCTGCTTACCTCGACGACATGCGCTGGGTTGCACTGCAACAAGAAATTCCGCTGTTGGATCGTTTCGCCATCATGAAATTGTGGACGGAGCTGGGCACGTTCGATTTTCATTCGGCGACGAATAAACTTGACATAGCCGAGCGTGTTCATGATTGCATTGGCCGTTTGCTGGCCGATGTCGTTGTGGAGGCGACGAAGCCGGCAAAGCCGCTGCCCATTACAGACGGGCGGTAGATGGGAAATATTCATCTTGAGGGCGCTTTGACCATACCGGCGACCCGATCGCTGACCCTCGCCGCCGTGCTCGGTATCGCGAGCTTTGCGGCTCCCGTGCGCGCGCAACCGCCGGTGCCTCGTTGCGATGTGCCGCTCAATCTTGTGCGGCTCGAAAATCCGCTACCGCGCGTGGCAAAGAAGCTGGCGGCCGGAGCACCAATCAAGATCGTGGCGATCGGCTCTTCCTCAACCGCGGGCGCCGGCGCAAGCTCGTCCGCGGCGACTTATCCGAGCAGGCTGGCAGTCACTCTGCAAAAGCAATTTCCCCGCAGCGAAATCACCGTGCTTAATCGCGGTGTCAGCGGCGAGGAAATCCTCGACATGCTCAAGCGCTTCGCCCAAGCGGTTATCGCGGAGAAGCCGGATCTCGTTTTGTGGCAGCTCGGGACCAATTCGGTGCTGCGCAATCATCCCTTCGCCGACCACGGCGCGGCAATTCGCGAAGGCCTCAATCGCATTCACCAGATCAGCGCCGATATCGTATTGATCGATCCGCAGTTCACGCCCAAAGTCGTCGTGAAGCCGGAAGCCGAGCGCATGGTGGCGCTGATCGCGCTGACGGCAAAGAAAGAGAATGTCGACCTATTCCATCGCTACGCGATGATGCGGCGCTGGCACGACGTCGACCGCCTTCCGTTTGCAACGATCGCCTCGCCAGACGGGCTCCACATGAACGACTGGAGCTATGCTTGCCTTGCGAACGGCCTCGGCCAGGCGATTGCCGAGGCTGCGACGCGGCCGATAACGGCCGCGTCCGCCGCGCAGTCGATGCACTGACCTTCGATTTCTCTGCGATCACACCGCGTCCAGCGCCTGTAGCAAATCTTCGACGACGTCGTCGGGATGCTCGAGGCCGGCTGAAAACCGGATGAGGCCGTCGCCGATGCCGAGCTCGGCGCGCTGATCGGGCGTCAGGCGCTGATGGGTCGTCGTGGTCGGATGCGTCACGAGGCTTTTTGCGTCGCCGAGATTGTTGGTGATGCGCACGAGCTTGAGCGCGTTTTGAAAACGGAACGCGCCGGCCTTGCCGCCTTTCACCTCGAACGAACAAAGCGTTGATCCCGCCCGCATCTGCTTTTGTATGACCCCGGCTTGCGGATGGTCCGGCCGGCCCGGGTAGATGAGCCGGTTGATTTTCTTGTGCCCGAACAGAGCGACTGAAACGGCGGCGGCCGTGTCCGTCTGCCGATGCACGCGCACCGAAAGCGTTTCCAATCCTTTCAGCAGAACCCAGGCGTTGAACGGCGACATCGAAGGGCCGGTCTGCCGGATAATCTGGTGCACGTGATCCATGATGAATTTTTCGGACGCCAGGATTACGCCGCCGAGGCAGCGGCCCTGGCCATCGATGTGCTTGGTAGCCGAATAGACGACGCAATCGGCGCCGAGCGCGAGCGGGCTTTGGTAGAGCGCCGTTGCGAACACGTTGTCCACCGTGAGCTTGGCGCCGGCGTTGTGCGCGATATCGGCGACGGCGGCGATGTCATAAACCTCGAGCGTGGGATTGGTCGGTGTCTCCATGAAGAACACCTTCGTGTTCTTGCGCACTGCCTTCTTCCATTGCGAAAGGTCGGTGCCGTCGACCAGTGTCGATGCGACGCCAAAGCGCGGCATCCAGTCCTCGATGATCCAACGGCAGGAGCCGAACAACGCTTTAGCGGCGACGACGTGGTCGCCCGCCCTCACTTGCCCCATCAAGGCGGTGGCGACGGCGGCCATGCCGCTTGCGGTTGCCCGCGCGGCCTCCGCGCCTTCGAGCGCGGCCATCCGCTGTTCGAACATCGTAACGGTCGGATTGGAGTAGCGCGAATAGACGTAGCCCTGCTCCTTGCCGGAAAATCGCGCCTCGCACTGCTCGGCGCTGTCGTAGACGTAGCCTTGCGTGAGAAAGAGCGCCTCGGAAGTCTCGCCGAATTGCGATCGCAGCGTGCCGGCATGAACCAGCCGGGTTTCGGGGCGGTAGTTTTTCTTAGCGGGCGCAGACATGAGCGGCCTCCTTCAGCCAAATAAAAACCGGCCGGAGAAAATTCTCGGCCGGGCTCACGCGTCCCCGGCCTTTTAGCGATTTGTTTTACGTGGCTGCAAGCCGGCCGGCTCAAATGACCACGGAATAACCAGTTTGTAACGGGGCGGGCGGCTTCACGTCAAGGCATCCGTCGGGTTAGATCGCTGCCGGTCCGGAGGGCACCCGTGGCGCTTACATTCGCGGTCGAGGAAAAAGGCATTCTGCCCGACCATTTGATCGCGGCGCTGGCCGAGAACGGTGGGATATTGCCCTCCAGTGATTTCGTGCCGGAGCAGATTCAACCAGCAAGCCTCGATCTCCGCTTGGGTGAAATCGCCTACCGAGTCCGGGCGAGCTTCCTTCCGGGCCCGCGCACGACGGTCGCCGCGCGCATCGATCAGCTAAAGCTGCATGAGGTCTCGCTCTCCGACGGCGCAGTGCTTGAAACCGGCTGCGTCTATATCGTCCCGCTGCTCGAAAGCCTCGCGCTTCCCGAGGACATTTCCGCTGCGGCCAATCCGAAGAGCTCGACCGGCCGGCTCGACGTCTTTACCCGCGTGATTGCCGATGAGACGCGCGGCTTCGACCGGGTCAAAGCGGGATATCACGGGCCGCTTTATGCCGAGATCAGTCCGCGCACGTTTCCGGTACTCGTCCGCGAAGGATCGCGCCTGTCGCAGATTCGATTTCGTCACGGCCAAGCGGTGCTTGATACGGCGGCCTTGAGCGCCCTGCATGCGCGGGAACGCTTGGTCGATTCCGATGACGCAAATTTCAGTGGGGGAATTTCGGTCGGCGTCGACCTTTCGGGCCTCGGTCCCGGCGGACTCGTCGGCTACCGCGCGAAGCGTCATACCGGCCTGATCGATGTCGATCGCCGCGCAGGCTATGCGGTGCTCGATTATTGGGAGCCGATCATGGCGCGGCCCGACAAAAGCTTGGTTCTCGATCCCAATGAGTTCTATATCCTGGCATCGAAAGAAGCGGTGCAGGTGCCACCCGACTACGCCGCCGAAATGGTGCCGTTCGATCCTCTGGTCGGGGAATTCCGTGTGCACTATGCCGGTTTTTTCGATCCCGGCTTCGGCTATGCCGGCGCCGGCGGCAAGGGCGCGCGCGCCGTGCTCGAAGTGCGCTCGCGCGAAGTGCCTTTCATTCTGGAGCACGGGCAAATTGTCGGGCGGCTGGTCTACGAAAAGGTATTGGCGCCGCCGAAAAAATTATACGGCCAGAGCATCGGCTCGAATTACCAGGCGCAAAGCCTCAAGCTCTCCAAACACTTCAAGAGTTAGCGCCAGCTTGTCCCGTCCGCGGAAACCGCGGACGCCCGCGGCGTCAGACGATACCAAGCGACTTTGCCCGGAGCGAACATCGATCGGCCGCGTTTGGACCAAAGCGGCGGCGCGTGATCTCCGACGATGAGGATTTCGGCCGGTCCGATCGTCGGGTCGAGCGCCAGTTGAGAAACCGCGCCAAAGAAATCGTGCCACAGCTCGGCCATCCGGCACACGGTTGCCTGACCGAAGACGTTGCCCTTGTTTGCGCAATCAAAATTCGTACGGGCGTCTCCGGGTGCGACCGGAATATGCGTATTCAGCGTCAACCAATAGATGAAACGGGGTTCGTCGGCCGGCGCCAGTCGCCGCGCTTCGTTCGCGATGACCGGCGCAAGATCGGCATCGCACGCGCCGCGGAAAACGCTGCCGCACACGCGCCCTGTTTGCTGCAGCAACTCGCTACCGAATACTTCCTTGTCAAAGCCGACGCGAGGATACCATCGGTCCCGCTCGAACATGTCGCCACCGAAGGAATGAACCGCGAGGGATGCGTAGCCGCGCTCGTGCAACAGTTCGGGCAAGCAGGAATAACCGTATTTTGGTGCATACTCGCTGTAAAAGGTGCGCGTCTCGCACAGTTCGCGCATTTCGCCCGATGTCGTCGAGCCGAAATACGTCGCGGTCCCGGAGGTCACGACGTACTTGCTCGTGACGCGTGGATTCGCCAAGGGCGAATCGATCCGCGTGCGTTTGGCAGGATCCTGCATGTAGCCGAGGCTTTCGACGACAACGAGAATGACGTTGCGGCCGTTGGTCCCCGCAACCGCGTTGAAGCCGGATGCATCGGCTGCCGAAACCACGGGGACGTTGCGGCCGAGAAGCGAGCCAAATTGATATTGCGGCGAAACATTCGTGGCGTAGTCAAGCGCGGCAAACGCGAACGCGGCGCCGAGGAGAACGTAGACGTTTCCTTGCGCCAGCCGTTCTCGCCGGCTCAGGAGATAAAGCGTAGCGAGCGTCGTCGCGAGCATCGCGCCGATCAGTGATACGTACAGAGGCGAAGAGAAAAAATGTAGACGCTTGGCGTGATCGAGCGCGGCCAGAAGCTCCGATGGCGCCAGGTTGAACATCAGCGCCAGCGTCGAGCTCAAATCGAAGCAAAGAAGCGCGATGAACAATACCGCCGTGACAGCAAACGGAAAGCGCCGCGCGCCCACGGCGAGAACGGCGTAAAAGATGATGCAGCTTGTCCTCGGCGGAAGGCCGATATCGACCAGAGAGCCGAGCGATGCGAGCGACAGCAAGTTGGGCAGGATCAATCCCGCCAGCAACAGATGAAACGTAGGGGAGCGACAGAGGGCGGTCGCCGAGTCGGCTCGCAAGGGTGAAGACGCCCAGCGGGGCCAGCCGCTGGAGACGACCTCATCGAGCTTTGGCGGGGCTGGCGCGGGCGACATCGTCGGCAATCTAGCCGCGAAGTCTGAACCAAGAATTTAAAAGCCGCTTAAGCC
>JAICMO010000222.1 GCA_025929185.1 Pseudolabrys sp.
GGCATCGGCTGGGTGTCCGAACTGATCGAGGCTGCCGGCGGCATCGAGGTGTTTCCCGACATCGCCGCGCGCAAGAACGCCAAAGACCGCATCGTAACGCCGGCCGACGTGATCGCCGCGCGTCCCGACATCATCGTCGGCTCGTGGTGCGGAAAGAAATTCGTTCCCGGAAGGGTCGCCGCGCGGCCCGGCTTTGCCGCGATCCCGGCGGTCGCGGACGGCTTCCTGCGCGAGGTGAAATCGACATTGATTCTTCAGCCCGGACCGGCGGCGCTCACGGACGGGCTCGACGCGCTCGCCGCCATTATCGCGGAATGGGCGCAAAACCGGGTGCCGAAGGCGTCGTAGAATCGGCGCGGGGCCCGTGCTATTGTCGAACCTTCCCGAACTTGAGGAATTGCCGTCAATGATGCCCGCCAAGACCCGCACCTCCGCCCCCCTTTGGACCGACCTCGCGCTGGTCGTATTCCTGATCGCATTCGACGCCGTCGCGCGGCTGCTGCCGCATGCGCCGGGCTTCCTGCCGGTCGCGGCGAGCGCACTGTTTGCGGGGCGGATGCTGCGGATTCCGGGGCTCGCGATTGTTGTGCCGGTCGCCGCGATGGCGCTGTCGAGCCCGCTGCTCGGCGCGGAGGACTGGCGGATTTTGGCAGTGATCTATGCCGCGATCGCCGTGCCCGCGCTTGCGGGGATGTGGCTGCGCAAGCATCCCGGCGCGGCGATGACGGTCGCGGCGATGGTCGCCTGCTCACTGATCTTCTTTGCCGCCTCGAACTTCGCGGTGTGGGCGTTCGGCGGCATGTACGCGCACACGCTGGACGGGCTCGCGCAATGCTACGTCGCGGCGCTGCCCTTCCTCGACAAGACGGTGATGGGCGATTTGTTCTGGACCGCGGTGCTGTTCGGCGGCGCCTGGCTGGTGCAGAACGCGCCGATGCTGCGGCGGGCGAACTAAGCATGATTGCTTTGGATTGAATCGTCTCAATGCCTTCGGCGTCACCCGCGGGCTTGACCCGCGGGTCCATCTCCTTCGCAAAGATGGATTGCCGGATCAAGTCCGGCAATGACGCTGCGGCGAGCGGCGCTTCCGCTTTAAGCGATCGTACCCTAACTCCGTCATTCCGGGGCGCGAGCGTCAGCGAGCGAACCCGGAAATCCAGACACGATTTCAGAAGTAATACCTGGATTCCGGGTTCGCGCCTTCGGCGCGCCCCGGAATGACCGGTTAGCCCAGGTACTTCTGCATCCGCGCAAGCCACGTCTTTGCACGCGTCTTGAATGTCTGCGGCTGCGCCGGGTCCGGCTCGGCCAATCGCAAGCCGACCGTCGCGACCTGCCCCTTGGTGATTTTCTGCGCCACCAGCGCGACCGGCCCCCAGTCGATCACGTCACCCGCTTTCGGTGGGCGTTGAAGCTCTTGCGTGAAATGCTCGGCCAGCGTGAGGCTGGCGCGCTCCGGCGCGACCTGTAACCCGTAGATTTCCGCCAATGACCCGAGCGTCGCCGTGCCGGGCACGAAGAAATCGCCAAGCAGACGCGGATCGGGCCTCGCCGGGGGCGGCATGTCGACAAAGAAACGATCGAGCGCCTGCGCCTTTTCCGGCGGCGCGAGCAGATAGACGTAGTCACCCTCGCGCACGGGCTCGGCTTCCGTGGGCGTCAGGATTTTTTCGTCGCGCACGACGAGCGTCGGCCGGGCCCAGTTCGGAATGAGGCCGCGCCTGAGATACGGGCTGTTGGCCGGCACCGGATAGCCGACGATCTCGCGCGTGAGCTGGCCGGGCAGGTCGAGCTCGACGCGGGCCGGCAGCGGATCGCTGCGGGCAAACGACATGTCGAGCCGCCGCGCGGAGGCCGCAACGGTCCACCCCTGAATCAGCAGCGAGGAAAGCACGACGACAAAGGCCACGTCGAAATACAAGTAGGCCATCGGCAATCCGATCAGCAACGGAATCGAGGCGAGGAAGATGCCGACCGCGCCGCGCAAACCGACCCACGAGATGAACACTTTCTCGTTCCACTGAAAATTAAACGGCCACAGGCAGAGGAACACCGCCGCCGGCCGCGCGATCAGCATCAGCACCGCCGCAATGACGATCGCGCCGGCAATCGTATCGCCAAGGCGATGCGGCCACACCAATAGCCCGAGCAGCACGAACATGACGATCTGCGCGAGCCACGTCACCGCGTCGAGAAACGTCACCACTGCGTTGCGCGCGCGCGTCTGCCGGTTGCCGACCACGAGCCCGGCGAGATAAACGGCCAGAAATCCGGAGGCATGCAGGGCGTTCGCAAGCCCGAACACGACCAGTGCGCTGACTGCGACGAACGGCGGATGCAAGCCCTGCGCGAGATTGATGCGGTTGATCACCAGCGCGATGATGCGCCCGCCGAGCCAGCCGATGGCGCAGCCGAAGACTGCGTCGCGCGCGAAGCTCGCGAGCGCCTGCGACCAGCTTTGGTCGCCAATGAGCAGGATTTCAACGAGCAGCAGCACCAGGAAAACCGCGAACGGGTCGTTGATGCCGGATTCGACTTCCAACGTTGCGCGCACGCGCGGCCGAAGGCGCAAGCCTCCCGCGTTGATGAGGAACAGCACGGCGGCCGCGTCGGTCGATGCGACGACGGCGCCCACCAGCAACGCCTGCACCCAGCCGATATCGAGCATCAGCTTGGCGAATGGCGCGGTCAGCAGCGTGGTGATCAGCACGCCCACGGTCGCCAGCATGGCGGACGGCCCGAGCACGCTGCGGAAGGTCGCAAGCCGCGTGCGCAGTCCGCCGTCGAACAGGATCAGTGCCAGCGCAACCGAGCCGACGACGTAGGTCGCGCGCACGTCGTTGAACGGGATGCCGCCGGGGCCACCCTCGCCCGCCAGCATGCCGACGATCAGAAATACCAGCAGCAGCGGCGCGCCGAAGCGCATAGCGATCAGGCTCGACAGGATGCCGGCGAGCACCAAGAGGCTGCCGAGCAGGATGGCGATGCTGATGCTGTCGAGCGAGGTCATATTTTCAGCGTCATTCCGGGTCGCGGCCGTAAGGCCGCGGGCCCGGAATCCAGGGCCATACGAGTCATCGCGCGGCGTGTTCGTACAAATCGATCCATCGAGGATTGGATTGTTCGATTAACCGCAGTTTCCACGCCCGGCGCCATTTCTTGATTTCCTTCTCGCGCGCAATCGCGTTGGTCGGATCGTCGTAGATTTCGAACCAGACCAGCAGACTGACGTCATACCTTTGGGTGAAGCCACGAACGATTTTGTTCTTGTGCTCATAAACGCGGCGAATCAGATTGTTCGTGACGCCGAGATAGAGAGTCCCGTTCCGCTTGCTTGCCAGCAGATACACATAATAGGCCATTGATGTGGCCCCTGGATTCCGGGCCCGCTCGCTTTGCGAGCGTCCCGGAATGACGTGGGAACCCCTGTTAAAACGCGACCTTGTCGCCGCCCTTGAGCGAGAGGATCTCGCGCGCTTCGTCGGGCGACGCGATTTCGAGGCCGAGGCCCTCGAGTATCTTGCGCACTTGCGTCACCTGCTGCGCGTTCGATTCCGCGAGCCGCCCGGCGCCGATCCAGAGCGAGTCCTCCATGCCGACGCGCACGTTGCCGCCCATCGACGCGGCAATCGCCGCCACCCGCATCTGGTTCTGTCCCGCGCCAAGCACCGACCAGTGATAGTTGTCGCCGAGCAGGCGATCGGCCGTGCGCTTCATCATCATCACGTCTTCGGGGTGCGGCCCGATGCCGCCGAGGATGCCGAACACCGACTGCACGAACAGCGGCGGCTTGACGAGACCGCGGTCGAGGAAATGCCGCAGTGTATAGAGATGGCCGATGTCGTAGCATTCGATCTCGAAGCGGGTGTTGTTGTTGGCGCAGGTCGTCAGAATGTACTCGATATCGGCGAAGGTGTTCTTGAACATGCCCTTCTTCGATGCTTCGAGATACGGCTCCTCCCAATCGTATTTGAACTTGCCCTTGAAGCGCGGGATCATCGGATAAAGCCCGAAATTCATCGTGCCCATGTTGAGCGACGCGACCTCCGGCTTGAAGGTCGCCGCGGGCTTGACGCGCTCTTCCGCCGTCATGGTCGGCGCGCCGCCGGTCGTAATGTTCACGACCACGTTCGAGCGCTGCTTGATCACCTTCAGGAACGGCGCGAACGCTTCCGGCGATTGATCCGGCCGGCCGTCCTGCGGGTTGCGCGCATGCAAATGAACGATTGCGGCGCCCGCTTCGGCTGCGCCGATGGCGGCATCCGCGATTTGCGATGCGGTGACCGGCAGATGCGGCGACATTGACGGCGTATGAATCGAGCCGGTGACGGCGCATGTGATGATGACTTTGCGTGATTTCGCCATGAGCATTCCATTCCAATAAAGTGAGAGTTTACGACGGGCAAATGGACTTCGCGGTCGATCCTAGAGTATGAGCCGGGCGGAAGTCACCTGCGGGATCGCGCACGTAAATCCGTCACGCTGAGGTGCTCGGCCGAAGGCGGAGCCTCGAAGGGCGACGGCCAACGTGGTGGCCGTTCATCCTTCGAGGGCCGCTTCGCGGCCGCCTCAGGATGACGGATAAATGCTGCGACAATTCGGAACGTCTTCGTGGACGCCAAAGCACAATCACCGCGATTTTCCGGCGTCCTGATCGGCACGCTGTGCGGCA
>JAICMO010000043.1 GCA_025929185.1 Pseudolabrys sp.
ACGAAAGAGATCGCGGAAAAAATCCCCGGCGCGCGCTATGTGGAGTTGCCCGGCTGCGGGCATTGCCCGCCGCTCGAGCAACCGCAAGCCTTCATCGCCGCGATCAAGGAATTCGTCGGGTTCTAAAGCATGATTGCTTTGGATTGAATCGTCTCAATGTCTTCGGCGTCACCCGCGGGCTAGACCCGCGGGTCCATCTTCTTCGTAAAGCTGGATTGCCGGATCAAGTCCGGCAATGACGCTGCGGCTTCCGTTTTAAGCGATCATGCCCCAGTAGACGAAAGCAGGAGGCGGGAGCCGCTTAAGCCATCGGGTCCCGCGCCGTCGTCAGTAGCACACCCGAACGCGGCGGATAATCCGACGGCCCCAGCCATCGATTACGACCCGCCGTCTCAGGTAGCAATTCGGGCCGTAATATCCGTAAGGACCGCCGTAATACGCATAAGGGCCGCCGCCGTAGTAGTAAGGCGAGGCGAAAGCCGCCCCGAGGGCCAGGCCGCCAACAAATCCCGGGCCGAAGCCCCAGCCACCATGGTGCCAGCCACCGTGCCAGCCTCCATGCCAACGCGCGCTGGCGGGAGCGGCGGAAGCAATGGTTATCGCGGCGATCGCCCCCGCAGCAATAACAAGTTTTCTCAGTGAGGTGCTCATATGCACGTCTCCTCGGTATTTTAGTATGTGATCTTACAATTCCTCAAAAACTCAGGCGTTCCCTTTGGAAATCCAGCAATAACCGTATTCCCGGGCACAATGCTTTCATCTTCTAAAGTGCTAAGCTAACGCGCTAATTCAACGCTTTAAGTACCGCCGTGGCGATGGCTTCGGTTCCGTGGTTCCCGCCGAGTTCCATCGGCTTGAGGCCGGAGGCGTAAGCGGCGTCGACGGCGCGCTCGATGCGTTGTGACGCGTCGGCCGCAGCCGGATGGTCGTGCTTGTCGCCAAGCCAATCGAGCATCATGGCAGCCGAGAGGATCATGGCCGTCGGATTGGCTTTGCCTTGGCCCATGATATCGGGCGCGGTGCCGTGACACGGTTGAAAAACCGCGTGCTTGTCGCCCATGTCGGCCGACGGCGCGAGGCCGAGGCCGCCGATTAATCCGGCTGCGAGATCGGAGAGGATATCGCCGAACATGTTCTCCATCACCATCACGTCGAAGTCCCAAGGGCGGCGCACCATCATGGCGGCGCACGCGTCGACATAAAGCATGTCGGTCTTGACGTCGGGAAATTTAGGCTTGCGCTCGTTGAGGATGTCGCGCTGCCAGTTGAATGCCTTGAACACGTTGGCCTTGTCGACGAGCGTCAGCCGTCCGGGCTTGCCGCGCTTCTTGCGGCGCTGGGCAAGCCTGAGCGAAAAATCGAACAAGCGCTCGGTCTTGTCGCGGGTGACGACGAGCGTTTCGCGGGCTTCTTCATGCGTCGTGACGCCTTTGCCCATCGATGCAAACAGGCCTTCCGTCGATTCGCGGATCAGCACGAAATCGATGCCCCGCTCGGCGGCGCCGACGATCGGGCTCGGCACGCCCGGCACAAGCCGCGCCGGGCGCACGCCGGCGTAGAGGTCGAAGATGAAACGCAGCTCGACCTGCGGCATGATCTCGGTGTTGTCCGGATAGCGCACCGACGGAAGGCCGCAAGCGCCGAGCAGGATCGCATCGGCTTCTTCACACAACTTGATTGTGGAATCCGGCATCGATTTGCCGGTCTCCTTGTAGTGGCCGGCTCCCGCCGCGGCTTCGGTGAAACGGAATTTCAGTCCGGGCGTGGTCGCCTCGATCCGGCGCAAGACATCCAACGCAGGCGCCATCACTTCGGGGCCGATGCCGTCGCCAGGCAGGACGGCGATATGGAAAGCGTCGTTCGCGCTCATGAATTCGGTCCGGGATGGTGTCGGGGCGGGTGAGCGGCTAATGAATACGCCATCGCGCTCGCGCGCAAGGGAGCACAAACAGACATGCCTCGTTTTGCGGCCAACCTCGGATATTTATTCGCCGAGCGCCCCATGCTCGATCGCGTCAACGCTGCTGCGGCCGCCGGTTTCAGGGCGATCGAGCTGCAATTTCCGTACGAGGTGCCGGCGTCGCAGATGAAGGCGGCGATCGATGCCAACCGGCTGACCGTCCTCGGCATCAATACGTTGCAGGGTGAGGGCGACGAATTCGGTCTCGCGGCTTTACCCGGACGCGAGCGTGAATGGGAGACCGTGTTCGGAAAAGCGCTCGACTACATCAGTGCGATCGGCGGCAGCGCCGTGCACTGCCTTGCCGGAAAGGTCGATCCCTCGCAGCGTCCGGCGGCGGAACGCGTCTTCGTTTCAAATCTCGCGCGCGCGGCCGACGTAGCGGCGGAAAAGAAGATCACGCTGCTGATCGAGCCGATCAATCCCGGCGATCGGCCGAATTATTTTCTCAATCATCTCGAGCATGCCGCGGATATCGTCGGCAAGGTCGGCAAGTCGAACGTCAAAATCCAGTTCGACTTTTATCACATGCAGATCGTCGGCGGCGACCTGATCCGCCGGTTCGCGCGCTTCCAGCCGCTGATCGGCCATTTGCAATGCAGCGCGGTTCCCTCTCGTCACGAGCCGGATGAAGGCGAGGTGAACTTTCGGGCCGTGTTCGAGGCGGTGGACCGGCTCGGCTATACGGGCTGGATCGGCGCCGAGTACCGGCCGCGCGCGCGCACGGAAGAGGGGCTCGGGTGGGTGCGCCCGTATGGCGTCGTTGCAAAGAATTAACCACTAAAGCGGTTGAAACTGCGCGCTTTTTTGCTTTGCGCGAGTCACGCACATTGCTATTTTCGGGTCATGTGGGGACGCAAAGAAAAGGCCGGAGCGGAAAAGGCGGACGCCGTACGGCCGCTCAAGGAAGCCGTGCGCGAGGCGCGGATCGAAGCGGCCGAGCGCTCGGCTGTCGTCGTCGATCTGCGCGATGCCGAGCTTGCCAGGCTTGAATTGCTCAACGAAGCGCTCGACCCTGTGTTCGCCGAAATTCCTGACGGCGTCGACTTGTTCGACCGCGGCCTGAGCCGGGGCGACGTTCCACGCCTGTGGGTCGACGTGATCGCGCATGTCGAGATGGGGCGCGACAAGCGGCAATACCGCTTCGTGCAGGACACGCGGTACGGCCGCGCCGTGCTGGCCGAGTCCTATGAGGCTCCGGAAATTATCGAGGCTGTGACGCGCTACGTGGCGCGGCGCCTGGTCGAGCGCGAGCGCGCGCTGGGAGACGATCCGGGGTCGAAGATTTCGGTTGCGCGGCGGGTCGCCAAGCTCGAGCGGCGACATTTGCGCTGGCGCGGCTTCGGTCTGTTTGCGATCGGCGTTGTCGTCGGCGTGGCAGCGCTGTTCGTGCTGGCGTTGCTCACCGCGCATTAGGGCATGATCGCTTAAAACGGAAGCGCCGCTCGCCGCAGCGTCATTGCCGGACTTGATCCGGCAATCTATCTTTGCGAAGGAGATGGACCCGCGGGTCAAGCCCGCGGGTGACGCCGAAGACATTGAGACGATTCAATCCAAAGCAATCATGCTTTAGCCGGCGATACGTTCACGCGGCCAATTTCTGCGATGCTGCCGTCCCGCGTGATGCCGCGCGTAATCATCTCGCATTGCCACGCGTCCGGTGCGCCCGCGATTCGATAGAGATTCCAGGATGCCGCGGCCTTCGCGACACCCGGCGCGCCAGAGGCCGAGGGAACGCCGACGGCGGCAACGCGGCCGCGCGGCCCGTCCAGCCAGTTGAGCATGGGCACGTGATCGTGGCCGTGCAGGATCAACTCGGCGCCATGGGCGGCAATCGCCGACAGAAACTGCGGTGCATCGAGCAGCCGCTTGCTGCGTTCGCGCGGGCTCACCGGCGGATGGTGGATCAGCAGCACGCGGAATAGCTTTTCGCGTTTCAAGGCATCGAGCACGGGTCCGAGGCGATCGAGTTGTTCTTGCCCCAGCCGGCCGGTCGCCATGAACGGCGGCGTGGGCACCGCCGTGCTGGCGCCGATCAGCGCGATTGGGCCGCGCCGGCGCACGAATGGAAACGTGACGGGGCGGTTCTCACCGTCCCCATGCATGTAATCGGCCCAATAGCGCTCCGGGTCGTGAGCTGCCGCGCGCACATAGGCGTCGTGATTGCCGGGAATGAAGGTCACATCCAAAGGCTTGCCGAGCGCTTCCAGCCATTTCCGCCCGCGCAGGAATTCTTCCGCGAGCGAGATATTGGCGATATCGCCGGTGACCGCGATGTGATCGGCGCCGGCCGCTTTCACGTCGGCAACGATCGCGTCGAGCACCTCGCGGCGGTGCATGCGATGGCGCCCCCGGACCCAGTTGAGATAGCCCGTGATCCGCTTGTTGAAGAGCACGCCCGGATGCGGCCGCGGCAGCGGCGCAAGATGCGGATCGGAGATATGGGCGAGCGTGAACAACTGTCGTCATGGCCGGGCTTGTCCCGGCCATCCACGTTTACGGACTTTGCATAATCAAAGACGTGGATGCCCGGCACAAGGCCGGGCATGACAGAGTTCGTGGTCCCGCGACCACTCACGAGCTTCCGATCAATATGCCGGCCACGAACACCAGCACGCCGCCGACGACAACCTGGAACGTCGCTTGCAGGAACGGCGTGTCCATGTAGCGATGGCGAATCCAGGAGATGACGGCGAGCTCGATTGTCACCACGACGATGGATACAACCGTCGCCGTCCAGAAGTGGGGGATCAAATAGGGAAGGGTGTGTCCAAGTCCGCCGACCGCCGTCATCGCGCCGGTGACAGGCCCGCGGATCCATGAAGAGCCGCGTCCGGTGAGCGAACCGTCATCGGAGAGACCCTCGGCGAACGCCATCGAAATTCCCGCGCCGATCGAGGCCGCAAGTCCGACCAGGAAGGTCGCCCACGTGTTGTGCGTCGCGAACGCCGCCGCAAAAAGCGGCGCGAGCGTCGACACCGACCCGTCCATCAGGCCCGCAAGACCCGGCTGCACGTATTGCAGCATGAACATCCGCTTTGCGCTCGCATCCTCCGTTGCGCGCGCGTCTTTGTGGAGAATTTTTTCGGAAAGCTTCTGCGCAAGGTTTTCATGTCCTGCCTCGGCTTCGGCAAGCTCGAGCAGAAGCTGTCGTACCGAGATGTCGCGGGCGTTTTCGGCGGCCTTGCGGTAGAAGCGCTCCGCGTCGACTTCCATCTTGGCCGCGAATTTCCGCACTTCATCCAGTCCGAGCGGCCGCATGAGCCAGAGCGACGATTTAGGCGGGATGAAGCCCTTTACGTCGTGCCGTCGGATCAGCGGCAAATACTCGCCGAATTTTTCCCGGTAGAGCTCGAATAGCCGCGTGCGATGCGTGACCTCTTCCTCGGCCATCTCGTCGAAGATCTTGGCGGAGGAGGGAAACTGCTGACGCAAGCCTTCCGCAAAGCCGCGGTAGATGCGGCTGTCCTCCTCCTCGTTTGTGATGGCGAGCGCCAGCACTTCCTGTTCGGTCAGTTCGGAAAATTGCTTCACGCGGAGCCTCTCCGTGCGGTACACGATCTGATATATTAGAATAATTCCAAACAAGGAAGAGGATTGCGGCGCCAGTGGGGAAGATGCCCGGACTCGCGCTATCAAAGGGGGCCATGCCTTTTGATTCCCTCCGCCGCAAATGCGAGCCGGCGATCCGGCGTCTGCTCCATACCTACTGGCGCTTCTCCCGCGCAGCGACGCTTGGCGTGCGTGCCATGGTGTTTGATGCGCAGGGGCGCGTTTTTCTGATTCGGCACTCTTACATCGATGGCTGGCACATGCCCGGCGGCGGCGTCGAGACCGGCGAAAGCCTACTCGAAGCGCTTGCCCGCGAGCTGCGCGAGGAAGGAAACATCGAGCTCGCCAGCACGCCCGTGCTGCACGGCGTCTATTTCAATTCCCGGGTGTCGCGGCGCGACCATGTTGCGCTGTTCATCGTGCGCGATTTTCGTCAGGACGTGCCGCCGCGGCCCGGCCGCGAAATCGTCGCGCACGGTTTTTTCGCGCGCAACGAATTGCCCGAGGGCACGACGCGCGCGACGCATGCGCGCCTTGCCGAAGTGCTCGACGGCGTGGCCACGAGTGAGATCTGGTGAGACGATCTTCGTCGTCATTCCCGGACGCAAGCCATAAGCGCGTTTACGTGCGCTATGGCGAGCGGGCCCGGAATCCATACTCCGCAGCGCTGGGATTATGGATTCCGGGTTCACCCGCCTTCGGCGGATGCCCCGGAATGACAGAGCATTTTATGTAAACCGCGCCCGATCGTGCGGCGCGGCGAAATCAAGCTGCGGGCCGACCGGAACGATGCCCGTCGGATTCACGTGCCGCTGGCTGCCGTAGTAATGCCGCTTGATGTGGTCGAGGCTGACCGTCTCGGCCACGCCCGGCACCTGGTAGAGATCGCGCACGTAGTTCGACAGGTTCGGATATTCATAAATGTGACGCCAGTTGCACTTGAAGTGCGAGTAATAGACCGCATCGAAACGAACGAGGGTGGGAAACAGGCGCCAGTCCGCTTCGGTGAGCGTGTTGCCGATCAGGTAGCGATGCTGTGAGAGCCTTTGCTCGATCTCGTCGAGCGCGTCGAACAGTCCACGAAAAGCCTCCTCGTAAGCCTCCTGCGAGGTGGCAAAGCCCGCACGATAAACGCCGTTGTTGACGTTCGGATAGACCAATTCGTTGATCGCGTCGATCTCCTTGCGCAATCGCTCCGGGTAATAGTCAGTGCGCACATTCGTGAAAGCGTCGAACGACGAGTTCAGCATGCGGATGATTTCCGGCGACTCGTTGTTGACGATCGTCTTGCGCTTCCTGTCCCACAACAGCGGCACGCTGACACGGCCGGTATAGCGCGGATCGGCCGCGAGGTAGATTTGCGACAGCTTGCTTTTGCCGTTTACCGAGTCGCCGGTCGAGCCTTCGCCTGTATCGAAGGTCCATCCATCGCGTCCCATGTGGTATGAGACGACGGACATGGAGATCGTGTTTTCGAGCCCTTTGAGCTTGCGGAAGATGATCGTGCGGTGCGCCCACGGGCAGGCGAGCGAGACATAAAGGTGATAGCGCCCCGCTTCGGCGGCAAAACCGCCTTCACCGCTCGTCCCAGGACTGCCGTCCGGTGTGACCCAATTACGGAAGCGCGGTGTCGGCCGGATGAAACGGCCGTCTTTGGTGCGCAGCCCGTCTTCCTGCCAAACGCCTTCGACCAGTTGTCCCATGTCGCTTCTCCACATGCCGATAACCATCATGTAAAGGTCCTCGGCCCGTCTGGCCACCGGCGATGGACCGAAATCGGCCCAAATGCTAATCGGCGATCTTGATCCGGCGCACGTCGCAAACTGTCCTCGAGCCATGCCGCGTTCATGAGCGAACTATCGCTGACCGTTTTGCCGGAAACCGCCGACGACGCCGTGGCGATCGAGCGGCTGCACGAGCGCACGTTCGGCCCCGGCCGTTTCGTGCGCAGCGCGTTCCGCATCCGTGAGGGGCGGGGACATTCGCTTGCGCTGTCATTCACCGCGCGCATCGGTACGCTGCTGGTCGGGTCAGTGCGCCTGACACCGGTCTGCATTGGGGAAACGCCCGCTCTTCTGCTCGGGCCTCTGACGGTGGAGCCGCCGTTCCGCGAGCGCGGCGTCGGCACCGCGCTGATCCAACGCGCGTTGAACGAAGCGAAGGCGAAAGGCCACAAGCTTGTCGTGCTTGTGGGCGATGCGCCGTATTACGGCAAGCATGGCTTCAAGACGATTCCGAAAGGCTGCGTGAAGATGCCCGGCCCGGTCGACCCCACCCGGCTGCTTGTGGCCGAGCTTGCGCCGGGCGCGTTCGAGAATGTGTCGGGATTGATCAGGCCGGATTGGGAATAACCAAGTCATTCCGGGGCGCGGCCTTCAGGCCGCGAGCCCGGAATCCATAGTCACAAGCGCTGCGGCGTATGGATTCCGGGCCCGCTCGCTTCGCTCGCGTCCCGGAATGACAGGCAACTACCTTCCCTCTCTTGCCCAGGTCGCGGCGAGCGAGCCGACCAGCAACAGCAATCCGATCAGTCCGGCAAAGATCGGCAGCACGCCGATCCCGCGCACGACGCTGGCGTCGCGCATCTTCAGGCCGATCCAGTCGTCCCCCTGAAACGTGGTGCTGGTGCGCACGGGCACGATGCGCGGAATATCGAGACCTTTGCCGCCATCGAGCCTTCGCGCGTCCCCGCCCGTTGCACTGACGATCTTGTGCAGCACATCCGTTGTGGACGTTACCTCGGCGAACTCGCGCGGATTCGCGGGTCCGACATTGATCAGCGCCGTGAGCTTGCCGTCGGTCGCGCGCCACAGGCCGAGCTCGTTGGCGGCAATCGTCGCGCGCCACAACCCGGGCTCGGCTGATTTCAAGGTCAGGCTGCGCGTCGCGCCGGATGGCGATGTCAACGTCACTTCGTTCACGCTGTCGGCCATCGTCTGCCGCTGCACCGTGAGATCGTGTCCCTGCACAGTGAGGCGGAGCGCTTCCTCGTCAAGCTCCGGCTGCTTCATCAGCCAGTGCGACAGCCGCCGCAGCAGATCGAGATGCGGGCCACCGCCTTCATAGCCGCGCGCCCAGAGCCAAATGTGATCGGATAAGAGCAAGGCGACGCGGCCTTTGCCTTCATGCGCGAGCACCAGCAGCGGCTTACCGTCGGGACCCTGCATCACAGCGGAGCCGTTGGTCGGCCGCGCGTCGATCAGACGGAACCAGCGGCTCCAATGCGGCGGGTTGGCATCGGAGCCTTCGAGCCCGCGCGTTACGGGGTGCTTTTTGCCGGCATCGGTGAGCGTGGCGCGATAGGGCTCCTCGGTGACGTTGCCGCTCGGCTCGGCCGGCAGGATCACGTCAAGCGGCGTGCGCCAGAGGCTGGTGGGGCTCGCGTAGTCAGGGCCTGCCGCGATCATAACGGCGCCGCCGTCGCGCACGTATTTCGCGATGTTGTCGAAATAGCTTAGCGGCAGCACGCCCTGCCGCGCGTAGCGATCGAAGATGATGAGTTGGAACGTGGAAATCTTCTGCTGAAACAGTTCCCGTGTCGGGAAAGCGATCAACGACAGCTCGTTGATCGGCGTGCCGTCCTGCTTCTCCGGCGGGCGCAGAATGGTGAAGTGCACGAGATCGACGCTGGCGTCCGATTTGAGCAGGTTGCGCCAGGTCCGTTCGCCGGCGTGCGGCTCTCCCGAGACCAGCAGCACGCGCAGCTTGTCGCGCACGCCGTCGATCGACACGACAGCGCGGTTGTTGACCTGCGTCAGCTCGCCCCGGATCGGAGAGGCTTCGATCTCTACAATGTTCGGGCCGGCATGCGGGATCGGCACGTTCACGGTCGTCTCGCTGTGCACGGCAACGGTGCGCTTTTCCAGAACTTCGCCGTCGCGCCGAACCGTCACCTCGGCGGTCCCCGCGTTCGCGCCTTGATCCTCGACGCGAAAACCGATGGTTTGCGATTGATCCACGATGCCGAAGCGCGGCGCCGAGGTCAGCACCACGCGGCGGTCGATCTCGTTCGGATGGCCGGTGATGAGCGCGTGCAGCGGTGCGGCAAAGCCCAGCGCTGCGGCATCGGCCGGGACGTCATGCACGCGGCCGTCGGTAATCATGATCGCGCCCGCGATGCGATCCGGCGGCACGTCGGCGAGTGTCGAAGAGAGCGCGGAAAAAAGCCGCGTGCCATCATGCTCGCCGTCGGCTTCGCTGGCATCCGCCACGCGCACTTCAAGGCCGGGAATATGGTGCAGCCGCTCGACGATCGCCGCGCGCGCCGCTTCCGTCTGTTGCGTGCGATCGCCGAAATTCTGGCTCGGGCTCTTGTCGACGATGACGGCGGCCACGGAAGGAATCGGATCGCGGTCCTCGCGTGTCAGCGACGGGTTGGCGAGCGCGAGGATCATGAGCGCGAGCGCCGCGGCGCGCACCAGTGCGCCGCGGCTTCGCGCAACCAGCAGCAGTGCCGAGAGCACGGCGGCAAGCGCGAGCGCAGCCCACAGGACGTAGGCGGGAACCAGCGGGGCGAATGAGATGCCGAGGTTCATGCGTTATTGACCAAGTCGCTCAAGCAGGGCAGGGACGTGCACCTGATCCGTCTTGTAATTGCCGGTGAGCGCGTACATCACGATGTTGACGCCGGCGCGGAACGCCATCTCGCGTTGGCGCGGCTCGCCGGGGACCATCGGCAGCATCGGCTGCCCGTCCGGGCGCATCGCCCAGGCGCCGGCAAAATCGTTGGATGTAATCAAGATCGAGGAGACTCCGTCGCCGGCGCGTGCGGGGCGAGCCGGCTGATCGTCATTCTCCGCCGGCAAGGCTTCCACCCAGAGTTTCCCGCCGGTGTAGCGGCCCGGAAATTCCTGGAGCAGGAAAAACGTCTTGGTCAGCACATGATCGCGCGGCACCGGCTCGAGCTCGGGGATATCCAGCGACGAAAGGATCGTGCGTAAGCCCGTCATGCCGGGGCTTTGGGTCGCGTCGCCCGGAAACGGTGAGGCTGATAGTTCGTCGCGCGTATCGAACAAGACGGTGCCGCCGTTTTTCATGTAGGTGTCGATACGGTCGAGCGCCAATTGCGACGGCTTCACCTGGTTGGGCAGGATCGGCCAGTAGATCAGCGGAAAAAACGCAAGCTCATCGCGCGCCGGATCGAGGCCAATCGGCTCGCCGGCTTCGAGCGCGGTGCGCTGCGCGAGAAAGAGCGTCAGTCCTTGCAGGCCGGCCTTGCTGATTTCATCGACTTCGGGATCGCCGGTGACAATGTATGCGAGATGCGTTTGCAGCGTCGCATTCATGGCGAACTGATCCGCCGCCGAGAGCGCCGGGTTCTCCGCGCGCGTGGGGACGGGCGCAAGGAACGAAACCGCCGCTGCGACAAGAACGATGCCGGCGGCTGCGCGGCGCCGCCAAGAGCGCACCGTAAGCCCGCCCGAAAGCCAGAACACGACCAGCGCGTCGATCAGCAGCAGGGCCAAAGCGGCGAGAAAAATCGGCCCGCGCAAATCCAGCGGTTCGCCCTGCCGATAGGCCTCATGACGCGCGCTCAAGGCCGAAACGTCAAGCGCTGCCGGGCGGTCCGTCGGCGCGAGCGTATTGACCGCAACCAGCCCCTCCGGCGGCCCGTAGAAGCCCGGCGGGTGATCGGCCGTGCCGCGTCCGTTGAAGCTCGACGGAATCGGGCGGGCGGTTGGCGGCGGCACGGAGAACGCGCCGAAGCCGTCGAGGATGCGTGTCGGCGGCACCGGCTGGCCCGCTGGCGATTTGGCCGAGGCGCTGCTTGTGGCGTCTTCCTCGCTTGCGGCGGTTGAGCCTGCCAACGCGACGAGGCGCTTGAGCATCTCCACGAATGTGCCGGACAACGGCAAGTCGGACCACCGCGTATCCGCCGTGACGTGAAACAGCACGATCATGCCCTTGCCGCGCTTTTGAGCGGTGACCAGTGGTGTGCCGTCGCCGAGCGTGGCCCATGTATGTTGCGTGAGGTCAGCGTCCGGCTCAGCCAATACCTGGCGGGTGACCGTGACGTCATTCGGCACGGTCATTCCGCCGAACGGGCTGTCGGGCGAAAAAGCCGCCAACGGCTGCGGCTTGTCCCAACTCAGGCTGCCGCCGAGAATGCGGCCGCCGCGACGCAATTTAACCGGCACCAATTCATCCTCGGGCGTGCCTGCCAGATGCGGTCCGGCAAAGCGGACCAGCACGCCGCCGTTCTTGATCCACTTCACCAGCCGCTCGCGCGACTCCGCGACATTGCCGACGTCGGCAAAGATCAGCATCGGCACGTGCTGGTCGAGAAAATGCGCGACGGCCTTCGCCGGAGCTTCGCCTTCGATCAGGCGGACATCGGCGAACGGATTGAGCGCGCGCGCGAGATAATAGTTTGCGCCGATCAGCGGCTGTGATCGGTCGGCGGAAGAGCCGGAAACGACGCCCACCGTCCGGCGCCGCCAGCGCTTGTCGAGCAATTGCACCGCGCCCGCGGACCTTTCGCCGGCGATCTCCAGCCGCGCCACATCGTTGCGGATTTCGACCGGAAGCTCGATGTTCGCGTCGGTTTCGCGCTCGCCGGGCTTGAAGGCGAACGGCGCCTCGCCGAGCGGCAGGCCTTTGAGGTCGATCGCGCGAACAATGCCGTTCGCCCCGCCGCCGCCTCGAGCCCGCAAGACTTTGACGGTCAGCGCGCCGGCGGCATTATCGGCCGCGGCAAGGGCATGCGCCGGCGGCAGCCCTGAGTCGATAATTGTGAGCGGCCGATTGCCGGCAATCCGCTTCAGCCCGTCGACGAACTCGCCGCCTTTGCCAAGATCGACGCCGTCAGAGAGCCAGACGAGTTCGATATCGGAGGATTTCGCGAGAAAGCGCGAAAGCGCGGGCAGCGCCTCGGCGCGATCGAGCGTGTAGGATTTCGGCTTGAGCTGCTTTACCTGCACGCGCGCGGCGGCGGCAGTCTGCAACGAAATCTCGCGTCCGGCATCGGACAACGGCAGCAAGGCTACGCCGCGATTGTCGGTATCGGCGCGCGCGATCAGGTCGTCGGCCGTGCGCAGGCGAGCATCCCATGAGGCTGCGGCCGACCAGCCGTCGTCGATGATGATCAGCAGCGGCGCGGCTTTGGTTGAAGTGGCAAGCGGCGGATTCCAGAGCGGTCCCGCCGCGGCGAGAATGACCAGCGCGGCGAGCGTCAGCCGCAGCAGCGTCAGCCACCATGGCGTGCGCGCAGGCGTTTGCTCTTCACGGATGATGCGCGCGACGCGCTTCTCCGGTCCGTAGTCGAAGCGGCGGGGACGGGGCGGAATAAGCCGCAGCAGCCACCACAGCACCGGCAGCGTCAGCAGACCCAGCAGCACCAGCGGCTGCGCAAACGCCAGAGGCAGGCCCGGAATCACGCTGCGCTCCCGGGTTGCGCGAGGACGTTGCGATTGGCCACAAGGCTGGTGCGCGCGGCCACGCCCATGCGCGAATGCAGGACCAGCAGCAACTCGCTTGCCGGCCGGTCGGTCCGATGAATGGCAAAGCTCCAGCCGAGCCGGTCCGTCTCCGCGCGGATTTCGGCACGGAAACGCGCAATTTCGGCCACGTAGTCGGCGCGCAGCGTTTCAGCGCGGCCGACGGTGACGCTGTGGCCATCCTCCGGATCGATGAACTCGATGCGGCCGGAAAACGGGAAAGTCTCCTCGACCGGATCGACGATCTGCACCACATGACCATGCGCGCCGGTGCCCGAAAGCTGTCCGAGCGTGCGGCGGATGTCGGCTTCCTCGCTCCACAGATCCGAGAGAACGATGACTTCCGACAGGGGGGCAGGCGCAAACAGTGGCGGCAGGCTCGCCCGTTCGGCCGGATCGTGGATGATCGCTTCGGCCATCTTCTCGATCACGTTGCGGCTTGCCGTCGGCAGCATCAACCCCGGCACGCCGACGCGTTCGCCGCCTTGCACGAGGATTTCCGCGAGCGCGAAAGCGATCACCAGCGCGCGATCGAGCTTGCTATCGGTGACAAGTTTCGAGGCGAACGCCATGGAAGGCGAGCGGTCCGGCCAGATCCAGATGGTGTGCGAGGCCTCCCATTCACGCTCGCGCACGTAGAGATGATCGTCGCGCGCGGAGCGCCGCCAATCCACGTTTTGCGCCGGCTCGCCCGAAACGAAGCGGCGGTATTGCCAGAAATTTTCGCCGCGGCCGGCGCGGCGGCGGCCGTGCAAGCCATGAATCACCGTCGCGGCGACCCGGCGCGCTTCCAGGATCAGCCGCGGCATGGAGGCGGCGAGCGTGCGTCCGCCTCCGGTCGCCTGCCGGACGGCACGCGCCTCGATCTCGGTGAGCTTCTGCTCAGCCATTTCAGATTATCCGATGCGCGCTTTCAGCCGCCCGATGACGTTCTGGATCGTCTCGCCTTCGGCGCGCGCCGCAAAGGTGAGCGCCATGCGGTGCTTGAGCACGGGCTCGGCGAGCTCGAGCACGTCGTCGATCGACGGCGCAAAGCGGCCGTCGAGCAAGGCGCGCGCGCGCACCGCGAGCATCAGCGCCTGGCTCGCGCGAGGACCCGGACCCCAGGAGATCAGTCTGCCTGCGTCGCCGGAATCCGCGCCCGGTCGCGCCGAGCGCACCAATTGCAAGATCGCCTCGACGACCGACTCACCCACCGGAATGCGGCGCACCAGACGCTGCGCGGCAATCAAGTCGTCGCCGGTCATCGCCGTCTTGGCGCGCGTTTCTTCGGCGCCCGTCGTGTCGAACAGGATTTTGCGCTCCGCTTCCTGATCCGGATAATCGACGTCGATTTCCATCAGGAAACGGTCGAGCTGCGCTTCCGGCAGCGGATAGGTTCCTTCCTGCTCGAGCGGATTCTGCGTTGCGAGGACGTGGAAGGGCTTCGGCAGATCGTGGCGCGCGCCGGCCACTGTCACGTGCTGCTCCTGCATCGCTTGCAACAATGCCGATTGCGTACGCGGAGACGCGCGGTTGATTTCGTCGGCCATCAACAATTGCGCAAACACGGGTCCCGCGATGAAGCGGAAATTGCGCTTGCCGCCCGGCGTCTCCTCCAACACTTCGGTGCCGAGGATGTCGGAAGGCATCAGGTCGGGCGTGAATTGGACGCGCCGTGCGTCCAGGCCGAGCGCGATACCCATGGTTTCGACCAACTTGGTCTTGGCGAGGCCCGGAACGCCGACCAAGAGCGCGTGGCCCCCCGAAAGCACCGTGACCAGCGCATGCTCGACAACCCGATCCTGTCCGAAGATCACGGCGCCGATCGCGGCTTTCGCGTCGCGCACGTGCGCGGCGGTCGTCTCGGCCGCGCGAACGATCATATCCTCGATCTTTTCCAGGTTTTCGCCGCTTGCCGCCGCCATGATTTCCGCTCCTTTGATCGCGCGCTTCGCGACTGCCTCGCCATAAAGCGATGGGGTCCGTTTCGTGTTCCCTACGAACGACGCGGGCACGCGGGTTACGATGCAGCCGACGGGCGAATCTGGCTCATTCAACCCCGCAAGCTTACGCTATCTTCCAGGCCCGGTCCGTCGAATAACAAAGATGCGAACAGGACCTTGCCGCTGGTGAAATACGCAAGGAAAACAATGGCGAAGACAGGGCAAACGGGGCTTGAAGGCGTCGCTGCATCGCTGCCGCGCGACGAGGGCAGAGGACTGCCGCCCGTACACCTGTGGAATCCGCCGTTTTGCGGCGATCTGGACATGAGAATTGCGGCAGATGGCACCTGGTTTTACCAGAAAACGCCGATTGGCCGGCTAGCGCTCGTCAAACTGTTCTCTTCCGTGCTTAAGCGCGAGGGCGACAAATATTTTCTCGTTACGCCGGTCGAAAAAGTCGGGTTAATAGTCGAAGACGCGCCGTTCCTCGCCGTCGAACTGAAGGTTGTTCGCGAGCCGGAGCAAATCCTCCAATTTCGAACCAATGTTGACGATTGGGTGACTTGCGGAGCGGACAATCCGCTCCGCTTTACGCCCGAGCCGGGCACCGGCGGCCTCAAGCCGTACCTGCACGTGCGCCGCGACCTATGGGCGAAAGTGACCCGCGCGCTGTTTTACGATCTGGTGGAGCTTGGCGAGGAATGCGATATCGGCGGCAATCGAATGTTCGGGGTTGCATCGGGCGGTGAATTCTTCGTGATGGCACAAGCCGACGCGCTGCGGGAATTCGCCTGATGGAAAGCGCGCCGGCCAGCGACGCCTTGGATGCGGAAGAATTTTTCGCACGCGCACGTGCGCGGCTGACGCTCGATTTGCCGTCCGGTCTTGCCGATCCCAATGTGACGCCGAAGCGGGGCGACCACGACATAGACCCCGTGATGTTGAAAATCGCGGCGGTGCGGCCGATCCGCCCGGCGGCGGTGCTGGTGCCGATTGTCGATCATGCCGATCCGACGGTGCTGCTTACGCAGCGGGCGCAGCATCTGCCGGATCATCCCGGGCAGATTTCGTTTCCCGGCGGCAAGATCGAGGCGGATGACGAACATCCGCTTGCCTCGGCGCTGCGCGAGGCGGACGAAGAGATCGGGCTCGACCACGGCCATGTCGATCCGATCGGCTACCTTGACGTCTATATGACGACTCTGGGTTATCGCATCGTGCCGGTGGTCGCGCGCGTAAAGGCCGGTTTTACGCTGACGCTCAATCCAAGCGAGGTCGACGACACGTTCGAGGTGCCGTTGGCGTTCCTGATGGAGCAAAAAAACTTCCGGCGCCATTCACGCGACTGGCAGGGAATGACGCGCCACTATTATGCGGTGCCTTACGGAGAACGTTACATCTGGGGCGTGACCGCCGGCATTTTGCGCAATCTGTACGAGCGGGTTTATCGATGAGCGACGCGTTCTCTTCCGGGTGGTCGGCAAAGCCGACCGGGTGGGGGGCTCAAACAAATGACCCAACCCGACCGCTCGTTTCACTCGCGGCCACCCTCCCCTTGCAGGGGAGGGAAAGAGAAGAAAAATGATCCGCCCCGCACTCACCGAGATCGCTCTCTTCCTCACGCCGTTCGCGTTGTATGCCGCTTTTCTTTTGGCGACGCGCGCCGGCGTACTCGATCCGCAGCATTGGCCGATCTCGCGCCTTGTCACGCTCGCCATCATTGCGCTTGCGCTGATCGTCGGCAGTTTCGTCTATTTCGCGAATTTCTCCGGCGCGCCGCCGGGCTCGACCTATGTTCCGGCGCATATCGACAACGGGAAATTCGTGCCGGGGACGATCAAGTGACGGTGCATACGCGCGCGCTCGCTGAAACGGGATGGCTGACGGCCGGTCCACTCGTGCGCTTACTCGCCCTCCTCGACGGCGACGGCGAAGAGGCGCGCGTGGTTGGGGGGGCGGTCCGCAATGCGCTGCTCAAGATGCCGGTCGGAGAAATCGACGTCGCCACGACGGCCGTACCGGATGAAGTGGTGCGGCGCGCGGCAGGAGCGGGCTTCAAGGCCGTGCCGACCGGCCTGGATCACGGGACGATCACCGTCGTGATAGACAAGACGCCGATCGAGGTGACGACCTTGCGGCGGGATACCGAGACATACGGTCGTCACGCCAAAGTCGAATTCGGCCGCGATTGGAAGGCGGACGCGGAGCGGCGCGATCTCACCATCAATGCGCTCTCGGTCTCGCGCGATGGGACGGTCTTCGACTATGTCGGCGGGCTTGCCGACATAGAGCACCGCCGCGTGCGGTTCATCGGCGATCCCAACAAGCGCATTGCCGAAGACTATCTGCGCATCTTGCGCTTCTTTCGCTTCCATGCCGCTTACGGCAGCAGCGATCATCCGGACGGGGAGGGGCTCGCCGCGTGCATCGCCGGCCGTGACGGGCTCGATCAGCTTTCGCGCGAGCGCGTGCGCGCGGAGATGATGAAGTTGCTCGTCGCGCCGCATGCGGTGCCGACGCTGATCGCGATGGCTGACGCCGGTTTGCTGCTGCGCGTGCTCGCCGGTGTGAGTTATCTCGGCTCGTTCGAAAACATGGCGAAGGTGGAGGCCGCGATCGGCGCTGCGCCCGATCCCGTTCAGCGGCTCGGTGCGCTGGCGGTAGCCGTGCCGGAGGATGCTGAGCGGCTGTGGGAGCGGCTGCGGCTCGCCAATGCAGAGCACGAGCGCCTTGCGTCGATGGGCGAAGATTGGCGGCGCGCGGCACCTGCCTCAGGCGAGCATGATGCGCGCGTGTTGCTCTATCGGCTGGGCCCCGAGCGCTTCGTCGATCGCGTGTTGATTGCGTGGTCGCGCTCGCCGCAGGGCGCGGCCGATGCAAACTGGCGCGCGCTTGCGACACTGCCGCAGCGCTGGACGGCGTCGGCGTTTCCGCTCAAGGCCGCCGACTTCATCAAGCGCGGCGTCCCGCCGGGACCGGTGCTCGGCGCCGTTTTGCGCGCGGCCGAAGAGGCGTGGATCGAGGCGGATTTTCCAGTTGATGCAGCGGCACTTGAAACGATCATCCGCGCGGCCGCAAAATAGACCGCGATTTTACAAAATCGCGGTCTGTTCCTTCATGCTATGAGGTTCGATTCCGCCGACCGTTCACGGCGACCGGCGCTTGCTAAGCCGGCCTCATTCTCAGCGAGGCCAATTGAACTTATAGACGAGTTGCGACGTGACCGTCTGCACAGTGGGCTTGAAGGTGATGCTGTCGGCTCCCGGTTCATCGGGAATGGTTTTATTGCGGTAGTGAGCGACGCGGTATTCGTTACGCCAGAACAGATTGGGCGTGATGGCTGCTTCCATGCCGCCGCCTAGGAACCAGCCATTCGCGGTAAAGCCGGGAGTTGTCGTGCCTGCCGGAACGCCGGCAAGCGGGGTGAAGACCAAAATCTGCGTCGTCCCAGAGAAGCGGGCGCCCGCATAGCCTCCATCGACGTAGCTTAGAATCCGCGGCGTCAGCAGGAATCCGGCGCGTACGCCAGCCGTCCATGCGGCATTCTGCTTGATCTCGCCGGCGCTGACCGGCCCCTGGTCCTGAATGGTGCCTTTCAGGCTCGATACATCGTAATCGCCGAAGACGCCGACGAGGATTTTCGGCAGGACGACATAGTCGAAGCCACCGCCAAATCTGCCAAGCCAGCCTTTGCCGCCCTGAACCTGGACGACGCAGAGCGTGCACAGGCCGGTTGTCGGATTGATCGTCGTGGTATCTGCCGCCCAGAGACCATAGCCGAGGCCGGCGTTCACATAGAACCCGTTCCATTGGGCGGGCGCCGGCGCGGCGACGCGATAGGCGGGACCGCCGGTGTTGAGCTTATAGACCACTTGCGAGGTGACGGTCTGTACGGTCGGCCTGAAGTTGAAGCTGCTCTGCGGAAGCCCTCCAGACCGATCGGGCAGCTGCTTGTTTTCGTAACGTGCGTAACGATACTCGCTGCGCCAAAACCAGCCGGGTCCAAGCTGGAGGCCGAGGATCGACGGCATCGCGACTTCGGTGCCGCCGCCGATGAACCAGCCATTGGTCGTGAAATCGGGTGTCGAGGAGTTCGTCGGTGTCCCGGCGAACGTCACGACCATGTTCGCGCCGGAAAAGTGCGCGCTGGTAAACCCGCCGTTCACATAGGTGAGGATATCGGGCGTCACCAGATAGCCGATGCGCGCGCCGACGGCCCACGCCCTTTGTTCTTTGGTCTCACCTGCGAAGAAAGGGTTGCCGTCCTGGATCGTGCCCTTGATGCTGGCGAAGTTGAAATCGCCGAATACGCCGCCGACGAACTGCGGCGCGAATTGATAATCGTAGCCGAGGCCGACGACGCCGAGCCAGCCCTTGCCGCCTTGCTCCTGGTTGATGCAGAGGGCACAGGCGCCGGTTGCGGGGTCGAAGGTTGTGGTATCGGCCGACCAAAGGCCGTAACCGAAGCCGCCGTTGACGTAGAGGCCGGTCCAGTTCGTGGCGGCGGCCTCGGGTGCCTTGTAAACCGGCGCCTTGGCCGGCATGTCAGCCGCGGAGGCTGCGTGTGCGAAAGCGACGCTGATCAATGCGGCCAACAGCCCGGCGACGCGAGAATTCATGACGATTGGTCCCAGTGAAAATTAGGTCGCGCGATGCTAGCCGCCAGACCGCGCCTCATCAATTCGCGCCAGCCGTAAAACGTTGAAAAATGCGAGAAATTCACGCGAAATACGGGCGGCCGCGGCAATTCTGCAACATCGTGCTCGCTAGCTTGCGGCCTTGAACACTGTGCGCCGCTTGGGCACGGACAGGGCTTCTCAAATGAATCAAACTCTAGCGTATCGTTCCGCCGAACCGGTAATTCAAACCCACGCGAACGATGTTATCGGTGAAACGCGTGTGCGTGGTGATCGTTTCCCCACCGAACGGCCCGGCCGCTGCGGTGTCGAGCGAGCCAAGGTCCAAATAGAGGTATTCGATTTTCCAGGTCCAGTTGCCGGCGATAGCGCCCTCGATGCCGCCGCCCAGCGTCCAGCCGGCGTTCACTTTCGAACCGCCGAAAGGCGCGGTCGCGCTGAACGGGAAAAAGCCTAATATGGTGCCGCTGTCCGTCACCGTTCCCGAAACCTTCACCTTGCCATAAGCGAGTCCGCCGGTGGCGTAGAGCAGCACACGATCGAAAGCATAGCCGATGCGGCCGCGAACCGTGCCGAACCACGCGATCTTGGCGTCGTACGCCGTTTGAATCGCTCCGCCGGTCACCGGGATGATGATATACGGTTGAGGAGGCAGCGTGTTGCCGGCCTTTTGATCGGCCGCCTGCCAATCCGCTTCGAGCCCGAATACCCAGTTGCGGGACGGCTGCCAGTTGTAGCCGATCTGCGCGCCGCCGAGGATGCCCTTGAGCCTGACCGAGTCCGCGATCGCAAATCCGGGCGGAATGGCACCCAGCTGCGAGAATGACACGTCGTTGGCAGCCTTGCCCCAGCCGTAGCCGACATTGCCGCCGGCATAAAATCCGGACCACGTGTAGACGACCGCGGTTGCCGCCGCCGGCGCTTTGGCCGGCAAGTCCGCCGCGCGTCCCTGGCCAGCGCCGAACCCGCAAATCGCGGACGCCAAAACGATCGCTGATAAACGACGCATGCCTTCCCACCCCGTTACCACAAACCAGAATTGAATTCTTCGCGCGCGAGAGTCGAGACCAAAGGCTCTAAAAGGCGGGGGATTTGGCTCAAATCCACTCGCCTGTGGCCCGGCCGCAACACCGGCAACCCGCTGTCGGCTTGCGGACCGCGGGCTTGACCCGTCTGCGGCGGTTCGGCAGGCACAAGGACCTTTCAAGCAAGCGGCCGGACGGATCGGCCGTGCGAGGCTCTTGAAGTGCTTTCCCCTTTTGCCGATGTTTCGATCGCGCAACTGCTACTCGTCGCGGCGGTGGCGCTGTTCGCCTCGATCGTCGGCGGCGTCGCCGGTTACGGCACCGGCGCGCTGATGCCGCTGGTGCTCGTGCCGCTGGTCGGCGCGGCGCCGGTTGTGCCGATCATCGCGATCACCGCGATGTTCACCAATACCAGCCGCGCCGCGGCGTTTCTGAAATATGTCGATTGGCGACGCGGCACGATATCGCTTCTTGCCTCGATTCCGCTCTGCATCTTCAGCGCCTGGGGTTACACGCGGCTGTCGAGCGCCGGCGCGGCGCTGGTGATCGGCGCGATGCTGATCCTGAGCGTGCCGCTGCGCCGGCATGCGAAACGCAAGGACATCCGCGTCGGCGACAAGGGACTGGCGCTCGGCTCACTCGCCTACGGCATCGTCGTCGGCGGCACCGTCGGCTCGGGCGTCATCCTGCTGTCGCTGCTGATGGCGGCGGGCCTCGAAGGCGCTGCCGTCATCGCGACGGACGCGGCGATCTCCATTGTGATCGGCATGGTGAAAATTCTGGTATTCGGCTTCTCCGGCGTCATCGATGCGCAGGTGATTGCCTATGCGTTGCTGATCGGCTTTGTCGCACTGCCCGGCGCGTTTCTCGCGCGCGCTTTTGTCGAGCGCATGCCGGTGCACGTTCATACGGCCATTCTCGATGTCGTGGTGCTGATCGGCGGGGCGACGCTGGTGTTCAGCGCGCTGCGCTAGCTCAGGGCCATTTCACGCACGGTGGCAGCGAAGACAAGATCGATTCGACATTGCCGCCGGTCTTGAGCCCAAAAATCGTGCCGCGGTCGTAGAGCAGGTTGAATTCGACGTAGCGCCCACGGCGCACCAGTTGCTCCTCGCGCTCCGCCTCGCTCCACGTTTTGGTGAAATTCTGCTTGACGATCTCAGGATAGACGCGCGCGAGCGCGCGGCCGACCGCTTGCGTGAACGCGAAAGTCGCTTCCCAATCGCTTTCGAGATAATCGAAAAAGATGCCGCCGATGCCGCGCGGCTCGTTGCGGTGTTTCAAATAGAAATAATCGTCGCACCATCTCTTGTATTTCTCGTACGGCGCGACGTTCGGATGCGCGTCGCACGCTTGCTTCATGGCGGCGTGAAAGGAAATCGAATCCGGATCGTCCTGAGTCCGCCGCCCCGCAAGCACCGGCGTCAAATCGGCGCCGCCGCCGAACCACGCTTTGCTGGTGATGACGAAGCGCGTGTTCATGTGCACGGCGGGAACGTGCGGATTGAACGGGTGCGCGATCAACGAAATGCCGGACGCCCAGAAGCGCGGATCGTTTTCCGCGCCCGGAATCTCCTTGCGAAATTCGGGCGCGAATTCGCCGAAGACGGTCGAAACATGAACGCCGACTTTTTCGAACACGCGGCCTTTCATCATGCTCATCACGCCGCCGCCACCCGGTGCACCTGTGTGGTCGGCACGGCTCCAGGGCGTGCGCGTGAAACAGCCGGCGGGTGCATCGGCACAGGGCGCATCCGCGGGCAGGGCATCTTCCAGCGTTTCGAAGATCGCGCGGATGTCGTCTCGAAGTTGCTCGAACCAGCTTCGTGCGCGCGCCTTGCGTGCCTCGATTTCGGGCGAACTCATTCCGCGTCCAGCTTTTCTTCCAGCCAAACCTTGATCAGCGATTGATAAGGAACGTCGCGCCTGTTGGCGGCGATTTTGATACGGTCGAGAGTGCCCTGCGGCAGGCGCAAGGAAATGGCGGTGGTCGATAGCTTGAGATTAGGAAAGCGCACGCGCTGCGCCTTGCTCCAATCGACATATTCCGTCGAATCGTGCGTTTCCCAAAATTTCCGTTCCGCCGCTTCGCTGCGGAATTTCGGTATCGGTTTAAGTTTCCTGGTCATAACGGGCTCGCTCTTTGCGATTCATGTCGCGCGCGGAAATGATCCGGATCATCTTTCCAGCCTGCCGCAGCGTAAAGCTCACGTGCAGATAACGCCCGCCGGTCGTTTGTCCTAGCGCCTGAAAGCGCATCTCGTGCTGACTATGTTTCACGTCATCGGCAAGAAGCGGAGCGCTGGTGAATATTTGCTCCGCTTCCGTCTGGCTCACGCCATGCTTTTCGGTATTTTTGCGGGCGTTGCCTTCATTCCAGTCGAAGCCTTCGATCTGCGTCAGGTCGATCATCCGATTTGTATATTATGGTAATATACGCATAAATACAAGCGAGCGTTATCTCGGAAATCCGCCCATCTGCCGCAGCGCCTCGCCGGCGGCGAGCGCGCAAGCCATCGCAACGTTGAGCGAGCGCAAGCCTTCACGCATCGGGATGATGAGGCGCGCATCGGCGGCCATGTGCACGGCGTCCGGAACGCCGGCGCTCTCGCGGCCGAATAGAAGAACGTCACCGGCCTTGAACGCGTAATCGAGATAGGAGCGGGAGCCCGCCGTCGTAAACAGAAGCAGCCGCGCTTGCTTCGCCCGCCGCCAGTCCTCGAAAGCGGTCCACGAGTGGTGTCGGACAATCGCGACCTGATCCAGATAGTCCATGCCAGCCCTGCGGAATGCTCGGTCGCTGACCGGAAATCCCGCAGGTTCAATGATGTGCGTCTCGACGCCGAGACACGCGCAGAGCCGCAGAATCGTGCCGGTGTTCTGGGGAATATCCGGCTGATAAAGGGCGATGCATATCACGGGCGAGGGCTCGGAACTGGTGATCGCAAACGGCTAAAGCGCAATTGGACAAATGACTTGTGCGACTCTTGGTCGTTGGCCCGATAGCGGGCTTGCACTGGCACCGCAAGGGTGCCAATAGAACGCCACCGCAGCGCCATCCTCCCGTTCGGAAGGATTGCCGCAGCCGGTCCGCCCCGCCCGCCGCGGGATTTCCAAATCCTGCCGGCATCCCAAGCCGCGGGCGGTGCATAAAGCCAGCCGGGGGAGAGGGCCCAGACGTGACGACCGTGTCTTCGGCGGCACATACACGCCGCGATTTTCTCTACATCGCCACCGGCGCGGTCGGCGCGGTCGGCGTCGCAGCGACCCTGGTGCCGCTGATCTCGCAGATGAATCCCGATGCCTCGACCATCGCCGCCGGCGCACCGATCGAGGTCGACCTTTCCCCGATCACCGACGGGCAGATCATCAAGGTGTTCTGGCGCTCCAAGCCGATTTTCATCTTTCATCGTACCAAGCACGACATCGAGCTTGCCAAGGATGTGAACGTCAGCTCGCTGCGCGATCCAGAGCCGGATAGCGAGCGCGTGAAGGCGGGCCATGAGCAGTGGCTGGTGGTGATCGGCATCTGCACCCACCTCGGATGCATTCCG
>JAICMO010000036.1 GCA_025929185.1 Pseudolabrys sp.
AAAACCCGCGCTGCGGCAGCGCGGCAACGGTCTTGCCACTCTGCGGATCGCGCACGGAATAAGCCGGCTCCTGCCGCATGCAGGCGGCAAGCGCCAACGCAGCCAAGGCAACAATGAGAAAGCGGGATCCCCGCATCGGGCTCGTCCGCACTGGACGCGTGAAAAGATGAACCCGATTAACGCTTTCTATGGTTAAGAAAGTCTAACCGACTGAGGTGCGAGGCAGCGAAGCTGCCGAGCCTCGAAGGTGAAGCCGTGCCCGTCACCCTTCGAGGGCCGCGCTTCGCGCGGTCGCCTCAGGATGACGGATCGAGACAAACGTCTATACCCCCTGCGCCACCTTCACGCCGGTGCCAATCGGGCAGGACACGCCGGTGCCGCCGAGCCCGCAATAGCCGAACGGATTCTTGGCGAGATATTGCTGGTGGTAGTCCTCGGCGAAATAAAACTCTGGCGCGTCGACAATTTCCGTGGTGATCGGACGGAATCCTTGTCTCTGCAATTCTTTCTCGTACATCGCCTTCGAGGCTTCCGCCGCTTTGCGCTGTGCGGCGTTGAATACGTACACCCCGGAGCGATATTGCGTGCCGACGTCGTTGCCCTGGCGCATGCCTTGCGTCGGGTCGTGGCTCTCCCAGAACGCCTTGAGCAGTTGCTCGTAGCTGATCTTTTTCGGATCGTAGACGACGAGCACGACCTCGTTATGACCCGTGCGGCCGGTGCAGACTTCCTCGTAAGTCGGATTGGGTGTGAGCCCGCCGGCATAGCCGACTGCCGTCACATGAATGCCGTCGCCGAGCTCCCAAAACTTGCGCTCGGCGCCCCAGAAGCAACCAAGGCCGAACATCGCCTTCTCATAGCCTTGCGGATAAGGCCCCTTGAGCGCGCGGCCGTTGACGAAATGGTCGCTGGCGGTCGGGATCGGCTGGGCGCGGCCGGGCAGCGCCTCGCCGGGCTTCGGCATGTCGAGCGATTTCTTGAACATGAACATCGCCGTCCTCCTGTCGGTTGGCCCAAATATAAGCGCACGCCGCCGTTCGCGCACGACGTCCGCGATCACGTCTTGGCCAGTTGGAACAGGCGCGGCTCACCGCCTGCGCGAGCGTTCTTGTCATTCCGGGACGGACCGAAGGTCCGGACCCGGAATCCAGATGAAAGCGCAAGCCTCGGCCCTGGATTCCGGGTTCGCGCTGGCGCGCGCCCCGGAATGACGAAGCAATCAGCGCGCGTAGCCGATCAGGGGCTTTTTCCTGCGGCCAGCAAGGATCAACAATATACCGAGGACCCCGAGCACTGCCCAGCCCGGCCAGGCCAAGACGGTGACGAAAACCGGATCCCACGCCCACGGGCCAACTTTGGTCTCAATCACCGGTTTCAGATTTTGCAGGCTGGCGGCGTTCACGATGTCCCAGAGCGCCCGCACGTCGGTGAAATAGAACGCGTTGCCGGCAATCGATTTCATGCCGTCGTAGATGACGAGAATAAATGCTGCGGCCAGGCACAAGAGGCCCAGAAAACGAAACAGAAAGCGGATCATGGCCGGCCGGTTCTCATCGTCCCCGAACAGCCATTAGCGCGCGGTCAGCCGGCGTTCAACCGCCGCCGCTTCCCTTGAGCAGGCGCCACCCGTTCCGCTAGGTTCGCCAGTCCGGCATTCCCCGGAAAGTCATGGAGTAATAATGCCTGCCAAGCGCCCCGCCGGCAGCCGGCCGACCTTCACCGACCAGGAAGCCCTGCAATTTCACAGCACCGGCCGCGCCGGCAAGCTGGAGGTGGTCGCCACCAAGCCGATGGCAACCCAGCGCGACCTCTCGCTCGCTTATTCGCCCGGGGTTGCGATTCCGGTGCTGGCGATCGCGGAGGATGCAAGCCGCGCCTACGACTACACGGTGAAGGGCAACTTCGTCGCCGTCATTACCAACGGCACCGCCATTCTCGGCCTCGGCAACCGCGGCGCGCTCGCAGCAAAGCCGGTAATGGAAGGCAAGGCCGTCCTGTTCAAGCGCTTTGCCGACATCGACTCGATCGACCTCGAAGTCTCGACCGAAAACCCGGACGAATTCATCAACTGCGTCAAATATCTCGGCGCCGGCTGGGGCGGCATCAATCTCGAGGACATCAAGGCGCCGGAATGCTTCATCATCGAGCAGCGTCTGCGCGAATTGATGGACATCCCGGTTTTCCATGACGACCAGCACGGCACCGCGATTATCTCGGCCGCAGGCTTGATCAACGCACTTCATCTCACGGGCCGCGATATCAAGACGACCAAGATCGTTTGCAACGGCGCGGGTGCCGCCGGCATCGCCTGCCTCGAATTGCTGAAGGCGATCGGCGTTGCGCCGAACAACCTGATCCTCTGCGATACCAAGGGCGTCATCTACCAGGGCCGCACCGAAGGCATGAACCAGTGGAAGTCGGCCTATGCGGTGAAGACGAAAGCGCGCACGCTTGCCGACGCGCTCGAAGGCGCCGACGCGTTCTTCGGCCTGTCGGTCAAAGGGGCGGTGACGCAAGCGATGGTGAAGTCAATGGCGGAAAGGCCGATCATCTTCGCCATGGCCAACCCCGATCCGGAAATTTCCGCGGAGGAAGTCGCCGCCGTGCGCGACGACGCCATCATGGCGACGGGACGCTCCGACTATCCGAACCAGATCAATAACGTCCTCGGGTTTCCGTACATCTTCCGCGGCGCGCTCGACGTGCGCGCATCCGCCATCAACATGGAAATGAAAATCGCCGCCGCACAGGCGCTCGCCGAACTCGCGCGCGAGGACGTGCCCGATGAAGTCGCCGCCGCCTACGGCATGCGCCCGAAATTCGGGCCCGATTACATCATCCCGGTGCCGTTCGATCCGCGGCTCATCTTCGCGGTGCCTCCGGCGGTCGCCAAGGCGGCAATGGACACCGGCGTCGCGCGGCGCCCGATCGTCGACATGGACGGCTACCGCGAGCAATTGCGCTCGCGGCGCGATCCGATCGCCGGCACGCTGGTGCAGATTTTCGCGCGGCTGCGTCGCCAGCCGCGGCGCGTCGTGTTTGCGGAAGGCGAGGACGAGCAAGTGATCCGCGCCGCGGCGAGCTTCGTGCAGCAAGGGCTCGGCAGCGCGCTGCTCGTCGGCCGCGAAGACCGCGTCAAGGAAACCGCGCGCGAGACGGGCATCGAGCTTGGCGACGGCATGGAGATCGTCAACGCGCGGCTCTCCACGCGCAACGCGCAGTACACCAATTTCCTTTACGAGCGGCTGCAACGGCGCGGCTTCCTGCTGCGCGACTGCCAGCGCATGGTGAACCAGGACCGCAACCATTTCGCCGCCTGCATGGTGGCGCTGGGCGATGCGGACGCGATGGTGACCGGCGTCACGCGTAACTTCTCGGTTGCGCTCGAAGACGTGCTGCATGTCATCGACCCGAAGCCGGGCCATCGCGTGATCGGCGTGTCGCTCATCATCACGCGCGGCCGCACCGTGCTGGTCGCCGACACCGCCGTCACGGAGATGCCGACCGCCGAAGAGCTCGCCGAGATCGCCATCGAAGCCGCCGGCGTCGCGCGCCGGCTGGGCCACGAGCCGCGCGTCGCGATGCTGGCCTTTTCGAATTTTGGCCAGCCGCCGGGCGAGCGCTCGACGCGCGTGCAGGCCGCCGTGCGCATCCTCGACCAAAAACGCGTCGATTTCGAATACGACGGCGAAATGGCGGCGGACGTAGCGCTCAATCAGGAGCTTGCGGCGCCCTACCCGTTCACGCGGCTGTCGGGGCCGGCCAACGTGCTGGTGATGCCGGCGTTCCATTCGGCGTCGATCTCGACCAAGATGGTGCAGGAATTGGGCGGTGCGACGGTGATCGGGCCGCTGCTCGTCGGTCTCGACCGCCCGGTGCAGATCGTCCAGCTCGGCGCCAAGGACAACCAATTGGTCAACATGGCCGCGCTCGCGGCGTATAATGTGAGCGGTTGATCTTGGCGTCATGCCCGGCACACGAGTCCGGCCAAAGGCCGGCCCGAGTGTAAACCTTGTGCCGGGCCTCCACGTCTTGCTTCAACACGACGAGACGTGGATGGCCGGGACAAGTCCGGCCATGACGAATTAACGAGGGACCTTATGGCTCATAAAAAACTCGCCGGCGTCATCGCCGCCATCGCCACGCCCGTTCGCGAGGATGGCGCGCCCGACCACGCGCGCGCGACCAGGCTCGCGCGCTTCCTGCTCGATAACGGCTGCGATGGGCTCAACGTGCTCGGCACGACCGGTGAGGCGACCTCGTTCTCGCTCGACGAGCGCAAGGGCCTGATGAGCGCCTACAAGGCTTCCGGCCTGCCGATGGAGCGGCTGATGGTCGGCACGGGCGCCGCCGCGACGGCCGACGCCGTCGCGCTGACGCGACACGCCGCCGAATTGGGTTTTGCCGGTGCGCTGGTGCTGCCGCCGTTTTATTACAAGGGCGTGCCGGACGACGGCCTCGTCGCCTACATCGAATGGTTGATACGCGCGACCGCCGAGCGGCCGATCCCGATTTACCTCTATCATTTCCCCGCGATGTCGGGTTTGCCGTGGCACGTCGGGCTAATCAAACGCCTTTTGGACAAATTCGGCCCACGCATCGTCGGCTTAAAGGATTCTTCCGGTGATCTCGCCTACGCGCGCTCGGTTGCCGCGATCTCGAAACAGTTTTCGGTATTCCCGTCGAATGAGGCCACGTTGATGGACGCGCGGCACGGGACTTTCGCCGGCTGCATCTCGGCCACCGCCAATCTCAACGCGGACCTCTGCGCCCGCGCCTGGGCGGCGGGCGACGCGGCGGCGCTCGATGCTGCGGTTTCGATCCGCAAACTGTTCGAGGGCAAGCCGCTCGTACCGGGCGTCAAGGCACTGCTTGCTCATATCCACGGCGATCCCGAATTGGCGCGGATAAAACCGCCGCTTGCCGCCTTCTCGGCGGCCGACCGGGCGGCGGTTATCGCCGGAAACGATACGATCCGCGCCAAGCGCGTGGCATAAGCCGTTTTCCAGGCGTTGACGCTTCCACAACGCCTCTTTATAAGCCTCGCCGGTGGCGGCGATCTTCTCGCCGCCACCGTTTTTCTGCAAAGAAATGCGCGCTCGGGTCCGTTTTACGCGGGCCGAGTTGCTCGTAGATGAGATTTAGGATGGCCAATACCACCTCCGCCCGCAAAGCCACGCGTCAGATCGCGCGTAAGACCGAGATCAACAAGGCGCGCCGCTCGCTGCTGCGCGGTTCGATCCGCAAGGTCGAAGAGGCGATCGCAACCGGAGACCGCAATGCGGCAATGGCCGCGCTGAAGCAAGCTGAGCCGGTCATCATGCGTGCAGCGCAGCGCGGCGTCGTTCATAAGAATAATGCAAGCCGCAAAGTATCGCGGCTCACTCACCGCATCGCTAAGTTGGCGAAGTAAGAAGCGAAGAGATCGCGGCATTTTCGACTGACTCCGGTCGCCCTCCGCAATTTTACATCGAGATTCGCATCGTTATCGCGCTTTTGCACCGGAGCGCGAGGCCAATGCATTTGAAAAACGCGCGCCGCGCGTTGTTGCACGTGCGTCAGCGGTCGAAAACTGTTGCACGCGGATCAACTTCAATGATCGAGAGTGTTGCCCGCGCGCCGCTGATGTTGCCATCGCGCAACGGATGCGAGGGTTACCCTCGTTTGACGCACAAGAATCCGCACGGTGCGATAAAGAGTTAACAAGATAGCGCGACTGCGGACCCGAAAATCCCCATGCCATCGGCATTTCGGGCATGCCGTCAATCGCGTCGAATCTTTTTCTGTGCCGAGGTGTTGCAGTTTAGCAGCGCGGAGAATCTGCGCGGCGATTCAACACGTTAAAAAATTTGCGTACGTAATTGCGCTTTCACATCGACGCGCAACGAATTTTTCAGACTGAGCGCGACGCGATTGCCGTTGCGGGCGACCTTCGCTCGTGTATTTTTATCGCACTCGGAATTTCCCGCGCGTCACCAGGAAATGGAATTTGCGGCAGGCCCATCGAAAGATGGGAAAGGTGATTTGTTGCCTGCTCCGATCTTATGGGCTGTTTGATCGGTGGGGGTTGCGCGCGGCGGAATGAGCAAGGAGGTCGGGCGCATGCCCGCGAGGAATTGGGGGGTAAGATGAGGGGATTGAACGCTTCTCACATCACAATGCCGGCGTTTGATGCCGGCGCGAGAAGCATGACACGCAATTGCCAGCCTGTCCGGGTTTATTTCGTAAGCGACGGCGTTCCCGCAGGCCTTGTAGGAGCGATGCCGCCGCCCCGCTGCTGAGGCGCGGCATCCTCGGTTTCCGTCGATGTCGCTGCGCCGGCCGCTCTCCATGGCTACCAGGCCCCAGCACCATCTTCGAGCGAGTGATGTTGCGTCAGTTTCGGCGCGTTCGCGGCATCGAGCCGCTGCCGAGCAACCGAGTTCATTGAAACAACAACTTTTAAGAAACGAGACGATGTCAAACCCGAACGATGATCGTTGGTCGAAGGTAAAGGGACGTCTGCGCGCCGAAGTCGGCGACGACATCTATTCGAGCTGGTTCGCCCGCATGGACGTCGAGGCGATCGAAGCCGAGGCGGTCCGGCTTTCCGTGCCGACACGCTTCCTCAAGAGCTGGATTCAATCGCATTATGCGGAGCGCGTGCTCGCCTGCTGGCAGGCCGAGGACGAAAAAATCACGCGCATCGAACTCGTCGTGCGCTCGGCGGTCTTGCGCACGGCTGTCGCCAAACCGAAAACGCCCGAACTCGAAATCAACGGCTTCGCCAGCCGTTATCTTAACGGCAACGGCGATGGACGCCCGCTGTCGGGCGGCGATCCGGGCGTGCAGGAGGCGCTCGGCGGCTCGCCGCTCGATCCGCGCCTGACGTTCGACACGTTTGTCGTCGGCCGCTCGAACACGCTCGCCCACGCCGCCGCCAAGCAGGTGGCGGCGGCCAAGCGCGGCGACGCGGTGATGTTCAACCCGCTTTACATCCATGCGGGCGTCGGGCTCGGCAAAACGCACCTCCTGCAAGCGATCACCTGGGCCGGCAACGCGCTCGGCGAGCGCAAGGTGCTTTATCTCACCGCCGAAAAATTCATGTACGGCTTCGTCTCTGCCTTGCGCACGCAAACCGCCATCGCGTTCAAGGAAGCGCTGCGCGGCATCGGCGTGCTGATCATCGACGACATGCAATTTTTGCAAGGTAAGTCGACCCAGGCCGAATTCTGCCACACGCTCAACGCGCTGATCGATGCCGGCCGCCAGGTTGTCATTGCATCCGACCGGCCGCCGTCCGACCTCGAGAGCCTCGACGACCGCGTGCGCTCGCGCCTTGCGGGGGGACTCGTGGTCGAAATGGGCGCGCTCGGCGAGGAATTGCGTTTCGAGATTCTCAAGGCGCGCGTGTTGGCTGCGCGCGCGCACCATCCCGGCTTCGACGTGCCGCCGCCGGTCTTGAGCTACATCGCCAAAGCCGTGACGCATAACGGCCGCGATCTCGAAGGCGCCGTCAATCGCCTGCTCGCGCATAACAAGCTCACCGGCCACGCGGTGACGCTGGAAATGGCCGAGCGCGAGGTGCGCGATCTGATCCGGCCGCAGGAGCCGAAGCGCGTCAAGATCGAGGATATCCAGCGCGTGGTGGCGCGGCAGTACAACGTCAGCCGCTCCGATCTCCTCTCTTCGCGCCGCACCGCCAACGTCGTGCGGCCGCGGCAGGTGGCGATGTATCTCGCCAAGACGCTAACGCTTCGCTCACTGCCCGAAATCGGCCGGCGCTTCGGCGGGCGTGACCACACCACCGTGCTGCATGCCGTGCGCAAGATCGAGAGCCTCGTCGGCAACGACATGACGCTCGCGGAGGAAATCGAGATTCTCAAACGGCAATTGCAGGAATAAGCGCGACCAAAATCTTCGACGCTCCGTGCGGGGGAGAAGATTTCAACATCGACGTCCGCATGACGCGACGCTCCCATCGATGCGCCGCGACAAAACAGGGTGAGGGCGTTGCGGCGAGGCTGGGCAGGCGGAAAGCGCCACTCCCCCAGACCTCGCCGCAGGCGCGACCGGAGCCCGCCCTGTGGACCGCCCTGCGGGGGCGAACCGTCAGGCTTGCGATTTTCGCGCTGGCACGTCAACTTTGCTGCCCGGCCGCCCAGAAAGGGCGCTGAAGCGAGTTTTTTATGAAAGTCACTGTCGAACGTGCCGAATTGCTGAGGTCGCTGGGCCACGTGCACCGCGTCGTCGAGCGGCGCAACACGATTCCCATTCTGGCCAATGTCCTGATCAAAGCCGAGAACTCCAAACTCAGCCTGAAGGCGACCGACCTCGACCTCGAGGTGACCGACACGATCGCCGCCGAGGTGTCGCCGGGCGGCGCGACCACGGTGCCTGCGCACATGTTCTATGAAATCGTGCGCAAGCTGCCGGAAGGCTCGCAAATCATCATCGAAGGCTCGGGCGAGCGCGCGGTGCTGACGATCCGCGCCGGGCGCTCGCGCTTCACCTTGCAGACGCTGCCCGAAAGCGATTTCCCCGATCTCGCCGCCGGCACGATGACGCATTCGTTCAAGGTCCCGGCCGCCGATTTCAAGCGGCTGATCGACAAGACGCAGTTCGCCATTTCGACCGAGGAAACACGTTATTACCTCAACGGCATCTACCTGCACACGACCGGCTCGACGAAATCCGGCGCCTTGCGGGCGGTCGCGACCGACGGCCACCGCCTTGCGCAAGTCGAACTGCCGGTGCCGGAAGGCGCCGCCAGCATGAACGGCATCATCGTGCCGCGCAAGACGGTGGGCGAAGTGCAGCGCCTCATCGAAACGGGCGAAGGCGAGATCATGGTCGAGCTTTCCACCGGCAAGATCCGTTTCACCATCGGCGACGTCGTGCTCACCTCGAAGCTGATCGACGGCACTTTCCCCGATTACGGGCGCGTCATTCCCGTCAACAACGACAAGGAGCTGGTGGTCGACAAGAAAGATTTCGAGGCCGCGGTCGACCGCGTTTCGACCGTTTCGAGCGAGCGCGGCCGCGCGGTCAAACTTTCGCTCACCAACGGCCGCCTAGTTTTATCGGTGACCAATCCGGACTCCGGCAGCGCCACCGAAGAGATCGAGGTCGAATATGGCGCCGACCCGCTCGATATCGGATTCAACTCGCGCTATCTGCTCGACATCGCGGCGCAGATCGAAGGCGAGACTGCCGTCCTGAAGCTCGCCGATCCCGGCTCGCCGACGCTGATCCAGGACAAGGACTCCAAAGGCGCGCTCTACGTCCTAATGCCGATGCGGGTGTGATCGCTCGTATGCGCTTTTCGTCATGCGCGGCACCCGGGTCCGGCTTCGCCGGCCCGGGCGTAAACCTTGTGCCGGGCATCCACATCGATAAGGCTCAAAGCAAGACGTGGATGGCCGGGCCTTCGCCGAAAGGTTATTGGCTCATGCGCCTGGAAGCGAGCTTCCGCCCGTGCGCGGACGAGCCCGGCCATGAGCGCCCATAACTATTTGTCATGGTTGCCGCTACAACGCGCAAAGCAACTGCCGCCGACGCCGAGCGCGTGCGCGCGATCGCGCGCGCGGCTTACGCCAAGTACGTCGCGCGCATGGGCCGCGAGCCGCCGCCGATGCTCGCCGATTTTCCCGCGCTGATCGCCGGCGGCGTTGTCGTCGTCATCGACAGCGCGGGCGTGCTTTGTGGTTACATGGCGGCGTGGCCGGAAGCCGATATTTATTTGATCGACAACCTTGCCGTCGATCCCGCACAACAAGGGAAGGGTTTCGGCCGCTTGCTCGTCGAGCACGCGATCGATGAAGCGCGGCGGCTCAAGTTGCCCGCGGTATGGCTCTATACAAACGTCGCGATGACCGAAAATTTGGCAATCTACCGCCGTCTCGGGTTTGCCGAAACGCATCGCGCGGTCGAACATAGCTTGCATCGCGTCTATATGCGATTGACGCTGTGAACAACGATGACTGCCCCGCACATCCGCCGCCTGACGCTGACAAATTTTCGCAGCTACCGCGCGGCGCAGATCGAGCTTGCCGGCGCGGGTCCGGTCGTGCTCACCGGACCGAACGGCGCGGGCAAGACCAACCTGATCGAGGCGATTTCATATCTTGCGCCGGGCCGCGGGCTTCGCCGCGCGACGCTCGAAGAAGTGGCATTCAACGAAGGCGACGGCGCCTGGGCGGTCGCCGCGGAAATCGAAGGCATGCTGGGTCTCGCCACGCTCGGCACCGGCATCGAACCGCCCGCGGGCGAGGACGCTTCGCCGACGCGCGCCTGCCGCATCGATCGCGAGAGCGTCGGCTCCGCCACGGCGTTCGCAGAACATTTGCGCATCGTCTGGCTGGTGCCGGCGATGGACCAGCTGTTCAACGGGCCTGCCTCCGAGCGTCGCCGGTTCCTCGACCGCCTCGTGCTTGCCGTCGATGCGCAACATTCGAGCCGTGTCGCCGCGCTGGAACGCTCTCTTCGCTCGCGCAACCGGTTGCTGGAAACTCAGAATAGCGACTCGCATTGGCTCGCCGCTGTCGAGCATGAAACTGCGGAGCTTGCCGTTTCCGTTGCAGCCGCGCGAATGGAAACGGTGCGCCGGCTTTCCGCTGCGCTTGCCGGCGCGAAAGAAAATCAATCCGTGTTCCCTCTCGCCGAAGTTTCGCTGCAAGGATGGATGGAGGAAGGACTAGCTGATCGCCCGGCAGTTGAGATCGAAGACCGTTATCGCGATCTTCTGCGCGAGAACCGCGCGCGCGATGCAGCAGCGGGCCGCACGCTTGAGGGTCCGCATCTCTCCGATCTCGCGGTTCGACACGCGCCCAAAGGCGTTGCCGCGGCGGACGCTTCGACCGGCGAACAGAAGGCGCTGCTCATTCGTTTAGTGTTGGCGCACGCAAGCCTCATTAGGCAGATGACGGGATTTTCGCCGCTGCTGTTGCTGGATGAAGTGATTGCGCATCTCGATCCGAAGCGGCGCGGCGCGCTCTACGACGCGCTCGCCGATCTCGGCGCGCAGGTGTGGATGACGGGAGCCGACCCTGCCGCGTTCGGCGACATCATGAGCCGCGCGCAAGTGTTCGACGTAGGCTCCGGCAATGTGAAGCGCGCCACACAAACGCGCATTAATTTCGCGTAGCGCGAAACAATCGAAAAATTTTGAAGCGCCACGAATGAGGGAACCATCGTTCGGCATCTGCTTTTACCCTAACCGAGGCAATGCGGAGGCGAGGAATGGGAACCGGCCCGGCAGCAGATCTGGTGCAGCGCGAACTACATCGTGCGCTCGACGATGCTCGCCGCTGCATTGAACGCGTCGAGTTGGCATCAGCCGTGTTCAACGCATTCAATGCGCCGGTTCCTGAGTACGAGCCGCGCCTCCGCCATCTGCCGGTGAATTTGAGAACCTTCGAGCTCGGCGACGAGATGGACGCCGACGCTTAAGCGCCGCAATGTTTTTCATCAGAATTCGCCGAGCAGTTCGCGGCGGCGGCGCTCAGAAGCATCCGAATAACGTCGCAAGGCATGCGCTTCCGTTAGGAGTCCCATGACGTGGCGGTGCTCGGCATTGTCGAGCACCGCCAGCGCTTCCGCTTCGGTACGATCGAAGCCGGAGATCGCATCTTGCACCGTCATCTGCGGCAACAGGAAATTGTCCGAAAGATGCAGGATGTCGCGCACCGAGCCGGTCGCATCGAGATCGGCGCCATGCGCCTCCGGCACCATCACCATGCCGGCGTAACGGCCCTCAGTATCGACCGCGACCACGCGACTGGTCGAGCCGAGCGGAAAAGCCTGGCGAAAATCGATGATCGGCGTATCGACGGGCGTGGTGCGCACATCCGGCCGCATCATGCGCGCGACGGTCAGATCGCGTATCCAGCCGACGTCGGCCGCGCTGCGAATAGTTTCGCCGCGCAAATGGAAGCGCCAGGTGGCAAACGAGTAGCCGAAGAACTCGCGCGTCACTTGCGCCGAGATGATGACGGCGATCAGCACAGCGGTCGCAAGCCACAGATCGCCGGTCGACTCCAGCGCGATGAACGCCATCGTCAGCGGGCCGCCGATGATCGAGACCGAGATCGCGCTCATGCCGATGATGGCGTAGGCATCCGGATCGAGATGCAGGCTCGGCCAAACGATGTTCGCGCTGACCGCGAAGATTTGCCCGCCGAGCGCCCCGAGCAGCAATGACGCAAAGAACAGCCCGCCGCGGAATCCGCTGCCGAGCGAGATCATCGAAGCGAGCGACTTCAGCAAAAAGATCAGCGCGATTTCGCGCAACGGCAGCTTGAAGATGCCGGTCAGGTGCAGAGCGCCATGCCCGGACGACATCACCTGCGGCGAGACCATCGCGATCAGCCCGACCAGTGCGCCGCCGAGCATCGGCCGCATGGCCGGCGGCAGGCGCAAGCGCTTGAACAGCGCCTCGCTCGACGCGACCCCGCGCATCATCGCGATGCCGTAGATCGCCGCGAACAGCCCGACCACGCCGGCGACGATGAGATCGTGCACCTCAAGCCCGGTAAGCGCCCCGGTTTCGATGCCGATCTTCTCGGGCGAGAATGCTTGCGCGGTGAGAAAGCCGAGCAGCGCGGCCATGCCGACGGGTGCAAGGCTCGCAATCGAATAGCTGCCGATGACGAGCTCGAAGGCGTAGAAGGCCCCGCCGAGCGGGGCGCCGAAAGCGCCCGCGATCCCTGCGGCAGCTCCGCAGCCCACCAGCACGCGCAGGTCGCCGCGGCGGAGCCGGAAGGCGCGGCCGGCCCACGAGGCGATGCCACTGGCAAGTTGCGTGTATCCGGCTTCAAGGCCGACCGAGGCGCCCACGCCGCTCGACCAGATCGTCTGCAAGGCCACGATCAGGCTGCCGCGGAAAGACATGCGGCCTCCGTGCAGCGCATTGGCCTCGATCGGGTCGACCTCGGTGCCGCGGCGGCGTGTGATGTAGGTCGTGACGAGCCCGAACAATAGTCCGCCGATGCAAGGGGTCAAAAACGCGTAGAGCGGATTGAGCGAAATTTGCCCGGACAGCCGCTCGCCGGGATCGAGCCCGAAGAACAGCACATGCATCACGCTGACGATGCCACCCATGATCGTGGCCACCAGGCCGCCCACGACCCCGATCAGCGCCGCCAGAAGAATCAGGCTCGATTCACGCGCGCGAACGATGGCGCGCAGCCGATGAGGCACCTCGAACGTGGCAGTAGAGAACGCCATTGCAGATTGCAGCCGGCGGGATAAGTCGAACGTCACACATGCATAGAAGACAATGCGATGCCGCGCACAAGAACAGATTGAAGCGAGGCAAGATTATTTTCGGCAAGCGCGCTGGCCGGGCCCGGAACGAACGTCTCAGCGCTTGCGAAATACGCGCCCGAATCGCGCTTTTTGGGGGCGCAAAAACGGGCCTTTTTAATACCTCCGACCCTTCAAAAATGCATTCTGAATCAACATATTAGTAGCTGCCACTTTGCCCTGTACGAGACCCGAAATTCGTGTCAAACCCACTTCAGAATCCGACTCATTTTTTGAACTGTTCAAAAGGTCACGCCGATGGCTGAACCGGCCCGGAATCTGCCTTCCGATTACGATGCCGAATCGATCAAGGTCCTCAAAGGACTCGACGCCGTGCGCAAGCGGCCGGGCATGTACATCGGCGACACCGATGACGGCTCCGGCCTGCATCACATGGTCTACGAGGTCGTCGACAACGCAATCGACGAAGCGCTCGCTGGCTACGCAAACGAAGTCGTGGTGATGCTCAATCCGGATGGATCGGTGACAGTGCGCGACAACGGCCGCGGTATCCCGGTCGACATTCACAAAGGCGAAGGCATCTCGGCGGCGGAGGTCATCATGACCCAGCTGCACGCGGGCGGAAAGTTCGACCAGAACTCCTACAAGGTCTCGGGCGGCCTGCACGGCGTCGGCGTTTCGGTCGTCAACGCGCTCTCGTCGTGGCTCAAGCTCAAGATTTGGCGCGACGGCAAGGAACACTTCATGGAGTTCCGCGACGGCGTCGCGGTGGCGCCGCTCAAGATTCTCGGCAGCGCCGGCGAGAAGCGCGGCACGGAAGTCTCCTTCCTGCCGTCATCGAAGACCTTCACCATGGTGGAATTCGATTTCGCCACGCTCGAGCATAGGCTGCGCGAGCTCGCCTTCCTGAATTCCGGCGTCACCATTTCGCTTTCGGACATGCGGCACGCAGTCGAGAAGCGCGAAGAGATGAAATACGAAGGCGGCGTCGAAGCCTTCGTAAAATATCTCGACCGCAACAAGACGCCGCTCATCCCCTCGCCGGTCATGATCAAGGCCGAGCGCGAGGGCATCACGGTCGAGTGCGCGTTGTGGTGGAACGACGGCTATCACGAGTCCGTCCTCTGCTTCACCAACAACATCCCGCAGCGCGACGGCGGCACGCATCTTGCCGGCTTCCGTGGCGCGCTCACGCGGCAGATCACCGCTTATGCTGAAACCGCCGGCTCCGCCCGCAAGGAAAAGGTCGCGCTCACCGGCGACGACTGCCGCGAGGGTTTAACCGCGGTGCTCTCCTGCAAGGTGCCGGACCCGAAGTTCTCCTCGCAGACGAAGGACAAGCTTGTCTCCTCGGAAGTGCGGCCGATCGTCGAAAACGTGATCAATCAGGCGCTGCAGGACTGGTTCGAGATTCATCCGTCCGAAGCGCGGAATATCGTCGGCAAGGTGGTGGAAGCCGCCGCCGCGCGCGAGGCCGCGCGCAAGGCGCGCGAATTGACCCGCCGCAAGGGCGCGCTCGATGTCTCATCCCTGCCGGGCAAACTCGCCGACTGCCAAGAGCGCGATCCGGCGAAATCCGAACTGTTCATCGTCGAGGGCGACAGCGCGGGCGGCTCCGCCAAGCAGGGCCGCAATCGCGAATTCCAGGCGGTGCTGCCGCTGCGCGGCAAAATCCTCAATGTCGAGCGCGCTCGCTTCGACAAGATGCTGGGAAGCCAGGAAATCGGCACGTTGATCACCGCGCTCGGCACCGGCATCGGGCGCGAGGAATTCAACCCGGAGAAGCTGCGCTACCACAAGATCATCATCATGACGGACGCCGACGTGGATGGCGCGCACATCCGCACGCTGCTGCTCACGTTCTTCTTCCGCCAGATGCCGGCTTTGATCGAGCGCGGCAACATCTACATCGCGCAGCCGCCACTCTACAAAGTGACGCGCGGAAAATCCGAGCAATATCTCAAGGACGAGCGCGCGCTCGAGGATTACCTGATCGCGACCGGCATCGAGGAAGCCGTGCTGCGGCTTGCTTCCGGCGAGGAGCGCGCGGGCGCCGACCTGCGCAAATTGGTCGAGGACGCGCGCGCGATCCGCAACATCCTGAACGGCCTGCACAGCCGCTACAACCGCAAGGTCATCGAGCAGGCGGCGATCGCCGGCGTGCTCAGCCCGAAGCTCACCGGCGACGAGAGCAACGCCGCCGTGGCGGCCGATTACATCGCGAAGCGGCTCGATGCGCTGGAGGAAGAAACCGACCGCGGCTGGATCGGCACGTTCGACGAAACCGGTTTCCATTTCGAGCGCACGGTGCGCGGCGTGAAGGAAGTCGCCATTATCGACCAGGCGCTGCTCGGCTCGGCCGACGCGCGCAAACTCGACGAATTCGCGCCGATGCTGCAACAGGTTTTCCCACGCCCGACCCCGCCGGCCATGCTCCGCCGCAAGGACGAGATCGATCCGATCCACGGGCCCGTCGGCCTGTTCGAGGCGCTCACCGAAGCCGGCCGCAAGGGCATCTCCCTGCAACGCTACAAGGGCCTCGGCGAGATGAACCCCGAGCAGCTTTGGGAAACCACGCTCGACTCCAACGTGCGCTCGCTGTTGCAGGTGAAAGTGAAGGAAGTCGACGAGGCGGACGACATTTTCACCAAGCTGATGGGCGAACTGGTCGAGCCGCGCCGCGATTTCATCCAGGACAACGCGCTGACGGCAAGCGTGGACGCTTAAAGCAGCGCGGCGGCGACGCCTATGGCACCGAACGTGACTCTTCCGGCGGATCTTGCTCGCGAATTGGAACAAAAATATTTTTGGTGGGAGCCCATCGGCCTACAGCCGCGCTCGCATGCCCGCATTCTCGCGCAGGCAATGGAATTCGCCTCATTCGCCGACGTTCGCCGCCTTGAGACACTGCTCGGCCCAACGCCGTTGATCGAGGTGATGCTGAAGGCGGAGCCCGGATGGCTCAGCGAGCGGTCATGGGAATTCTGGCGCGGCCGTCTAGCGCTCGCGACCGGCGTGCTCATCCCGGAGGAGCCGCCGCGGAGAAAACTCGATGCCGCGGCAGTTTGAACCCAAGATCGAGACCTTGCCGCAAGCCCAAAGAGAAATCTGGCCGCAACTCGCGCCTGCTCCCAAAAATGCTTTCGTTCTTTACGGCGGGACGGCAGTTGCCCTTCAACTCGGACATCGCCGCTCACTTGATTTTGACTTCTTTAGATTTGAGCCGCTCGACAAGGATAAATTGCTTTCTGCATTTGCGTTCATGCCGCGCGCGGAGATCATTCAGGAAACTCCCGATACCCTGGTGGTCATGGCGCCAATTCCGGCGGGCTCGGTGAAGATTTCCTTTTTTGGCGGCTTGGGAATTGGCCGTCTCAACGAACCACTGTTGACGTCTGATTCGGTGCTCTTGGTCGCCTCGCTCGACGATCTTATGGCGACGAAATTGAAGGCGATCCTCGATCGCGCAGAAGCGAGAGATTATCTCGACATCGCTGCCATGCTTTCAGCCGGCGTTTCGCTGGAGCGCGGCTTGGCCGCGTTTGGCAAAATGTTTTCAAAAGATCCCGCCTTGCCATTGCGCGCGCTTGGATACTTCAAGGACGGCGACCTGCCCACCTTATCAATGAAAAATCACGCACAGCTGCGCGCCGCACGCGATCGCGTGACCGAAATTCCCGACGTGCGGCTCGTTTCGGGATCATTAGCGGTGCCCTGATCAATTGGCGCTACGACATCAGCTTCGAGCCGAGCGCGAGGCCTACGATCAGCGCGCCGATGAACAGCACGAGGAAAATCCCGAACAGAACCTGCGCGATCGTGGCGGAGGCATGCGCAACGCCGGTAAAGCCGAAGATGCCGGCGATAATCGCGATGATGAGAAAGATAAGCGCCCATTTCAGCATTGGCGGCTCCCGAGGCTTGCGGCAACGCTCCTCAACCGCTTGGCCGCCCCTCCGGTTCCCGCCTATGGCCCGGGCGAAATCGAACGCGGATCGCGCGGCGGCCACATGCCGCCTTCCACGCGGCTGATGAAATCAGCGAGCGTCCGGTTGAACAGCGCCGGTTCTTCAAGATTGGCCGCGTGGCCGGACTTCGGAAAAACGGCCAGCCCCGACGCCGCGATCGTCTTCTTCAGGAACAGCGCCGGCTCGATGCAGCGGTCGTCCTCGTCGCCGACGACGATCAGCGCCGGCAAGGCGATGCGGCGGATGTCTTTTTCAAAGTCGTAAATCGACGGCCGTCCACCCTGGAAATTGCGCATGGTGTTGGCCGAGCCCTTCGCGTCGTGCTCGGAAAGCATTCGGGCGAACTCCGCAAAACCGCGCGGGTCCTTGACCGCGAATGGAATACGACTTGGCCCGCGCCCGTAGGTCTTGGCGACTTCGACCGAGCCGACCTTCTCGAATTGCGCGGCGGTTTCCTGCGAAGCTTTGCGAAACTGCTCGGTATACCAGCGCTCGGAGCCGGAACCTGCGCCCGCCATCGTCAGCGACAACGCACGCGACGGATAACGCAGCCCGACTTGCAGCGTCGTGTAGCCGCCCATCGACAGCCCGACGATGTGCGCCTTCTCGATCTGCAAGTGATCGAGCACGGCGATCGCGTCGTCGCGAAAATGCTCATAGGTGTAAGCGCCGGACGAGGCGGGCACGTCGGACGGCGTATAGCCGCGCGCCGAATAGCAGATGCAACGGTGCCGGCGCGTAAAGAAGCGCATCTGCGGCTCCCAGCTGCGGTAGTCGCCGGCGAACTCGTGCACGAACAAAATCGGCGTGCCGGATCCTGCCTCTTCGTAATAAAGGCGGACGCGGTCTTTGGTCACGGCGTGGGGCATTTGTAATCTCGCGGTAAGTTGATGCGCGGTTTATAGCGCTCGCGCTGCGTCAAAACATGTCGAAATATTCTTTCTGCTCCCACGCCGTCGCCTCCGTCTGCTCGCGCGCCTCCTTGTAGAAGCGCTCGATCTCGGCGTTCTTGATGTGGGCGAAGTAGTTGACGAAGCTCTCGCCAAAGCTCTCGGCGAAGCAGCGGTCGGTGCGCAAGGCGGCCACAGCTTCTTCCAGCGAGGCCGGCAGCGGCTCCGCCTTGGTTTCGTAAGGCGTGTCGGCCGAGCGGCCGGGTGCGAGCTTGCGCGCGATGCCGTCAAGGCCGGCATAGATTTGCGAGGCCATGTAGAGATACGGGTTGGCGGCCGGCTCGCCGACGCGATTTTCAAGGTGTGTCGAGGCGTCGCCCGGCTGTCCGAGCACCCGGACCATCACGCCGCGATTGTCGCGCCCCCAGATCGCGCGGTCGGGCGCGAGCGAGTACGGTCGGTAGCGCTTGTATCCGTTGATGGTCGGTGTCGCGAATGCGGCGCCGCCGCGCGCGTGGGCCAGCAGCCCGGCGAGATAGCCGAGGCCGATAGCCGAAAGACCCTCGCCGCTCCCCGATACGAAGGCATTCGTCTTCAGGCGGCGATCGATCAGCGATTGATGCAGATGCCAGCCGCTCGAAAATATGTTTGGCAAGGCGGGGCGGCACATGAAGCTCGCGAGATAGCCGTTGCGCCGCGCGATCTGCTTCACCGCCGAGCGAAACAGGATCATTGTGTCCGCGGCGGCAAGCCCTGACTGCGGCCCAAAGGTGAACTCGCACTGGCTCGGGCCGAGCTCCACCTCGAGCGAGCGCAGCGGAAGACCGAGCGCCTCGATCCCGCGCCGCAGCGGCTTGAGCGCCGGAGCCAGCTGATCGAAGCGCGACTCGGTCAAGTACTGATAGCCTTGCGTCAACAGGGTTACCTCCGGCGCCTCGGGGGGCCACGTGGCATCGGCGGGTGCAAGCCGCGGGTTCTCCAGCTTGAAGAGATGGAATTCGACTTCGAGCCCGGCCCAATAGTCGAAGCCTGCACGCGCAAGGCGCGCGAGCGCCGCGCGATAAAGCGCGCGCGTGGAAAACGGCACCGGCTTGCCGTTGGTGAAATAAATGTCGCACAGCAGCCAGCCGGTCTTTTCCGCCCAGGGCAAGACGTGGAAGGTCGCCGGATCGGCGACCATGACGAAATCGGCACCGCCTTGCATCTCCGGCATTGCGAGGCCGCCGCCGGCGGTAAAGACCGGAAAGACGCTGTGGTGTGAGGTATCTTTGGCGAGCAGCGTCGTGGTCATGTGAACGCCGGCACGCATTAAGTGCGCGGCTTCCGATGCAATCACCGTCTTGCCGCGCAGCACGCCGTGCTGATCCGCGAACGAAAAACGGACCAGCTCGAGTTTGTTCTTTTTGACTTGCCGCTCGACATCGGCCGCAGCCGCGGCCTGCGCACCGCTCCACAAATCATGGCGCTCGACAAAGCTTGTGGCGGACCGCCGCTTGCGTGAGGCCATGCGGGCTGCCGTCAGTGACCGTTGGTCCAGCTTTTGCTGTCCTGCCGGCTTTTGTCGGTGCGCTGCCAATAGCCCTGCCAGTCGCGCGCCGGGCCGATGCCATCGACGCAGGCAGGCCCGGTGATCTTGGCCGCCTCAGCCTCATCAAGCACCATCAGCGGCCTCTCGCCCCTGCCCGATTCATCGAGCGCCTGCCGCAGCAGCCGGCGATAGGCGCTTATCGCCTTGTCGGACGTGCCGAGGTGCTCCTGCGTGCGGTCCTGGATCGCTCCCATCGACTCGCACGCCCACTGATCGTGCACGTTGATGTCAGCGCCCATTCCGGTGAAGGTCCGATGTTCCTGCTCGTGCGGATCGAAGCCGTAATCGTTGTCCTTGTTCTTGCGCGGCACGTAATCCGGCAACTCGTAGAGTTCGAGCCGCTGGCGGCGCATCTCGTCCTTGTTCACCGGTGCGCCGAACGAGGTGAAGATCGCGTACCAATAATGCCGCGTGTCATCGATCGGCACGTGCCACTGCGAGATGGTCATCTCGCGGCTCATCGGGATGATGAAAGCGTTCGGAAAAATCAGGTTGGTCACGCGCACGTGCGCTTTCTCCTCGCTGATCTGCCGCAGCGTGATCAGCCGAAAGCCGTAATCGGTCGGCTCAACTTCGATGCGCGGACGCGTGAACTCGCGCATGATTTTCGTCATCGGCATGTCGGAGTCTTTCGACGTGTCGCGGAACATCTTGCCATAGCCTTCGTCGGGATTTTCGTCCTCGAAAAATCGATGCAGGAATGACGTGTGCACCGGGTCGATGCCGACTTCGAGCGATTGCAGCCAGTTGCAATCGATCATGCCCTTGAAGGCGAACGTGTGCGTCGAAGGCGCGATGAAGCAGTCAAAGTCGGGAAACGCGGGCGGCTCGCCGCCGCCGAGATAGGCGAACAGGATGCCGCTCTTTTCGACGACCGGATAGGCCTTGTGCCGGATGTTGGCGCAGAGGTTGCTGTCTTCCGGCTCCGCCGGCGTTTCCAGGCATTTGCCGTTCACGTCGAACAGCCAGCCGTGGAACGCGCAGCGCAGCCCTCCGTTCTCCAGCCGCCCGAACGCCAGATCCGTGCCGCGATGCGGGCAATGACGCCCGACCAGGCCATAGCCGCCTTTGTCGTCCTTGAAGACGACGAGATCTTCGCCGAACAGGCGCACGGGCTTGATGGGACGGTTTCGGGAGAGCTCGTCAACGAGCGCCGCCGGCTGCCAGTAGCGACGCATCAGTACGCCGGCTGGCGTCTTCGGGCCGACCCGCGTCATCAAATCGTTCTGGTCTGTGCTCAACATGAATGGCCCGCTCCCGTCACCTTCACGAATAGGAATGTTTATACGACGGGTGCGCGGCTGCCGAAAAGCGGCCCTTCCGCCGGCATCAAAACGAAACGGCCGGCAAAATTGCCGGCCGCGTCTCATGAAAAATCCACTTGGTTTTTAGTGTTGCAGGCGAGCCGCCCAGCCGAGGTCCATGCGGCGGCGCCATGCAGTCTGCCGCAGGCCCATCAGCCGCCGCGCTGCGGTCTTGGCCTCCGCCCGGCTGGCGGCCAGGCAGAAGCGATATTCGAGATCGGAAATGCGCGGCATCGGCGCGATGCTGGCGCGGAAGAACTTCATCCACGACCACCCGCCGCCGTCGACTTTCAGTTCGGTAATCGCCTTGGCGACGTTGGCCGCATGCCCGAAGGCGATCAGCCGGCCGGTCATCATGTGGCGGACTTCGTAAACGCCCGGCCCGGCTGGCGCATCGATCGCATTGCCGCTCTGGGCCGTTGGAAAGCGCTTCCAATTACTCCAAGTCTGCACGGTCACGCTTGCTGCCTCCCTGCCTTCGCTCACCCTGACGGTAGGCAGAAACGAAATAACCGCGCATTGGTTCCGGGTCCATCGGAATATTAAAAAAGGCTTAACGCCGCCGGGCAAGCCTTTGATTCCGCGTGCTAATGGCCAGGCAGCACCAGCACTTTCGGCTCCCTCGGGATGCTGCCTTTTGAGACCACAACGGACGGCACTTCGCTGAATTCGACCGCCCACTCTTGCCGTACCCGGTCGAGAAAGCGGTTCAGCGTAAAGGCGCTGAAATAGTGCATCGGAATCATCAGCGGCGCCTTCAATGCGTGCAGCACCTCGACCATGCCGTCGAGGTCGAGTGTATAGCTGCCGTCGACGGGGACGAGCACCACGTCGATGCGGCCGATTTCATTAAGTTGTTGCTGCGTCAGCGTGTGGTGCAAATGTCCGAGATGCGCGATGCACAGATTGGCAATCTCGAAAATGAAAATCGAATTGCCGTTTCGCTCGGTGCCGCCGTCCCAGCGGCGGATGTTGGTCGGCACGTTGCGCACCCGCACGTCCTTGTATTGCAGATCGATGCGCGCCGGCTTCTCGTTCTCGGCCCAGCCGCGCAGCACGTATTTGATCGCCGGATCGGGGTGGTCTGTGTAATGCGTGTCGTGCGCGTGGTTCATGGTCGCGATATCCGGCACGATCGGCGGGCGGACGTAGTCGTTGTAGTCGGTGGCGATGCGCACGAGTTGCGGGCTTTCGATCAGGAACGTCGAATGTCCGATGTAACTGATGCGGACTTCGTCCGATTTGAGCGCGACCAACCGGAAGGGCGCGAGCGCGCCGAACGGCGCGCGCGATGCGATGAGACCGGGACAATTCGCGGCCATTTCGGGCTTTGCTGCGGGCGGCGCCGCGCCCTGGGCCGAGGCTTTGTCTGCTGCCACGACGACGGCAAATATGAAGAATAACAGAAGAAATTTGAACGAATGGCCGCGCATGTGCCGCCTCGCGCATTTGAAGCGGCGCAAAATCTGGCACGGTTTGCACGGCCTCGCCACCGCGTTCACGCACAAATGAAAGCGGCGCCTCGGCGGGCGCCGCCTTCGCGCGTGTTGCGTTATTTTTAGTAAGGCCTGAAGTACGGACGATCGCGCATGGAAACGATAGTGCCCCTCGGCGTTACGACCATCCAGCGACCATCCTCGCGCTTGATCGTTTCCACCGCGCCAAGCCCCGGCACAGAGACGCCCGGCACGACGCGATAAATGCCGCCGCGGCCTTCCACGTAAATGAGCCCATTGCGCGTCGCGTGCACGACCCAGCCGCGCACGATCGCCGGATCTTCGCTTGATGCCTTCGCTCCCGCGGCCCCGTGGTGCGACTTGATCGAGCCGGTCGTCTCAGGCGCAGCGAGCTTCGCCTGCTGCTCCACGCGATCGAGACGCTCGGCGACTTTGCTCAGTTGCGCCGTCGTGCTCTTGCTTGCGCTGTCGAGGCTCGCTTTCAGGGCCGCGATTTCCCTCTGCGCCTTGCCGGCGGCTTCGATGTTCGCTGCATTGATGACAGTCATCTGCTTCAGGAGTTGGCCGACTGTCCGCTGCGTCGCCTCGTGCTCGGCGACGGCCGCGGTCTCGATTTTTGCGGACCGCGCAAGATATGTATTCGCCGTCGTCCCGATCACCGCGCCGAAAGCCGCCGCGAAGATAACCGACGCCGCGAGAAGCGCCGAACGCCCGCCACGCGCAGAAGGCGCGGAGCGGGATTTGTCCGCCGCCGCATGCGCCTGTGATGAATCGTCGGTCACGAGGCCGGGCTCTCCCGAATCAATGGAATCGTCGGCAGGGAAAATCGATGGCGACGCAATCGACGGAAGATCGTTGCCGGCTTGAGCTTTGGCATCCGACTGCGCCGCCGATTCGCTTTTGGAATCGGCAGCGTCCTTGCGCTTGGACATGGGGTAATGACTCCTGGATTGGCCGTCACCAATCGGTAACCATGTTCGGTTACCAACCGGTTACCAATTCAGGAAAGCGCGTCGGGCACTCGGCGACACATGGGCGAGTCTAGCTGAGCAGTTGGTTTTGCTCGGCAAGCGCCTTGAGCGAGATTTGCGGCCGCGCGCCGACATGCTGGATGACTTCCGCCGCGGCCAAAGCGCCGAGCCGCGCGGCGATGACGCGGTCCTTGCCGCGCGAATGGCCGACCAGGAACCCGGCCGCAAACAGATCACCCGCCCCGGTAACATCCACCACGCGATCGACGCTCGCCGCCGGTACGGCTTCCGTCCTTTCGCGCGTGACGATCACGCAGCCTTTTTCGCTGCGGGTAACGACCGCAAGCGCCGCATCGCCGCGCAGCGCCGTCACCGCGGCGTCGAAATCCGCCGTCTCGTAGAGGCTCAACAACTCGCGCTCGTTGGCGAACAGGATATCGACTGTGCCGTTGCGGATGAGATCAAGGAATTCGCTGCGATACCGATCGACGCAAAAGGCATCCGACAGCGTCAGGGCCACCTGCCGGCCTGAATCGTGAGCGATGGTCGCGGCTTTCACAAACGCTTGCTTCGCCTGCGGCGGGTCCCACAAATAGCCTTCCAAATAGACGATGGTCGCCGAAGCAATCGTTTCCGCGTCGATATCGTCCGGGCGCAAATTCTGCGCGGCGCCGAGATACGTGTTCATCGTGCGCTCGCCGTCCGGCGTGACGATGATGTAGCAGCGCGCGGTCGACGGCCCGTGGCTTGCCGGCTTGGTGTGGAACGCGACTTTGGCGGCGCGGATGTCGTGCGCAAAAGCATGGCCGAGCTCGTCGCTCTTGACTTTGCCGACGAATGCCGCGCGCGCGCCGAAGCTCGCCGCGCCGACGATCGTATTGGCCGCCGAGCCGCCGGAGCTTTCGACCGCCGGCCCCATCGCGCCGTAGATCGCCTGCGCGCGCGCTTCGTCGATCAACGCCATCGTGCCTTTTTGCATGCCTTGCTTGACCAGAAAATCGTCGTCGGCATGTGCGATCACATCGACAATGGCGTTGCCGATGCCGAGAACGTCGTAGCGGAGAGCGGACATGAATGGCCTTTATCTTGATGCGCGGGCACTATATCGGCTGAAGAAACCGAGGCAACGTCGTGCTTGAGAATCGTCATGCCCGATCTTGTGCCATGACTGTAAGATGCGGGCAGAGGCCCACTGAATGTCACTCACGCGCGATATCAGCACCGTCGGCGGCGGCACGCTGATCTCGCGCCTGCTCGCCTTCGCTCGCGACGCCATGATCGCGAGCATGCTCGGGGCGGGCCCGTTCTCGGAAGCATTCTTTGCGGTTCTCCAGATCGTCAATTTCTTCCGCCGCCTCTTGGCCGACGGCGCACTCAACGGCGCCTTCGTGCCGATCTGGCTCAAATTGCGCGCCGGCGAGGACGGCGCGGCCAATGCCAACCGGTTTACCAGGCGCACGCTGGTGGCGATGTTTTCCATCGGCGGGATCGCCGCGCTGCTTGCCGACGTCTTTGCGCGCTGGCTGGTGATCGCGATCGCGCCGGGCTTCGATCCCGCAAGACGCGCGCTGGCGGCGTTGCTGCTGTCGGTTGCCGCTCCTTACGTTTTTTTTGCCGCAGTCGTCGCGGTGATTTCCGCCGCGCTGAATGCGGAACGCCGCGTTGCCGCCGTCACCATCAGTACCGTGACGTTCAATATCGTTATGGTGACGGTTGCGGCGCTACTGCTCGACCGCGAAATTTTTTCGCTCGAAAAGAGCATATTGCTGGCGAGCGCAATCGTTATTGCCTCGGTGGTGCAGCTACTCATCACCGGCGTCACCTGGTTGCTAACGGGCAAACGTTGGCGCCGTCCGGACATTCATGCGCCCGACAAGACGCGCACGTTGTTCGTGCGTGCGATACCAAGCCTGACCGCCGCCGGCGTTCCGCAACTGAAGCTTATTGCGGGCGCAGCCGTGGCGTCGGCATCGCCTGCCGCCGTCGCCTGGCTCTATTACGCCAATCGTCTCTATGAGTTGCCGCTCGGCATTGCGTCGATTGCGATTGCGGCCGTCATCGTGCCGCGCATCGCGGGCGCGCTGCACGCCGGCAACGAGAAGGAGTTTGCAGCCGTGCAATCGCGCGCGTTCGAGATCGCGC
>JAICMO010000028.1 GCA_025929185.1 Pseudolabrys sp.
CGAAGATCATCGCGCGTTTGCCGTTCGTCGAGCGGTCGGATCACCCCGCCGCGATGCCCGTGTTCGTGCTGTCACGCGTCGCTGCCGACGCGATGGTTACCGAGGCTGAGGTGTGGAGCGTCCGCGTATCCGGCTGGGGCGCCAAAGCCGCGCAAACGCTTTCGACCGTCGCCGAATTCATCGCGGTACCCGATCGCGCGTTCGACGGCGCCGCTTTGCTTATCATGGTGCCGCAAGGCACCAATTTCGAGACGGTTATGGGCGCCTTGGTTAAGGCGGGAGCAACCGTGCGCTCGTCGGCCCTCGTCGGCAGCCACGCAACCCGCTATACGGTTGCCGCCGAGAGCGGCAAGTAAGCGTTAAGGTCCGCGCAAGCGCACCTTCCAGTAATCACCAGCTTTTTCGATTACTGGATGCCCCGCCGGCGCGGGGCATGGCAGACAAATTTGAGGAGCGGGAATGGCACCTGAACGACCGCAGACGCGACCTGGCGTGCTCGCGATCCAGGCCTATGTGCCCGGACGCAGCACGGCGCCGGGCGTCGCCAAGGTGTTCAAGCTCTCCTCCAATGAGACGCCGCTGGGTCCGGGCGAGAACGCCATCGCGGCTTATCGCGCCGCGGCGGCGGCGCTGCACGAGTATCCGGATGGCTCGGCATCCAAGCTGCGCGAGGCGATCGGAGCGGCGTTCGGGCTCGATCCTGCGCGCATCGTCTGCGGCGCGGGCTCCGACGACCTGCTGCATCTGATCGCGCATGCCTATCTCGCGGATGGCGATGAGGCGATCCACACCACGCACGGCTTCCTGGTTTATCCGATCGCGACGCTCGGCGCGGGCGGCAAGCCCGTCATTGCGCCGGAGAAGAATTACACGGCCGACGTCGACGCCATTCTGAATGCTGTAACGAGCAGGACGAAGATCGTCTTCCTCGCCAATCCGAACAACCCGACCGGGACTTACGTTCCGTTCGATGAAGTCAAACGATTGCAACGCTCGTTGCCCGCGCATGTGCTGCTCGTGCTCGACGCGGCTTACGCGGAATACGTCCGGCGTAATGATTACGAATCCGGCATCGAGCTCGTTGCCACGAGCGACAATACGGTGATGACGCGGACGTTTTCGAAGATTCACGGGCTCGCGGCGCTGCGGCTCGGCTGGATGTATGGGCCGGCCCATGTTGTCGACGCGATCAACCGCATTCGCGGCCCGTTCAACGTCAACACGCCGGCGATCGCCGCCGGCGTCGCCGCCATCAAGGATACGGCGCACGTCGAGCGCTCGCGCGAGCACAATTCGCGCTGGCTAGCATGGCTTACCGATGAGATCGGCAAGCTCGGCCTGACGGTTACGCCGAGCGCGGCGAATTTCGTGCTGGTGCATTTTCCGGAAACGAAAAGCCGCACGGCGAAAGAGGCGGACGAATTTCTGACGACGCGCGGCCTGATCGTCCGGCGCGTGAGCGCCTACAAGTTGCCGAACGCGCTGCGCGTATCGGTCGGCACCGAAGAAGCCAATCGTCTGGTCGTTCACGCGCTGGCCGAATTTCTGAAAAACGCATCCTCATGAAGCAGCAGCGCCAGGCACTCTTTTCACCTCCCCCCCTGCGAGGGAGGCCGGCGCGCGAAGCGCGTCGGGAGGGGGGTAAGCAGGAATTATTGACGTTGATTTGCACCGCTCTCCCCAACCCTCCCCCGCAAGGGGGAAGGGAGCGCACCGCCGCGCAGGCGGAGCCCACATGATGAAAGCTCCCCTCTTCAACCGCCTTGCGCTGATCGGCGTCGGCCTGATCGGCTCCTCGATCGCACGCGCCGCTCGCGTGCAAAACGCCGCCGGGTCGATTGTGGCGACTGCGCGCTCGGCAGCGACGCGTCGACGCGTCGCCGAGCTCGGCATCGCCGATCAGGTGGTCGAGACCAATGCCGCCGCCGTTGAAGGCGCCGATCTCGTTATCCTCTGCATTCCAGTCGGCGCTTGTGGCGCGGTCGCCAAGGAAATCGCACCGCACCTGAAGCCAGGCGCGGTCGTCTCCGACGTGGGCTCCGTCAAAGGCTCGATTGTCCGTGACATGAGCCCGCATCTGCCAAAAGGCGTGAACTTCGTGCCCGCGCACCCGGTCGCCGGCACCGAATACTCGGGCCCCGACGCCGGCTTTGCCGAGCTGTTCGTCAACCGCTGGTGCATCCTGACGCCACCGAAAGAGACCGATCCGAAGGCTGTGGAGAAGGTCGCAGCGTTCTGGAAATTGCTCGGCGCCAACGTCGAGACGATGGATGCGGATCACCACGATCTGGTGCTCGCCATCACCAGCCATCTGCCGCATTTGATCGCCTACACGATTGTTGGCACCGCGGACGAATTGAGCGAGGTGACGAAATCCGAAGTGCTGCAATTCTCGGCCGGCGGCTTCCGCGATTTCACCCGCATTGCCGCGTCCGATCCGACCATGTGGCGCGATGTCTTCCTCGCCAACAAAGATGCCGTGCTGGAAATGCTTGGACGCTTCAACGAAGATATCTCGGCACTGACCAAAGCCATCCGCAAAGGCGACGGCAAGGCGCTGTTCGAGCATTTCACGCGCACGCGCGCGATCCGCAAGGGCATCGTCCAGATGGGCCAGGATTCGGCCACGCCCGATTTCGGCCGGCCGCATCCGGACCTGGCGCCGCTGCCGAAGCCCTACGCAGTTGACGAGGGCCGATCATGAATAATTATGAGTACTGCGTGCATTTCGCGGTACAAGGCGGTTGCGGAACGAATATCAAAACGCTGGACTACGGCTGCGGGGCCGGTCAGGTCGTCAAATTGTTACAAGACGCTGGTGTCTCGGCATTTGGATGCGAAGCATTTTATGGCGGCGGAGCGGCCAAGGTTCTTGATGGTCTCGATTCCGTTGTACTGCCGATGAAAGACGGGATGATCCCATTTCCGAACGACACGTTCGATCTCGTCATTAACAATCAGGTGATGGAGCACGTCGAAGATATCGACCTCGCCTTATCGGAAATTCAACGTGTACTGAAGCCAGGTGGCGTGGTTCTTAGCCTTTTTCCAGACCGGGGCGTATGGCGTGAAGGCCATTGCGGCATCCCTTTTCTACACCGCTTTCCAAAAGGCACCACGCCGCGCATTTACTATGCGCTCCTAATGCGTGCGATGGGTTTTGGTTTTCACAAGAAAAACAAGTCGCGCTTGCAGTGGGCCAGAGATTTCTGCGGGTGGCTGGACAAATGGACCGTGTATCGTAGCTATGACACCATAGCGCAGGCGTATGGTAAATTTTTCTTGCCGATGAAGCACATCGAGGACGATTGGCTGGACAAGCGCCTGGGGTGCAATTGTGCGCCCTATTCCGGCTTCGTTAAAAAGATTGTTTTCGCGAAAAATGGCAGGAATGGTCTTCACCTGCACAAAGGCGCTCGGCTAGATTCAGAACAGAGCGGGCGCGATGCCGACGGGAATCGGCCCGAGCATCATCGTTCCGTCGTCGATGCGTAAAGGCAACTTCACTGCGCGGCGCCCTTCGAGCGTCGTCGGTTCGCCGAGCAGATTGATCCCCGCACCGATGTTCGCGCCCGCCTGCTGACGGGCGATGTCGCCAAGCCCGGGCAAAAACCGGTCGAGCGTGCCGGCGAGCTTTTCCACGGTGCGCGATGACTGAACCATTTTGTCGGCGCCGATGCGCTTGAGGAACGGCTCAAGCCCCGCGATCGTCACATTCACCTGCCCCTGCAAGCGCCCCTGCGGATTAAGCGAAAGCGTGCCGCTTCCTATTGCCAGCGTGTCGCTTTGTTGCAAGCGCAACTTTCTTATTTCGATCCGGCCGTTGGCCGCCTGAATTTCACGAAAGCGTTCCGGCCATGGCTTCGGAGAAAAATCTTTCAGTCCCCGAAGCACGATATCCACATCGGAGTCGACAGCCGCAGCCGCTGCTGGATTGATCCCAGGCGCGGACAATTGGTTCGAGCGCAGCAGGAGCTCAATAACCGGATGGCTGCGCGCCGAGCCTTCGAGCATGCGCCCGGTGAGTTCAATGCGCCCGGCGGCGATCACAGGCTCCTTGGCCGAGCCTTCGAGGCGGTCAAGCCGCGGATTGTCGAAAGCGATCGAGACCTGCTCGGGAGAGCCTGGCGTTCCACGCAAGACCGTTTGCGCGTGCTGCCAGTTGGCGACGAAGCGCGCCGCCCCGCCGGGCTCCGAGACGGTGAGCGGGCTCGCGTATTCGCTCGTCAGCACCGTCGGCTGATAAATTTCGGCCGCGACAAGGATATTAGCTAGTTTCAGTTCGAAGGGCGGGCTGTTGTTGCGCAGTACCGCCGTCGCGCGGTCGCAATTCACCTCGATGCGGAATGGAAATCCGGCGATCGTTTGCCGCCTACAGCTATAAACGCGCCCTTCCTTGGCCTCGCGCGCACGCCAGCCTTCGAGCGTTTCGGCCGCCTTGCCGGATGCGTATTGCCACAACAAGATCCAGCCGCCGACCAGCCCGAAGACGACGAAGAGCAGCACTGTATAGCGCCAGCCTATGCGGCGGCGCGCTTGGAAACCGTTTGGGTTACGAGCCATCTCGCTGCGTCACAGACCTGTCGAATACGGCGTTTCTGCGCCCACCGCGTGCGTCTGCCGTATGAGTTGCGTCGTCGCCAACCTGCTGATACGCGAGCGGAATTGCCGATCCTTGTCAACGCCGCGCCGCGCCGCCCGATCCCGATGAGCACAAGCCTGCAAGTTGACGAAGACCTTTGGGTCTTTGGCTACGGGTCGCTGATGTGGCGGCCGGGCTTCGATTATGTGGAACGGCTCAACGCCCGATTGATCGGAGCGCACCGGGCGCTGTGCGTCTACTCGTTCGTCCATCGCGGCACCCCGGAACGTCCCGGCCTGGTGCTCGGCCTCGATCGCGGCGGCAACTGCCGGGGCATCGCCTACCGGGTGGCGGCGAAAAAGCGGTCGGACACGATCGCCTACCTGCGCGGGCGCGAGCAGGTCACGCTGGTCTACCGCGAGGTATGGCGGCCGGTCTGGCTCATGAACGATCCGCGGCGGCGCGTGCAAGCGCTTTGCTACGTCGTCGATCGCGGGCATCGGCAATATGCGGGCCGGCTCACGCTCGCCGAGCAGCTCCACCATGTGCGGCAAGGACACGGGCGCTCAGGCCCCAACCGGGACTACGTTCTCGCGGCGGTCAAGGAGCTGGAAACCCTCGGCTATCGCAACGAGGAGTTGCGGCTTCTAGCCGAGCGCCTGAAGGGAACGCACGAAGCGCACGCGAAGGCCTCAGGCTGAACGGCGCGCGATTTCACGTTTTCCTTCCTCGATCAGCCGCGCCGTGGCTGTCTCAATGTCGTGCTGGAGCTTGTCGGCGAAAGCATCTTTATCCAGGCCCGGCGGAATCGGATCCAGGATTTCGACGATGATCGTGCCCGGCACGCGACGGAAGGAACGCCGCGACCAGAACAGTCCGGAATTGAGCGCCACCGGCAAGCAAGGCACGCCCGCTGCCTCGTAAAGATGCGCCACGCCCGATTTGTATTTCGGCTCCGCGCCGGGAGGCCGCCGCGTGCCTTCCGGAAAGATTATCAACTGGCGCCCCTGCTTGATCTCGAAAATCGCGCGTCTCGTCATTGCGATAACCGCCTTCGGAGCGGCGCGGCGTTCGATCGGCACCATGCGTGCTTTCGCCAGCAACCAACCGAAAATCGGAATCCAGAGCAACTCGCGCTTCAGGATGAAGAGCGGATTGTCGAACAGCGTTGCCAACGCGAACGTTTCCCACGCCGATTGGTGCTTGGCGGCGACGATCAGCGGGCCTGATGGAATTTTTTCCAGCCCGCGTAATTCGACATCGATTCCGACCAGTATCCGCAGCAGCACCAAATTCGCGCGGCCCCACGCCCGCGCTACCGCGAGCACGGACCTGTAGGGCATAAGGAACGTCGGCAGCGCGATCGCCACGTAGACGAGCGTGTTCAAATAGAACACGACATTGAAAACGGTCGAACGAAAAAACACGTTCTGCTCGCGCTATGTGGCAGTGTCCGGATCGAGATGCATGCGAACGATCGCGAAGAGATATTTCAGGTATTCCGACAGGACCAACCGCGCCGTCGCAGCATTCGACCACCACGGATTGGATCTGATGTTCTCGGAAACCACAGGAAACGGAATGAGCTTGAGCTCCGGTCCCTGATGTTCAAGCTCGATCATGGCGCGCGGCATGTGCCAGTTCGATGTTACCACGATCAACGACGTGAAATGGTGCTCTTTCGCCCACCTCTTCGTCTCGATGGCATTGCCGAATGTGTTGAGAGCGGAGCGGTCGAGATCGACGCAGCAGGCGAACAGGCGCGCATAGACCGGCGTAAGACGCGCGATCTCGCGCGCGCTTGTGCTGTGATGCACGCCCGTAATCAACAAGCGTTGGCCGTGGCCGGCGGCCAGCAATTCCATCGCGTCCGGGATGCGCGTGGCCGCGCCGGTCAGAACGACGATGCCGTCAGCCTTGCCGTCAAGCTTCACCTCTTCCCTCGAGATGCTCGACGCGAAAACGTAGTAGCCGCCCGACAGGGCCAGCATGCCGACGACAAACACCGTCATCGTGATAAAACCGACCCAACGCGCGAGACCGGCGAGCATGTCAGTCGATCGTTTGCAGCGTGCGATTGACCGTGTGGCGCGAGGTCCACGCCGTCACCGCCGCAATCAGCACGACCTGCACCAGCACCGCGATGTAGCCGGCAATTCCGATCGAAAAAGAGCCGAACATCGCTTCCGTCTGCTCGCCGCCGGCGGTGCCGCTGAAGAAGCGGCTTATGATCGACGCGAGGGCAAACAACACGATCGCCGCCCCGCCGCCGATGGCGCCGCCTTGCAGGCCGAGCACCAGGAAGTGGCGCTGGAAATGACGGGCGATAAAGCGGTTGCGCGCCCCGATGAAGTGCAGAACCTCGATGACGGGCCGGTTGGTCGCCATCGCGCCTCGCGTGGCAAAAGTAACCGACAGCATGGTCGCGGCAACCATCAGGATCAGGATGCACACGCCGGCTGCAACGGCGGTGCCGCTCATCGTCCTCATCCGGTCGATCCACCCACGATGATCGTCAAGGGTTGCGCCGGGAATTTGCTCGGCCAGCATGCGGCGTAATTGCGGGATATCGGGGGCCGCACCAGGCGCGATCTTGACCACGATCAGCCGCGGCACCGGAAGCTCATCCAGCGAAAGGCCGCTGCCGAGCCATGGCTCGAGCAATTGCGATGATTCTTCCTTCGAGTAAGGGCGCACCGCCGCAATTCCGGGAAACGCTCGGGCGACAGCGGCGGCTTTCTCGACCGCCGCATCAAGATTGCGTCCGGAGGCGGGCGTGACCTGGATGGTAACCTCGCGCGATACATCGGATTGCCAGTCCCCCGCCGCAGCACGAACCAGCACAACCGCGCCGGTCGTCAACGACGCCAAAAACGTCATGATCGCCACGACCGCGATCAATGCGCGGCCGGAAATGGAATTGCGCGGAACGATGGGCGTTTCGAATCGCGGCAAAGCGCCGGGCCGGCGCGGCGATGTGTTGAAATCATCGATCGACGCATTCGTCATGATCGGCCTCAGTCGTAGATGTGCAGGCGCCCGTCGTGCAGCACGAGCCGGCGGGCATCGTACTGATCCATCAGGGCGATGTCGTGAGTCGCTATGACCACCGACGTCCCGGATTTGTTCAACTCGACAAAGAGGCGCAACAGCCTCTGCGCCAGGCTCGGATCGACGTTGCCGGTCGGTTCGTCCGCCAGCAACAACTGCGGCCTGGCGATGACTGCGCGTGCAATCGCCGCGCGTTGCTTTTCACCACCCGACAGAACCGGCGGCAAGGCCCAGATGCGTTCGCCCAGCCCGACCCAGTTGAGCAGCTCAATCACCTCATCGCGGTAGCTCTCCTCGGCGCGGCCGAGCACGCGCAAGGGCAAGGCCACGTTCTCGTAAGTAGTCATATGATCGAGCAAGCGGAAATCCTGGAACACGATGCCGATGCGCCGCCGCAAGGTGGCGAGTGCGTCACGCGACAGCGTCGATACATCGTGGCCGAATTGGGTGATCAGGCCGCGCGTCGGCCTGAGAGAGAGAAACATCAACCGCAGGAGCGATGTCTTACCGGCGCCCGATGGGCCGGTAAGGAACTGAAAGGAATGCGGCTCGATTCGGAACGAGAGGTCGCGCAGGACCTCCGGTCCCAATCCATAACGTAATCCGACGTTTTCGAATCGGACCAAACCTGTCTCCGCTCCTCGTGACGGCCTCAAGCTGCCGCCTGCCTGCTCGTACCCGCGCAAGAATCGCGTCTTTACAGCAATATCACGACCTCGCCACAGCCGCCGCTTCGCCACTGGTCAGCGCCTGCGCTCCCCGCGCCGGCGGCCATAGAGGAGAGTTTCATGGTTTCCGATCCGTTAACGGACGGCTGCTACCGTTCGCGCGCTCAAACGTCGCGATTTGCAATGCTGATCGTTTGCCCACACTGCTCAACCTCCTATTCGGTCGACCAGGGGTCTCTTGGTCCGGCCGGCCGAACGGTTCGTTGTGCGCGTTGCAAATCGACATGGTTCGCCGGAGGTCCGAAAGCGGGAGAGCCGGACCTCGACGCTTTCGTCGACCGGGCCATAGCGGAGGCCCAGGCGCAGCTGGCGCCACCTCTCGATACGCCGCCCGTCGCCCAGGGAGACGAGCCGCCCTCCGTGCCCCAACCTGAGCCGGCGGATGGTGATGTGCATGCGGAAGCATCCGATTTGCCGGCCGAGTCGCAACAACCCGAAGTCGCGGCGGAAAACCCGGAAATCAACGGCGACATTCAGGCCGATGTGACGCCGATCCCCGTCACCGACGCGCCATCGCTCGTTCCGCCGATCGAAACCGAGCCGTTGCCGGACTCACTTTCACAAGACGGGACGGAGGCCGAACAGGAAGATATCGAAAGCTTCGCGGCGCGGCGCGAACGCCTCCAGGCCAAACGAAAACGCTCGCAAAGCCGTTCACGCTGGACGGCGCTCATTCTGGTTCTGCTTGCGTTCAATGTCGCGCTTGTGGGCGCGCGCGAGGACGTGGTGCGCTACTTGCCGCAAACAGCTTCTTTGTTTGCGATGATCGGCCTGCCCGTCAATTTGCGCCATCTTGCATTCGAGAACGTGAAGGTGTCACGCGAAAGCGCCGACGGAACGCCCGTGCTGCTGATCCAGGGCAAAATCGTGAGTAAATCGCAGGAGCCGGTCGCCGTACCGCGCCTGCGTTTCGCCGCCCGCAGCGCCAAGGGACAAGAACTCTATACGTGGACGGCCTTGCCGAGCCGCAGCATTCTCCGCGCGGGCGACACGTTGCCATTCCAAAGCCGGTTGGCTTCACCGCCGAAGGAAGCCGCCGACATCGTGGTGCGTTTCTTCAGCAGCCGCGATAAAATTGCTGCGGTCAACTGACGCGGCGGCCGGCGCATTCAGACGCGCATGGCGTCAGGACGCAAACGCAAGAACTAAAAGCCTTGCAGCAGGCGCTCGATGTAGTCGAGCTCGATTTGCGGGCGTGAGGGATCGGCGAAGCGCTTGCGCAATTCCTCGAGGATGCGGCGCGCGCGCTGCGCGTCGATTTCGCCCGGCACTTTCACGGTCACGTCGTCGCCGTACTGACGGCCGCGCATCGGCCGCCCGAGCGGATCGGTATCTTGCTGCGCGCGTGCGCGGCCGTTACGGCCGGGCTGGCCCGGACCGGGGCCCATGCCGCTTTGCTGCATTTGTTGCGCCAAGCCTTGCGCCCCCTTGCGCATCGCTTCTAGAGCACGGCCCTGGCTGTCGACCGCGCTGTCGGGGTCACCCTGGCCAAGCTGACCTTCCGCCTGTCCCATCGCGTCGCCGGCATCGCCGAGCTGGCCCATTTCCTTCTGGCCTTCGCCCTTCTGGCCTTCGCCCTTTTGGCCCGGCATCTGTTGGCCGAGACCGTTCTTCCGCAGTTGCTCCAGCAGCTTTTGCAGCCGCTGATGCAGGCCCTGCTGATCCTGCCGCAGATCGCCGAATTGCCGGCGCTGGCCGGGCTGCTGATTGCGGCGGGAATCCTGTCCCTGCTTGAACGTGCGGTCGCGCAATTGCTGCTGCTTGCGGATCATGTCGCTAAGTTCGTCGAGCGCAGACATCATGTCGTCGTCGCCGCTATCCCCCGGCTGCGCCATTTGCAGATTCTCGAGCATCGATTGGAGTTGCTCGAGCAGCCGGCGCGCAGCTTCCTTGTTGCCCGAGCGCGCCAGGTTTTCCATGCGGTCGATTAGGTTTTGAAGATCACGCTGGCTGAGCACGCGCGTATTGCGGTCGAGCGGGCGTGCGAGCTGCTGCGGATTGCGCTTCATCTGCTCCGCCAGCGCCTGGAGGAATTTGTCGAGGGTCGCGCGCAGCTGGTCCATCAGCCGCTTGATCTCCTCGTCGGGCGCGTTGCGCTCCAACGCCTGCCGTAACGCTTCCTGCGCCTGGCGCAGCGCCTGCTCGGCTTGCGAGATATTGCCGTCCTCGATCTGCACGGCCATGTCCCACATCCGCGCAACGACCTCGCGCAGCGCGTCGTCGCTCCTGGCGTGCAGGAGATCGAAATAGATCGAGCGCAAGCCGAGATAGATGCTGGCGTTCGGCGTGAATTTTTCCGGCGCCAGCGTCAGCGCGTCGAGCGCTGTGAGCACGATCGGCTTGGCATTCGCGTCAAGCGCCAGATTGCGGCGCTGTTCGATCAGCGCCCGCGCGACCGGCTTGGTGAAGATGCGCTCCGGCAGGGTAAGCTCGTGCGGCTCGCTGCGTCCTTCGTTGCCCGCTTCGTCGCGCGCAATCAGCGTCATCACCACGTCGGCGCCGGCCCAGGGATGCGCGGTGAGATCGTGCGTCGTCTGCGCCGTGCCGGCACGCGCGCGCGAGCCCGGCAGCGTGAGCGCAAATTCGGGCGCCTTGAACAACGGATGCGCCGGCTCGCCGCCCGAAGCTGGTGCGTCCTTGCGCGCGAATGTCGCTTGCGCCTGCGTCACCCCGTAGTCGTCGGTGACGCGATAGTCCAGCCTGAGCGACCCGCGCGCCTGGCGCTCGGGATCGCGAATGAGATCGATGGTCGGCGGCTTGTCAGGGATGGCGGTGAAATTCCATACGACGTCGGCGCCAACACCGCGCAACACGGCGCTCCCGTCGCCTTTGATGATCAGGCGGTGCTCCACCGTGCCTTTCGACGCGGGCTCCTGCTTCTCCGCCTTCGCATCCTCAAGACCGCCCCGCTTGACCACATCGAAGCGAACCTGACCGGTGCCACGCACGACAAGTTGGCTTCCGGTCGGAACGGCAATCGCCTCCGTTTCCTTTTGCGGCGTCTCACCCGAGCGCAAGCCGGATAGCATGATCGGCGCGCGCCCCGTGTAAAGCGGCGGGTTCACCCAGGCATCGATGCGGAAATTCGCCGGCGTCACCACACCGTGCCAGTCGAACGCGGCGGTGATGCGCTTGATGCGCTCACCGCCGGCGGCGAAAAAGGTCGCCACGACCAGAATGATCACGAGCGCCCGCAATGCGATCGGGTCCCGCGCCGACAAATGCGGCTTCGGCCAGCCCGCCTTGAGCTTGCGCGCAGACAGCAGGGCGCGCTCGACATGCGCGCGCCACAACGCCTGCGTTACGGGGTCGCTTGGATTGCCGGCCACTTCATCAGCGATGGCGGTCGCCGGCCGGTGCCGTTCGCCGCTGCCGCGGTCGAGTCGCCGCAGCCCGTCGTTAACGCTCGGCACTCGTACCAGCGCGAGCGGGACCGCCGCCGCGAGCGTTACGATCAAGAACAGGAACAGCCCGATGGCGCGACCAAGCGGCGGTAACACCAACCACAGGCCCGCCCACGAAAATACGAGGAAGAGGCCGGCCGCGACCGCAAGCGCCGCCAGCGCAGGCCATAGCCGCTCCCACAGAATGCTCCCACGCGCGCGCTGAAGGGCGCGCTCCAGTCGCCGCCTGATCGGCTGCTCAGCGGAGGAGTGCTGCTGGTCCAAGGTATCCAAAAACCGCTCCGTCGCGCACGCGGTCGAATCTACCCGTCAACACGCTAACACGCGGGCGGGTCCCAAACTATGCACCCGGGAACCAAGGTGGCATGCGATCGAGCGCAATCAATTGGTCAACTTCAAGGCGGGGACGCACGACGGCCCATTCGCCGCCGTTGACCAATACTTCGGGAACCAAAGGACGGGTGTTGTACGTGCCCGCTTGCACCGCCCCATAGGCCCCGGCCGACATAATCGCGAGCAGCGCGCCGGGTTCCGGTTGAACGATGTCGCGATCGAGCGCCAGAAAATCGCCCGATTCGCACACCGGCCCCACTACATCGGCGCGGATGCGCGGCGTGCTCGTCTTCGGCTCGTGTAGCGGCCAGATTTCGTGGTGCGCATCGTAGAGCGTGGGACGAATGAGATCGTTCATCGCGGCATCGACGACGACGAAGGTCTTGACCTCGCCTCGTTTCACGAACAGCACGCGCGTGATCAGGATGCCGGCATTGCCGACGATCAATCTCCCCGGCTCGAAAATCAGCCGACAATCAAGGTCGCGCGTGGCGCGCTTTACCACTTTTGCATACTCGTCGGGATGCGGCGGCGGCTCATTGCCGTCATGATAAGGAATGCCGAGGCCGCCGCCGAGATCGATGTGCGTGATCGTGTGGCCGTCCGCGCGGAGCGTGCGCACAAACTCGGCGAGTAACCGAAAGGCGGCGCCGAACGGGTCGAGTTCGGTAATCTGGCTGCCGATATGCATGTCGACGCCGGCGACCTTGAGGCCGGGCAGCTTGGCCGCGTGCGCATAGACGGCGCGCGCGCGGCTGATCGGAACGCCGAATTTATTTTCCGCCTTCCCGGTCGCGATCTTGTGGTGCGTCTTGGGATCGATATCCGGATTGACCCGCACTGAAATGTGGGCCGTGCGGCCTTTGGACGATGCGATTGATGACAACAGCTCGAGCTCAGGCTCGGACTCGACATTGACACAAAGAATGTCTTCGTCGACGGCGAGCGCCAACTCGGCCGCCGTCTTGCCGATGCCGGAAAACATGATCTTCTCGCCGGGTACACCGGCCGCGCGGGCGCGCTTGAGCTCTCCTCCCGAAACCACGTCGGCGCCGGCGCCGAGCTTCGCCAACGTCTTGACGACGGCCTGATTGGAATTCGCCTTCATCGCGTAACAGACGAGCGCGCGAACGTCCGCGAACGCACCCGCGAACACCTTGTAGTGCCGCTCCAGCGTTGCCGTCGAATAGCAGTAGAAGGGCGTCCCGACCGCGGCTGCGAGCGTTTCGAGATTCACCGCCTCGGCGTGCAAGACGCCACCACGATAATCGAAGTGATGCATCGCACGCTCAATCGAGCAGGGCGTCGAGAGGAATACGTTTATTTGGGCCCTTGGGCGCGACCGCCTGCCCGTTGTGCATCACGCCGGCGCTTCGGTCGGAGCGTTGGCCGCTGTCCGATGAAGTCGCCTGCGAGCCGAACGGCGAAAGCACCGCCGACGAAGCCGAGCTTTGCGGCGGAGGCGGCGCCGCGGCGCTGGGTGGCGGATCGAGCGGCCCCTTCCGCCCGCAACCGCCAAGTGCGACGGCAACACCAAACGCACCGAGCACGGCCAAAGCCGTAAACGGGCGGCCGCGGAAGCGATCCATCAGATACGCTCTATGCATGGGCAGACCTTAGCAAACGCAAGAAGCAAGGCGAAGTCAGGATTTGTCTTTTTCCAGCTTTCTCAGCCATTTCTTCGCTTGCGCGCGCACGTTGCGCGGCGCCGTGCCGCCATAGCTGACCCGGCTTTTGACAGAACGGTCGACGGAAAGCACCGTGAATACGTCCTCGCCGATGCGCGGCTCGATTTCGCGCATCTTCTCGAGCGCAAGCCGGTGCAGAGGCACGCCTTGCTCGGCCGCTTTTGCGACGATGCGGCCGGTCGCATGATGCGCGTCGCGGAAGGGCATTTTCAGCACGCGCACCAGCCAGTCGGCTAGATCGGTTGCCGTCGCATATCCTTCTGCCGCCGCTTTTTTCATGCGCGCAATATCCGGCTCCATATCTCGGACCATGCCGGTCATTGCCGCAATCGAGAGGCTCAAGGCGGAGAGCGCGTCCATTGCGCCCTCTTTATCCTCCTGCATGTCTTTGGCGTACGCGAGCGGCAGGCCCTTCATCACGATCAGCAGACCCTGCAGCGCACCGACAATGCGCCCGGCTTTGGCCCGCACCAATTCCGCTGCATCGGGATTGCGCTTCTGCGGCATCATCGACGAGCCGGTGGTGAACTTGTCCGAGAGCTTGACCAATCCCGTAAGCGGTGAGGCCCAGATCACGATCTCCTCGGCAAGCCTCGACAAGTGAATGGACGCGATCGATGCCGCGGCAAGCGTTTCCATCACGAAGTCGCGATCGGATACGGCGTCGAGCGAATTGGCGCTCGGCCGATCGAAGCCGAGCGCGCGCGCCGTCATGTCGCGGTCGAGATCGAATGAGGTGCCGGCGAGCGCACCGGAGCCGAGCGGCGACTCGTTCAACCGCTTGCGTGCATCGGCGAACCGGCCACGGTCGCGCGCCACCATCTCGACGTAGGCCAGCAGGTGGTGACCGAATGTCACCGGCTGCGCCGTTTGCAGATGCGTGAAGCCCGGCATGACGGCTGCCGCGTGCTCCAGCGCCTTTTCCGCCAGCGCGCGCTGGTAATCCGCAAGCGCCTTGTCGAGTGCATCGATGCTGTCGCGCACCCAAAGCCGGAAGTCGGTCGCGACCTGATCGTTGCGCGAGCGCGCGGTATGCAGCCTCCCCGCGGGCGCGCCGATCAATTCAGCGAGCCGGCTCTCGACGTTCATATGGATGTCTTCGAGCGCGCGCTTGAAGTCGAATTTGCCGGACTCGATTTCTGACAGGATCGTGTCTAGACCGTGAGCGATCTTTTTTGCATCGTCGGCCGCGATGATGCCTTGCTTCGCAAGCATCTCGGCATGGGCCTTGGACGCGGCGATGTCCTGGCGGTAAAGATGCCGGTCGAAGTCGATGGAGGCGTTGATGTCCTCCATGATCGCGTCCGGGCTAGACGTAAACCGTCCGCCCCACATCTTGTTGCTCATGACACATCCAGCGATATCCCACCGGCCATGAACGAACGACCTGCGGAAACAACAAAACGCCCGTCACGCCGCCTCTTTGCGATGATCGCGGTCGCTGTTGTCGCAGGAGTTGGCGCCGGGTTCGCGGGGGTATACGGGATTGCCGGGTTCCAACGCAATGCGGATGACCAAGTCTGTGGTCCGGCGGTTAATCTTGCGCAAAAGGTCGCACCGTTGGCGCGCGGCGAAGTGGCAGCGGTCAATCTTGACAAATCACCGCTCAAGCTGCCGGACCTCACTTTCCAGGACGATTCCGGGCAGAAACATGCGCTCGACCAGTGGCACGGCCGTACCGTCTTGTTGAACCTCTGGGCCACCTGGTGCGTGCCCTGCCGCAAGGAGATGCCGGCCCTGGACTCGCTTGAGCAGCGCCTGGGCGGATCCGACTTCCAGGTCGTCGCCGTCAATATAGACACGCGCAATCTCGACAAGCCGAAGGCCTTCCTGAAGGAGGTCGGCGTGCAGAGCCTCACTTATTACGCTGACCCGAACGCCAAGGTCTTTCAGGATCTCAAGGAGATCGGTCGCGCCTTCGGCATGCCGACGACCGTGCTCGTCGATCCCGCAGGGTGCGAAATCGGCAGCATCGCAGGACCCGCCGAATGGGCGAGCGATGACGCCATCAAGCTGATCAAAGCCGTTTTGAAGAAGTAGCGGCGCGCCGCAATCTCAGGCGCTGATATCGACGTTTTGCCCAACGCCTGCCGCGACGTTGGCAAGCTGGGCGGCGTTTTGCTGTGCCGACTGAAGCAACTGCGCGACAGAATTCGCTTGATCCGCGTTCATGCGGATTATTTTCGCCGCGACCGCCATTTGCATGCGGCTCATTTGCGCGGCGACGAATGCTGCTGCGATAGATGCCACGTCCATAGCGCTCATTTGTAGCGGGGGAGCATCAACGAAAGATAAACGCCGATTCCAGCTTGACAGGCCCGCTTACTCACTTATACTTAACCACATGGTTTACTATTCCACCGGTCGGCTCGACCGCACCTTCGCCGCGCTTTCCGATTCCACGCGGCGCGCGCTGCTCGCCCAATTAAGCGAAAAGCGGGATGTTTCGGTCAGCGACCTTGCCCGCCCATTCGCGATCTCATTGCCCGCCGTGATGAAGCATCTCGATGTGCTGTCCGATGCCGGTCTCATCACGCGAACGAAGACCGGCCGCACGGTAGCGTGCAGGCTACGCGCCGCGCCGATGGAAGAAGCGGTCGAGTGGCTCAATCGTTATCAGAAATTCTGGTCGGCAAGGCTCGACCGGCTCGCCACGTTTTTGGAGGAAGACTCATGGTCACCACCGCAACCAAGCCAAGCCTCACCATCAAGCGCCGGTTCAACGCGTCGCCGGCAAAAGTCTTCAGCGCGTGGACCGATCCGGAAAAAGTAAAGCGCTGGATGGGTCCTGGCGAGGTGAAATCGCTGCACGCCGAAGCCGATCCCCGCAAAGGGGGGCGGTATCGCTGGGTGATGCAATCGCCCGACGGCGAAGAACATGACGTGAGCGGCGTCTATCGCGAGGTGATCCCCAACGAGAAACTGGTTTTCACGTGGGCGTGGAAATCCACGCCCGAGCGCGAGTCGCTGGTAACCGTCACGTTGAAGTCGGATGCCGGCGGCACCTTGCTGACACTCACGCACGAACAGTTCTTCGACGAGGATGCGCGCGACCGCCACCAGCATGGCTGGAGTGGCTCGATGGAGAAGCTCGAACAATTTGTCTCCGCGTAAAGGGAGTTGGATATGGCGCACGCATGGACGCACGGAAGCTTCTACTGGAACGAGCTGATGACGCGCGATGCCGAGCGCGACAAGAAGTTCTACGCCGATACGCTCGGCTGGACCTTCGAGGGCATGCCGATGCCGGATGGAACGTATTGGGTCGCCAAAATGGGTGACCAATATGTCGGCGGCCTTTTCCCGCTGACCGACCCGAAATTCGCGCGCGTGCCGGAGGGCTGGATGTCCTACATCGCCGTCGACGACGTCGATGCGCGGGTAAAAAAGGCGCAAAGCGCCGGCGCTACCTTGATGCGGCCTATTTTCGACATCCCGAATGTCGGCCGCATCGCGATCTTGAAGGAGCCGGGCGGCGCCGGCATCGGCTGGATGACGCCGCCGAAAGTTTGAAATCCGTGTTCAGGAGTCCTGTCATGCAGCACCCGATCGTGTCACACGACGAATGGACCGCAGCCCGCAAAGCGCTGCTGGCGAAAGAAAAAAAACTGACCCGCGCCCGCGACGCGCTTGCCGCCGAACGACGTGCCCTGCCCTGGGTCAAGGTTGAGAAGACCTACGTGTTCGATGGCGCGAACGGGAAGGTCACGCTGGCCGACCTGTTCGAGCACCGCGATCAACTGATGATCTACCACTTTATGTTCGGTCCGGATTGGGAGGCCGGCTGCACCGGCTGCTCGTTCCTCTGCGACCATGTCGACGCCGCGCGCCGGCATTTCGAGCATAACAATCTTTCGTTCGCCGCCGTGTCGCGGACCAGCGTCGACCAAATCGAGGCCTATAAGAAGCGGATGGGCTGGACGTTCCGATGGGTGTCCTCGCTCGGCAGCGATTTCAATTACGACTTCAAGGTCTCGTTTCGGAAGGAGGCGCTGGAAGCAGGGCCGGTCGAGTACAATTTCCGACCGCAGAAGCTGGCCATGGAAGACATGCATGGCGAGAGCATGTTCTTTTAAGGATGCGGACGGCACGATCTATCACACCTATTCGTCCTACGAGCGTGCCGGCGAGGAACTGGCGGGGACCTACCGCTTCCTCGATCTTGCGCCGCTCGGCCGCAACGAGGGTCCCGGCGGCAACATGATGAAATGGCTGCGCCGTCACGACGAATACGAGCCCGCGCCCACGATACATCCGGCATCGTGCTGCGAGTAACGCAACCCAAGCCGAAAGCAATCCGTAACGAGAGGAGTCGAACATGAAGCTTTATGGATTTCCGCTCTCGCCCAATACCTGTGGAAAGTACGCGCGGTCGCCGCCTATCTGGGCATTCCTCTCGAACTGGAATTTGTCAATCTGGCGAAAGGCGCCTCGCATGCGCCCGATTATCTTGCGCTCAACCCGACCGGCCGCACCCCGACGCTGGTCGACGGCGACTTCACGTTGTGGGAGTCGAATGCCATCATGCAGTACATCGCCGGCAAAAAGCCAAACCAGCTTTGGCCCGACGACACCAGGGCGCGGGCCGACATCGGCCGATGGTTCTGCTGGCAACTCGCGCATTTCGACGCCCAAGCATGCCAGCCGCTCACCTTTCAGCGGCTCATAAAGAAGCTTGTCAACCTCGGCCCCCCGGACGAGGCGATTGTCGGGAGGGCCACCGAAGCCTTTGAACGCGACGCGGCCGTCCTGGAGGCCCATTTCGCCAAGCAGCCCTACCTCGTCGGCTCAGCCGTGACGCTCGCCGATTTCGCGGTTGCCGCTTCGCTCATTTATTCGAAGGAAGCCGAAATGCCGCTTGCGCCCTACGCAAACGTGCGCGCCTGGTTCGATCGCGTGTTCGCGTTGCCGGCGTGGCGCGACACGGCGCCGTCGCGCCCGGCCGCGGCGGCATGATCTCGGCGGTTCAGCGGGTCGGCACCGGCTTCTCGCCGCGGTAATCGTAGAAGCCGCGCTGCGTCTTGCGGCCGAGCCAGCCGGCCTCGACGTACTTCACCAGCAGCGGGCATGGCCGATATTTGGAATCGGCCAGCCCCTCGTGCAGCACCTGCATGACCGAGAGACAGGTGTCGAGCCCGATGAAATCCGCAAGCTCCAGCGGCCCCATTGGATGATGCGCGCCGAGCCGCATCGCCGTATCGATCGCCTCGACGTTGCCGACGCCCTCGTAAAGCGTGTAGATCGCCTCGTTGATCATCGGCAGCAGGATGCGGTTGACGATAAAAGCCGGGAAATCTTCCGAGACAGCGATGGTCTTGCCAAGATTCGTGACAAACGCCTTGCTGGTTTCAAATGTCGCGTCGTCCGTGGCGATGCCGCGGATCAGTTCGACCAACTCCATCCGCGGCACCGGATTCATGAAATGAATCCCGATAAAGCGCTCGGGACGGTCCGTCGATGCAGCAAGACGCGTGATGGAGATCGATGACGTATTGGTTGCAATGATCGCATCCGACTTCAGCGATGCGCAAACGTCGGAAAAAATCTTTCGTTTGACCTCTTCCTTTTCCGTCGCCGTCTCGATGACCAGATCGCATGTCGCCAGCGCATCGTACTTTTCGGCCGGTTTGATTCGTGCAAGCGCGCTCTTGCGATCCTCGTCGGCGATTCCCTTCTTGCTCGCCTGCCGTGTCAGATTGCCGTTGATCGTCGCCAGGCCGGCCTTGATGCGATCGACCGAGACATCGTTAAGAAGCACGTTGTAGCCCGCCAGCGCGCAGACTTGAGCGATGCCGTTGCCCATCTGTCCGGCGCCGATCACCCCGATGCTTTGAATGTTGGCCGCCATGATCCCATCCGAGTGAGGCAAAACGCCGGTTCCCGGCCTTTGCGTCCGTCCTTATTGTTGTTCCGGCATATTTACGCCGATCCGCACGTCGAAACCACAGCCGCAGCGACAATATTGCGCGATGGTCAACGGCCGATTTTCCCAAGTTCCTCCGCGAGTTGGGGCAGCGCCTGGTAAAGGTCGGCTACCAGACCATAGTCGGCCACCTGGAAAATCGGCGCCTCTTCGTCCTTGTTGATAGCAACAATGATCTTGGAGTCTTTCATCCCGGCGAGATGCTGGATCGCGCCCGAAATTCCCACTGCAATGTAGAGTTCGGGGGCCACGACTTTGCCGGTCTGACCGACTTGCCAGTCGTTCGGTGCGTAGCCGGCATCGACGGCAGCGCGCGAAGCGCCCATTGCGGCGCCCAGCTTGTCGGCGACGGGCTCGATATATTTCGTGAAGTTCTCGCGCGATTGCATCGCGCGCCCGCCGGAAATGATGATCCTTGCGGAGGTGAGTTCGGGACGATCGGACTTCGACAACTCTTCTCCAACGAACAACGAGAGCGCCAGATCGTTCGCTGCGGCGATGTTTTCGATCGGCGCCGATCCGCCCTCCCCCGTTGCCTGGAACGCGGCGGTACGCACCGTGATGATCTTCCTTGCGTCATTCGATTTTACGGTTTGGATCGCGTTGCCGGCGTAAATCGGCCGCTCGAACGTGTCCGGCGCCACTACTTTGGTGATGTCGGAAATCTGCATCATGTCGAGTAGCGCGGCGACTCGCGGCATGATGTTCTTGCCGCTGGTCGTCGCGGGCGAAACGATAGCGTCGTAGCCACCGGCGAGCGACACAACCAGCGCGGCGGTCGGCTCGGCCAGCATGTGCTCGTAAGGCGAGGCTTCCGCCACAAGAACCTTCGAGACGCCATCGAGCTTCGCGGCGGCGTCGGCAACCGCTTTGCAATTATTTCCGGCGACGAGAACGTGCACGTCGCCGCTCAATGCCTTCGCAGCAGTGAGCGCCTTGTTGGTCGCATCCTTCAGCGACTTGTTGTCGTGCTCGGCGATCAGGAGCGTCGTCATCAGATCACTCCCGCATCTTTGAGCTTTCCGACAAGCTCCGCTGCCGAAGCGACCTTCACGCCGGACTTGCGCCCGGGCGGCTCCGATGTCTTCAGAATCTGAAGCCGCGGCTTGATGTCGATGCCGTAAGCGTCGGGCGTCTTTTCGTCGATCGGCTTTTTCTTCGCCTTCATGATGTTCGGCAAGCTCGCGTAGCGCGGCTCGTTCAGACGCAAATCGGTGGTGACGATCGCAGGCGCCTTGAGCTTCACCGTCTGCAAGCCACCGTCGACTTCGCGAGTCACAGTGACGGTTTCGCCGTCGAGCACGACCTTCGACGCGAACGTGCCCTGGGACCAGCCCAGCAGCGCCGCCAGCATCTGACCGGTCTGATTGCAATCGTCGTCGATCGCCTGCTTGCCCATGATGATGAGGCCCGGCTTCTCGGCCTCGACCACCGCCTTGAGAATCTTGGCCACGGCAAGCGGCTCGACGGGAGCGCCATCGGTCTTCACCAGGATGCCGCGGTCTGCACCCATCGCGAGTGCGGTACGGATCGTCTCCGACGCCTGCGCCGGACCGATCGATACTGCAACGATTTCGGTTGCCTTACCTGCTTCCTTCAGACGGATCGCCTCTTCGACGGCGATCTCGTCGAAGGGATTCATCGACATCTTGATGTTGGCGAGTTCGACCCCGGAACCATCCGGCTTCACTCTGATCTTGACGTTGAAGTCTACCACCCGCTTCACGGGCACCAGAATTTTCATGAATCCCCTTCCGCAGGGTGGCAAAATGTGGGCGGGAAGCTAAAGGCGGCGGCGCTCGCCTGTCAACGTTTATGCTGCGGTGCAAAGAACGCGGAACTAACGGTTCTGCCCCGGCGCCCACAGAACGTCGCGCAGGCCTTTCTCATTGGCGTAGCGGCCGGCAACAAACAAATAGTCCGACAGGCGATTGACGTATTTCAGCGAGGCCGGCGACACCTCTTCATCCGGTTGGTCCTTGAGCTCGACCATGATCCGTTCGGCGCGCCGACACACCGTGCGCGCCAGATGCATATAGGCCGACGCAGGACTGCCGCCCGGAAGAATGAAAGATTTCAACGGCGCGAGATCGGCGTTTAGGCGGTCGATTTCGCCCTCAAGCCACGTCACTTGCGCGTCAGTAACGGTCATGCGGGCCCCGCCGGGCCCTTTCTCGGACAAACACAGGTCGGCCTCCACATCGAAAAGGTCGTTCTGGATGCGCGACAGAGCCGCATCGAGCGTCTCGTTGCCGGTCGTATGCAAACGCACGATACCGAGAACGGCATTGACCTCGTCCAGCGTGCCGTAGGCCGAAACGCGCAAATCGTATTTTTTGCGACGAGCGCCGGAGCCAAGGGATGTGGTCCCTTCGTCGCCGGTGCGGGTATAAATGCGATTGAGCACGACCATGGCGGCTCCAAGGACTTCGCTAGGAATCGGCAGCGGCTATTTTATCCGATTGCGCCAATCGCGGAACGGAGGTGGTCGGCCGAACCGGCTCAGCGGCCCATAATCCAGATCGTCAGCATGATGATGACGATCGCCACGAATTGAAGCAGCACGCGCAGCCGCATCAGCTTCTGCGACGTGTTCGGTGAGCCGCCGCGCATCATATTGATGAGGCCAAGCACCAGCACAACGGCGACTGCGGCGACCGCAATCGGCGCCATGTAGTGCGACATAAATCCCGACATTGGGGCCTTCTAACACCCGGGTGCGCGAAAAACCATCGTTAGCCGGCGGCGCGTCGGAGGCCTACGTTTGTATCGCGTTTCGGTTGCAATTGTGCTATCACGTGCCGCAGAATTGTGGGCGGGGCTTTGAGTGCACGATGTAGGCCAAAGGGCGCCTGTTGAGCGTCCGACGAAGCCATCGAGGGGGGATTCAGACCGAGCGCCGCCGATCGCGCCCGGGACGACCGGCGATCCAAGCGAACCAACCGGTAAAACAGCGGCATTTCCTGAAATCGATTGCGTGCGCGACCTGTTGCCTCCCGACGTGCTCGCGGCAGCCGAGCAGCGGGCTCGGACAGTTGGTATCGGCGCCGATCGCGTCCTGATCGCGGCCGGCGCGATAACGGAGGAGGCTTATTTCCGCGCCCTCGCTGCCAGCGTTGGCAAACAATTTGAGACGCTGGATGGCTTGTGTCGCGCGCATTGTCCGCTCGACGACGCGCAACTGATCGATGCGCTCGACAAAGACATTCTGCCACTGGCGGACACCGGTGTCCTAACCCTTGTGGTGGCGCCACGCGATGTCCGCCGGCTGCTTGAGTTTATGCGAGCAAATCCTGTTCTCGCGCAGCGTCTCCGTTTCACGACTGCGGAGCGCCTGCATCGATTTGTTCTTAAAGCCGGGAACGGCGCACTCGCCACGCATGCCGCGAACGCGCTCCAGTTGCGCTGGCCGATGTTGTCGGCGGCGCCACCGCGCTGGCACATTAACGTGACTGGTGTAAGTCTCGCCGCGTGTGCCGTTGTTGCCTCGGTCGCGTTTGCGCCGGCAACGACGATATTGACGTTCGAACTCGCATTGGCGACGGGATTTCTCGCGTGGATCGCTCTGCGACTTGTCGGTGCCTTCATGCGACAGCACCGCGACAGATCGGCGCCACGTCTCTATGACGATGAACTGCCGGTCTACACGATCATCTCGGCGCTCTATGACGAAGCGGGGTCGGTGCGCGGACTGCTCGCGTCATTTGAACGCCTCGACTATCCGCCGGAGAAACTTCAAATCCTGCTGGTAACCGAGAAAGACGATCCGGATACACGTGCAGCCATCGCAGCCTATCGCGGCGACCTCGCAATCGAAACGATTATCGCCCCGCCGACCGGCCCGCGCACAAAACCGAAGGCCCTTAACGTCGCCCTGCCTTTTGCCCGCGGCACTTTCACCGTCGTCTTCGATGCGGAAGATAGGCCGGAGCCGGACCAGCTTCGGCGCGCATTGGACACGTTCCGCAAAGCCGACGACGATCTTGCTTGCGTGCAGGCCCGCCTCACCATCAACAACAGGTCAGATGGCTGGCTCGCCGCCATGTTTACCGCGGAATACGCGGCCCATTTCGATATTTTTCTGCCCGCCATGGCGGCGCTGCAATTGCCGTTCCCGCTCGGCGGATCGTCGAACCATTTCCGCACCGCGAGCCTGCGCGCAGTCGGCGGCTGGGACTCTTACAACGTCACCGAGGATGCCGATCTTGGCATGCGTTTCGCGCGCTTCGGCTACCGCATGGCGATGACCGACTCGACGACCTTCGAGGAAGCGCCTGGACGGTTGTGGCCATGGCTGAGGCAACGGACGCGCTGGTTCAAGGGCTGGCTACAGACCTGGTTTGTACACATGCGCGAGCCGCGCCGCTTGCTGCGCGACCTCGGCCCGTTCCATTTCATGGCGTTCCAGCTGCTGGTCGGCGGCAATGCTCTGGCGGCGCTGGTCCATCCTGTTTTCCTCGGAATTCTGATCTATTCAGTCAGGAACGGCGCGCCGATGTGGAAATCTAGCGGCGTTGCCGTCGCTCTGCTCACCGGCCTTTATGGCACGACAGCCGTGACCGGATATCTCACGTCCGCCTTTTTGGGGTGGCGCGGACTGGCCCGTCGAGGACTGCTGTCGGCGAGTTGGGTGCTTGCGCTCACGCCGGTCCATTGGCTGCTTTTGTCGCTTGCCGCGTGGCGCGCTTTATATCAGTTCCTTTTCAATCCATACCATTGGGAAAAGACAGAGCACGGCATGGCTGCAAGAACGCACAGCGCCACACATGCCGTTCGCTCGCTTTCGCTGCTCGAGCGCCATTTGAGCAGCCTGGACGCGGCGACATTGGTCCCGGCCCATTCAGCCGACGCAACATAATTCACATGTATTTACGCAAATCGGCGGCGGCGACCGCGGGCCGGCGCGCAAGATTGAACGGCGCCACGAAGCGGCCGTCCTTATCCATGAGATAAACGATGGCCGAGTGATCCATCGAATAATCGCCGTCCTTTTCCGGAATCTTTTTGGAGTAAACCCGGTATTCCTTCTCCACGGCCGCAAGCGCATTAGTCGTCCCGGTAAGGCCGCGCACGTGCGGATCGAAACTCGAAAGATAGTTCTTGAGAACGGCCGGCGTATCGCGCTCCGGATCGACGGTGATGAACAGCATTGCCGTACGATCGGCATCCTTACCGAGAGCGCGCATCACTTCCGATGCGTCGAACAGGGTCGTCGGACAAACATCGGGACAATGCGTGTAGCCAAAGAACACCAGGAACGGCTTTCCCTTGAGATCGCGATCGGTAATCGTCTTGCCGTTCTGGTCGACAAGATTGAACGGGCCGCCGATCGCAGAGCCGGTGGCGCCGCCGATAGACGGAACGCCGCCCGCGATAAAGAAAATCGCGGCCAGAAACACGACCAACCCGCCCAGAAAAGACGAGACAACGAGAAGTATCCGCGGCGTTTTGGCGTTCATGACAGTTTCAAGGGCGTTTCAGAAACAGGCGGCCCAGCCGGCGCGCACCACTTCAAAGAAAACGGTGGTGCCGTAGTACGCCCACATACCGAGCGTGACCCCCACCAGAATCACGACGACGCCAATGGCCGCAATCAGCGGGCGCGAGACGCGCGCTTCGGCGGGCGCTGTGACGAACATCTCCTTGTCTCCAAGGCCGTGCGGCCGTTTTCACTCAGATAAGCCTGAAGTGCCGGCGGGGCAATAAACTGCAACGGGCCGGACATTAACGTTATTTCGGCCGAATATCGCGGGAAATAGGCTAATTTTTGGGCTTAGATTGACTCTTTGCGGCAAAGCCGCATCAATGGCGCTATCCATCAACACGCCAACGGGGCTGGAGGCCACATGCGAACCCGCTACGCGTATCTGCTCGCGATCGTGATTTCGGCTGCGGTCGGCTCTGCCTGGGCGCAGGACTTCAAAACAGCGTCGCCTGCGGCAGGTGCCGAGGCAACGACCCCGCCCGTCTCAAACAAGTGCGAACACCCGAATGCGCTCGGGGTCGAGCGCGTGGTAGAGATCGATACCACCGGCGGCCCCGGATTCGGTTTTGAGCATTTCAAGGCTTACGACTTCCTGCGCGACCACGAGGTCGTGCTGACATTCGATGATGGGCCGTGGCCGGGAAATACCGAGCGCGTGCTCAAGGCGCTCGCCGACCAATGCACGAAAGCGATGTTCTTCAACATCGGCGAGCATGCCGGCTGGCACCCCGAAATCGTCAAGGAGGTCGCTGCCGCCGGTCAAACCATCGGCAGCCATACTTGGTCGCACAAGGACCTTTCCAAGCTGTCTGAGGACGACGCCAAGGCCGAAATCGAGAAAGGCATCGCGGCTGTCAGCATCGCGCTCGGTAACAAGCCGGTGGCCCCGTTCTTCCGCTTTCCGGCGCTGCGCCATCCGCCGGAACTGCTGAAATATGTCGGCTCGCGCAATATCGGCGTGTTCTCGACCGACATGGATTCGTTTGATTTCAAGATGCGCCGGCCGGAGCAGGTCATCAAATCGGTCGAAGCCAAGCTGAAGAAGCGCGGCAAAGGCATCATCCTGATGCACGACTTTCAGCACGCGACCTCCGAAGCCATTCCCACCATCCTCAAGTGGATGAAGGACAACGGCTTCAAGGTGGTGCAGGTCGTCGGCAAGACTCCGGTCGAGCCGCTGCCGCAATACAAGGAAATGGTTCTCAAGGAGATGGGCGGAGGCCTCGCCGAGGCGCGGCCGATGTCGAGCGTGGTCAAAACGATCGGCGGAAATTAATCGCGCCGAAAAGCGAGCAAGCCGGCTGCGCACGTCGCGCGGCCGGCTTTTTCTATTGATGGCGACGGAGCTAGTCTCGATCGGCGACGCGTTGCGATCCGCAATAGCCGTCGGCGTATTCGGATGCGATCTTTTGTATCTCGATCGCGTAGCTATTCTTGTTCGTCCCCGTCCAAATGTGCGCAAGATCCGTGAACGTTACCGGCCGGTGCAAGCGGCGCAGCGCGTCCTGCACGTCGGTTTGAACTTGACGCGTGCGTTGTGCCACGGGATGTGGAATCGGCGTGAGCGAATACATCAACACATGCTGAAGGTGCGCCAGCACGCCGGTTCGGACGTCCTCGAACTTCTCGCCAGGTTTGCCGGGCACCGTCGCGCCTACGCCGGCAAAGTTGTTGTCTTCGGCCCGCACGCCGCCCAGTCTGCCGTCCGGCCGCCTGAACGTGAGGAAATTCGTTTCAAGCAGCATCTGGAAGAACGCATAATCCCAGCGAATGCCGACACATTGAGCCGGATCGCGTGACACGCAACTGCCGAGTTTCTGGTAAAGGCCGGCGATATTGCCGAAACGTGGATCGATCTCGCGCGGCGTGCTGAGATGCGCATTGCGCGTTTCGACGAACCGCATCAGCGACGCAGGCACGACGCAGCCTGGAACCTGATTCCCGGCGCTCGCCAGGATGCGCGGCAATTCTGCGGCATGGCCCGCGCACGGCAACAGCAGGAGCGCGAGCAACAGAACACGACGCATAGACGCAAAGCCCCCCCACCGACGCCAGCAATCCAACTAAACCGATAGCGGTTAATTTTCGGCTACGTCAATGGGGCGCGAGCTTTTGCGCTTGCTTTACGAGAGGTGCGTTTTCTGGCGTTAGTACGGCAGGTTTCGTCTGCGCGGCGGACAGGCGGCCTCGTGTGCGACGCTAAACAAACCGGCCCATATAATCATCGGAAAATAGAATAAGAGCGGCATTTTCGTTGTCTCGCGTTGGTTCACAGGTACAACGCGCAGGCCTCGCCGTGAGTTCTGCGCAGGTGTGCCTCTCACCCCATGAGACAGGTTGCCGGCATCCGAAATTGCTTCGGCATCACCCCGCTGTAGAAATACCGAAATGGATTGGAGCGGGCGAAGGGAATCGAACCCTCGTATGCAGCTTGGGAAGCTGCCGTTCTACCATTGAACTACGCCCGCACTCGCCCTTTCAGGATAGCGATCCACGACGGCAAAGATCAAGGATGGTGGAGCGCTGGGCACCGAGTTGCGGCAAGACGGCGATGATCGGACCTATTACTAAAGGCTTAAGCGGCTTTTAAATTCTTGGTTCAGACTTCGCGGCTAGATTGCCGACGATGTCGCCCGCGCCAGCCCCGCCAAAGCTCGATGAGGTCGTCTCCAGCGGCTGGCCCCGCTGGGC
>JAICMO010000165.1 GCA_025929185.1 Pseudolabrys sp.
GCGGCTCGATGCGCGACGATGAGGTGATCAAAGCTGCCGACACGCATAATGTCGCGATGGTGTTCACCGGGACGCGCCATTTCAGGCACTGAACAGCCGAGCATGCCGCAATGTCAGGCGTCATGCCCGCGCTTGACCCGGCAATGACAGTGTGGAAAGGCACGGCGTAAAAAATTACTGCCTCGCCAAGTCTCCCAGCAGACTCGCCGCGACCGAGAGCTTCGACAGCGTCAGACCCGAGCCGACGATCTCGTGCATTGCGGCACGGATGCGTTCAACCTCTCTCTGCCGCGGCTTGACCCATGCCTCGACAGCGGCGGCGCCGTTTGCGCCGGTTGCAATCATCGCGGCAGTGAGCCGCCGCTCGGCCTCGCCGATCGAATCGACGGCACGGTCGAGCGCCAGCCGATCGAAGTAATCCGCGATAGCGATGCCCGACGCTACGCCCGAGAGCTGGCCAAGCTGGAAGAATGCTTCCGACGCGAAATAAGTCGCGGTCACCTCGGCGACCGGACGTTCGGTGCGATCCGCGACCAGCACAATATCCGTTGCAGCCTTGAGCGCCGGCAGGCTCGCAAGCCGCGCTGCAAGATCGTCCGGCACGCCCGCCTGCTTGAGCTCGTTTTCGCGCTCCTCGCGCGTCGCGCGTGCATCCTTCGACTGCGCCGTCTCCAGCGCGCCGGAAACCTCGGCGATGCCGGCGCGGTAATGTTCGACGATTTTGGCCAGGCCCTGCTTCAGGTCGACGTTGCGCAGGAACCAGACCAGCCGGTCGAGCAGGAGATTTTCGACCGCGGCATAAAGCGAGAGCTGCGTCTTGCCGGGAATCTTGTTGTCCAGCGTATTGATCTTCTCATTGAGCGCCGGCATGTCGTAGCTGTCGCGCACGGCCGCGAACGCGGCCGCGATCGCATCCGGCGCAGCGCCGGTCTGGTCGGCGATGCGCACAACCAGCGTCGGCCCGCCGCGGTTGATCATCGAGTTTGCAAGCTGCGTGGCGATGATCTCGCGGCGCAGGCGATGCTCGTGCAGCGTGTCGGCGTAGCGCTGCGACATCTCCTTCGGGAAATAGCGGCCGAGCCCGCGCCCGAGATAAGGATCGTCCGGCACCGCGCTGTCGAGCAGGTCGGAGTACAGCGTGAGCTTGGCGTAAGCGAGCAGCACGGCAAGCTCCGGCCGCGTCAGCGGCACCTTGCGCTTGCGCCGGTCGTCCAGCGCCATGTCGTCCGGCAAAAATTCCACCGCGCGGTCGAGGTGCCCCTGCGTCTCCAACAGCTGCATCAGCCGCTGCTGAAAGCCGAAAGCTTCCATGCCGCGCCGCTCGGCGAGCGAGAGCGCCAGCGATTGGAGATAATTGTTGCGCAAGACGAGACGCGCGACCTCGTCGGTCATTTCCGTGAGCAGCGCGTTGCGCGCATCGAGCGTCAGCGCGCCGGCGCGCAGCGGCGCGCTGAGCGCGATCTTGATGTTGACCTCGACATCGGAGGTGTTGACGCCGGCGGAGTTGTCGATGGCATCGGTGTTGAGGTGGATACCACGCATGGCGGCCTCGATACGGCCGCGCTGCGTCATCCCGAGATTGGCGCCCTCACCGATCACCTTGCATTTGATGTTCGCCCCGGTGATGCGGATGGCATCGTTGGCGCGGTCACCGACGGCGGCGTCGCTTTCGCTCGAGGCGCGGATGTAAGTCCCGATGCCGCCGAAAAACAAAAGATCGACCGGCATTTGCAGGATCGCTTTCATCAGCGCCTGCGGCGTGACAGCTTCGCCGACGCCGATCAGTTTCTGCGCTTCGGGGCTGAGCCGGATTTCCTTCGACGAACGTGGATAAACGCCTCCGCCCTTCGAGACCAGCGACTTGTCGTAGTCCTGCCAGCTCGAGCGCGGCAATTTGAACAGCCGCATGCGCTCCGCAAAGCTCTTTGCCGGATCGGGATCGGGATCGATGAAAATGTCGCGATGATCGAACGCGGCGAGCAGCCGGATCGTCCTCTCCCGCATCATGCCGTTGCCGAACACATCGCCCGACATGTCGCCGACGCCGGCAACCGTGAACGGCGTCTTGCCGATATCGATATCCATTTCGCGGAAATGGCGTTTCACCGATTCCCATGCGCCGCGCGCGGTGATCCCCATCGCCTTGTGGTCGTAACCGGCCGAGCCGCCTGACGCGAAGGCGTCGCCGAGCCAATAGCGATGCCCATTGGAGAGCGCGTTCGCGGTGTCGGAAAACGTGGCCGTGCCTTTGTCCGCCGCGACGACGAGATAGGGATCGTCGCCGTCGTGGCGCACGACATTGTCCGGCGGCACGATCTTGCCGTCCGCGGCGATATTGTCGGTGATATCGAGCAGCGTCGAAATGAAGAGCTTGTAGGTCGCAACGCCTTCCGCTTGCACGACATCGCGCGGCGCGCCTTTCGGCATCAGCTTCGGCACAAAGCCGCCCTTCGCGCCGACCGGCACGATCACCGCGTTCTTCACCTGTTGCGCTTTTACGAGGCCGAGAATCTCGGTGCGAAAATCCTGCGGCCGGTCGGACCAGCGGATGCCGCCGCGCGCGACCTTGCCGAAACGCATGTGCACGCCTTCGACGCGCGGCGAATAGACGAAAATCTCGTACAGCGGCCGCGGCAGCGGCAAATCGGTGAGCTTCTTGCTCGCGAACTTGACGGCAATTTCCGCTTTCGGCTGACCGTCGCTGCCGATTTGATAAAAGTTCGTGCGGATCGCCGACCGCACTGCATTCACGAAGCGGCGCAGAATGCGGTCCTCATCGAGGCTCTCGACGTCCGCCAGCGCATTCTCAATGCGCTCGGCGATCGCCGCTTCGCGCGCGGCACGGTCCGGACCATTGCGCGGGTCGAAGCGCGTGTGAAACAGCTCCACGATATCGACGGCGATGCCGGCGTGTTTCACCAGCGTGGCCCACATGTAGTCCTGGGAATAGGGAACGCGGATTTGCCGCAGGAAGCGCGACAGCGCGCGGATCAACGCCACGTCGCGCCACATCAGGCGGCCCGACAGCGCCAGCGCGTTATAGCCGTCGTTCTCGGCGACGCCGCACATCACCATCAGGAACGCGGCTTCGAGCCGCGCCTTGGCCGCGCCGTCGAGCTCAATCGCGCCGCCGCCGGTGCGCTCGAGCAGCATGTCGTGCAGCCAGACGCCCTGCGCGCCCTCGCCCTTCGGCATGATGTGGTACGTGCGCTCGTCCACCACGCGGAAGCCCATGTTTTCCAGCACGGGGACTCGCTCGGAGAGCGGTAACGGCTGATCGAGACGCCAAACCTTGAGGCCGACCGTGCCTTGCTCTTCCTCGACGCGATGATGGAAATCGACGCCGAGCGGATTGCGCTCGGAAAGGCTCTCGATCATGCGGATGTCGGCGACCGCCACCGCCGGCGCATAAGCCTCGTGATAGCCGGCGGAAAATGCCTCGCTGTAGCGGGTAAACAGCGCCTGCGCCTTGTCGGGCGGATTCACCAGCGCGAGCGCATCGGCGAAGTCGTCGCTCCAGGTGCGCACGATCTCCGAAACTGCTTGCTCCAATGCGCCGCGATCGACCTCCGGCGTCTTGCCCCGGCGGCGGCCGATGATGAAGTGCACGCGCACCAGCGTGCCTTCCTCGGGAAAGAACGGGTAGTACGCGGAAACGTGGCCGATGAAGATGCTGGCCAGATATTCGCCGATCCGCGCACGCACGTGGCTGTCGTAACGCTCGCGCGGCACGAACACCATCACGGAAACGAAACGGTCGAAACGGTCGCGCCGCGCCAGCACGCGCACGCGCGGACGCTCGCCGAGTTGCAGGATGGCCAATGCGAAATGATAAAGCGTCTCGTCGTCGACCTGAAACAGTTCATCGCGCGGATAATGTTCGAGCACGTTTGCCAGGGCCTTGCTCGAATGGCCTCCGGAGCCGAATGCGGCGCGCTTTTCGACGCGGGCGACCTTGCGGCGCAGGTAGGGAATGCTGTGCGCGGAGCGTGTATAGGCGGTCGACGTGAACAGGCCGACGATGCGGACTTCGCCGATGAGATTGCCGGACTCATCGAAGCGCTTGATGCCGATATAGTCGAGATAAGCCCGCCGGTGCACGCGCGAGCGCACATTCGCCTTGGCGACGATCAGCGGCCGCGGCTCCTTGAGGAACGCCATGATCTCCGGGGTGATTTCCAGGAGCTCGTTGCCGCGCCGGAGCACGCGAAAGTCGCGCGAGCGCATGATGCCGAGCCCGCTCTCGAACACCGGCTCCAGCGAATTATCAGTAATGACGTAGTCGCGAACGCCGAGAAACGTGAAATTATCGGCGATCAACCATTGCAGGAACTGAACGGCTTCCGCGATCTCGTCGACCGGCATCGGCGGCGGATTGGTCTTGAGATCGCCGACGATGGCATTGACGCGCGCGAGCGTCGCCTTCCAGTCCTCAACGGCAAGCCGCACTTCGCCGAGCACGATTTCGAGCGCGCGCACGATTTCCGCGCGGCGGCTTTCATCGAGCACAGGCGCAAGATGAATATGAATGAAGCTCTCACGCTGCGCGGCTGCCGGCCCCTTGAGATCGAGCAGGCGGCCGGCCGCGTCGCGTTCGACGCCGAATACCGGATGCGCGACCAGACGGATGGCAGCGCCGCGCTCGCCGAGTTCGCCCATCGCCGAGTCAACGAGGAAAGGCATGTCGTCGTTGACGATCTCGACGACAGTCACCGCCGTTTCGCCGCCCGACGCGGATAACTTGACGAGATCGCAGCGAACCTTCGGCACGTTCGGCGCGCGCCGCGCCAGGAAATCCCACGCTTGCGCGGCCAGCATCGCGAGATCGTCCGGCGCGTAGCGCATCACGTCTTCCGGCGCCACGCGGCCAAAAAGCTGCTCAGGGAAATTTTGCGGCATCGCGCCGCCGGCAGACAGCGCCGCCCGCGCAATCGCGGTGCGGGCTCTCTCCTCTTCGTCGACGCGCGCCAAGGCCATCGTTCAAGCCCTCGTTCCCACGAGAATCACCGGGTCATTGTTTCAGTTTTCACATTCAGGAACCGTGCGTCGAGAGCAACACACCATTTGGTGACGCCGCCTGATGATAACTGCGTGGCCGCGGGACCGTTTCGCGGCGGCCAAGCCTGACGTAAGACACTGAACCCGAAGCTCAAAAACGCTGTCCGCGGTCGTATCGCAAAGCCGAATAAGAATGTAGGCTGCCGCCCTGATGGAGCGATGAGAAAAGCGGATATGGCGAAAAACCTGAAAACCGCCGGCAAAGCCATGGCGGCCAAGGCTGCGACAAACCGGGCCGCGCTGCGCGCAATCAAGGGCGGGAAAGCGGCTTCGCCCAAAGCACCAGCGAGCAAACCGGCTGCCGCGCAAGCTGACGATGCCCCCATCATCGCGCTCAACCTTCCGCCGGTGAAGCTCTCACCCGCCATGGCGGCTTATTTCAAGAAGTGCGAGGAGAAGCTCGGGTTCGTGCCGAACGTGCTGCTCGCCTACGCCTTCGACATGACGAAGCTCGAGACTTTCGTCGCCATGTATAACGACCTGATGCTGGGCGAGAGCGGATTGTCCAAGCTCGAACGCGAGATGATCGCGGTCGCCGTCTCGTCGCTGAACCGCTGCTATTACTGCCTCACCGCGCACGGCGCCGCCGTGCGGCATTATTCCGGCAATCCGCTGCTTGGCGAGCACATGGTGATGAACTATCGCGTCGCGCGTCTCAGTAAGCGCCAGCGCACGATGCTTGATTTCGCGGTGAAGCTCACCGCTTCGCCGTGGAGCGTGGAAGAAGGCGACCGCGAACGACTGCGCCGCGCCGGCTTCTCGGAACGCGATATCTGGGACATCGCCGCCGTCGCCGGCTTCTTCAACATGTCGAACCGCGTCGCGTCTGCCACCGACATGCGGCCGAACACGGTCTATCACGGACAGGCGCGATAAGTTCGTCCGGCCCGCGTCGTGGCCGGGCTTGTCCCGGCCATCCACGCCTTCTATCAGGGCAGCGCATTTAAGACGTGGATGCCCGGCACAAGGCCGGGCATGACGGACAAATGAGACGCTTTTTCAAATTCGCCGCATTTATTGTACTCGCCACGACGAGCGCGCTTGCGCAGGTGCCGTCGCAGCCCATCGTTGCCCCACCACCCGTCCGCGCCGTCACGGCGCGCGACGGCATGGTCGTTGCGCAGGAGGCGAGCGCCGCGCGCATCGGCGCCGATGTGCTCAAGCACGGCGGCAACGCGGTCGACGCTGCGGTTGCCGTCGGATTCGCCATGGCGGTGACCTATCCGCGCGCCGGAAATCTCGGCGGCGGCGGCTTCATGGTGATCCATCTCGCCAAGAGCAATCAGGATATCGCGATCGATTACCGCGAGACGGCGCCCGCCGCGGCAACGAAGGACATGTTCCTCAACAAACACGGCAATCCCGATCCGGACAAATCGCGCAACAGCGCGCTCGGCATCGGCGTGCCCGGTACGGTGGCCGGCCTGGCGCTCGCGGAACGGCAATATGGCTCGGGCACGATGTCGCTCGCCGAACTGATCGCGCCGGCGATCGAACTCGCGCGCAACGGCATCCCGGTCGAGGACGATACCGCGGATTCGCTTCCGGCCGCGCGCGAGCGTCTGGCGCGCTGGCCTTCGTCAGCCAATATCTTTTTGAAGGATGGCAAGCCGCTCGCGCCCGGCGACAGGCTCGTTCAATCCGATCTCGCCAACACGCTGCAAGCAATTGCCGACAGAGGCCCGCGCGCCTTTTACGAAGGACCGATTGCCGAAAAGATCGCCGGCGCGGTGCAGGCCGCGGGCGGCGTCATGACCGCCAACGACCTGAAGAATTTCCATGCCGTTTTGCGCGTGCCGGTGCGCGGCACCTACCGCGGCTATCAGATCGTCTCCATGCCGCCGCCTTCCTCCGGCGGCGTGCATTTGATCGAGATGCTGAACATTCTCGAAGGTTACGATCTGGCGAAACTCGGCCGCGGCGAGCAGTCGTTGCATTACCTGATCGAAGCCATGAAGCGCGCCTATGCCGACCGCGCCGCGTTCATGGGCGATCCGGAATCCGTGCGCATGCCGCTCAAAGGCCTGCTGTCGAAGAAATACGCGGCATCGCTGCGCGCGACCATCGGCGAAAAGGCGACGCCCTCAGCCGACATTCGCGCCGGCAATCCGCAGGGCTTTGAGGGCCCCAATACGACGCATTTTTCCGTCATCGATCGCGACGGCAACGCGGTGTCGAACACCTACACGCTGAATTTTTCGTACGGCCTCGGCCTCGTCGCCGAGGGCACCGGCGTCCTGCTCAACAACGAGCTCGACGATTTTACGGCGAAGCCCGGCGCCTCGAATGCTTACGGTCTCGTCGGCTTCGATGCGAACCTGCCCGGCCCCGGCAAGCGGCCGCTGTCGTCGATGACGCCGACCATCGTGCTCAAGGACGGCAAGCCGTTTCTCGTCACCGGCTCGCCCGGCGGCAGCCGCATCATCACCGCCGTGCTGCAAGTCATCACAAACGTGGCCGCTTTCCGCATGAGCATCGCCGATGCCGTCCGCGCGCCGCGGCTGCATCACCAGTGGCGGCC
>JAICMO010000129.1 GCA_025929185.1 Pseudolabrys sp.
GCGTCATTGCCGGACTTGATCCGGCAATCCATCTTTGCGAAGGAGATGGACCCGCGGGTCAAGCCCGCGGGTGACGCCGAAGGCATTGAGACGATTCAATCCAAAGCAATCATGCTTTAACGCTCGGCTTTGCTAAAGCTTCGGCGGGCAATCTTTGCGGAGCGAAGGCTGGCTTGCCAATCGAATCGGCGAAGCTGCGAAGATTGGAGGCCCGGCCTGGAATCGAACCAGGCTAAAAAGACCATGCATGGCTTTTGCGTATCCAATCCGCCACCGGGCCGCCGCGAATCTTGCACCGGCGCAGGTACGCCGCTACAGGCAATTGGAATCAGACTTAATGGCGGCTTATGCCTGCGAAGGACGCGCCAGAAACGTCATGCGGCGCTGGTTGTGGCCGATATTGCGCGGCGCGCGCGTGGCCGAAAAGCCCGCCACCTCAAGGCGCGCAAGCATGGACGCCTCGTCATAATGCGAAAGTCCGGTGGCGCGGCGCAGCTTGAGATAATCCGAAAAAACGATGCGAATTAGGCCGAAGAATGCGGCCCAGAAAAAGCCGTTGCGCGCGCCGAAGCGCAAGAGCGCGATTGCCGCCGCCGGTGCGGACAGGCGCGGCGGCACGATGTCGCCGACGATGAGCGTGCCGTCCGGCTTGAGCAGGCGATGAAAGATGCCGAGCAAACGGTCGAGCTCGGCGCTCGTCAGATACTGTGCGACCGAGTGCATCACGATGAGATCGAACGAGGCCGCCGGCAGCGCCGCGGTCTGCTCCGGAGTCACGACCGAAATCTTCGCATTGCCCGCGTAGCACTGCATCAGCGCCGCGCGCACGTTCGGCGCCGCTTCGGCAAGCGTCAGCGCACCGGCCGCATCCGCCACGATGTCCGCCGAGGTCGCTTCGCCGCAGCCGTAATCGAGCACGCGCGCGGCGGGCGAGGGCACATAGCGGCGGATGTCTTGCGCGATCGTGCGGTAGTGCACATCGCGATGCCGCGCGTTCACGTAGATGATCGAGTGCTTGAAGTCGTAGAACTTGACCCAGTCCATGCTTATCGCTTCTCAAAGCTTGATGTGACCCCTCCTCATTCCTCCCCCTTTCAGAGGGAGGATGGCCGTGCGCATCGCCCACACCCATGAAAGTGGCGGCGCTCCGCACCTCTCCCTCCCCCTGAAAGGGGGAGGGTTGGGGTGGGGGGTCTCTTAAAGCTTTGGAAGACTAGATCAAGGACATCGCCAAAGTGTGAGCAGCGGCCCGTCCTTGCCGAACACCGGATCGCTCTGCGGCGCCGGCACGTTTGGAATCGTCGTCAGCGCCTTGCCGCGTTCGGCCGGATTATCGCCGCGGCAGAGATTGTACGTCCCCTCCGGCGGATAGGCGCCGACCACGGAAAAATCCTCGCTGCCGAAAAGCCGCTGGTGCCCGGTGCCCGCGGGCAGCACGGCGATGTCGCCGGCGGAAAATTCCAGCACCTCGCCGTTGTGCCCGCCGAGCTGCACGCGCGCGCGTCCCCGCGCGACGCCGAGCGCCTCGTGGATCATCGAGTGATAGTGCACGTACGAGAAGATCCCGTCGCGCCACATGTCGCGGCCCCAGCCGTTCGCGGTGAACAGCTTTTCGATTTTGGCTTCCGGCTCGCTTGCGCCGCTCAGATCGAGCGCGCCTTTGTAGACGAGCGCGGGCAGCGATGGGTTGTTCGGAACGAGGCCGTCGTCTTTGAAGCGGAAGGTGAGGGGCTCCGCCGTCATTATGCGACGCGCTTGCCTCTGTCGGAGCCCGGCTTCCACAGCCGGCGGACGGCGGTTTTTTTCAGCCGCCGCTCGACGCGACGCAGGTCGTACGCGGCCTGTAAGCGCAGCCACATGTCGGCGGGCGGATTGGTAAAGGCGCGCTCCAGCCGCACTGCGATGTCGGGCGTAATCGGCGACTTGCCGTTGACGATTTCGGACAGCGTCTTGCGGCTGATACCGAGCGCCTTGGCCGTTTCGGTCACCGTCAGGCCGAGCGGCGCCAGCACGTCTTCCTTCAGGCCTTCGCCGGGATGGGGCGGATTGAGCATCGGCATGATGTGCCTCAGTGGTAGTCGACGAGATCGACGTCTATGACGTGATTGCTTTCGAAGCGGAATACGATGCGCCAATTGCCCGACACGGAAACACTCCAGAAACCGCTCAGGTTCCCGCTCAGCGGATGCAGCCGCAGGCCGGGAAAGTCCATGTCACGCGGCATCCGCGCCACGTCCAGATAGCCGAGAATGCGAGCGATCTTGGTTCGATGCGCCGCATGCACGCGCGAAGCGTCGCCGCGTTGATGCAGCAGCCTCAGTCCCCGGTGCCGGAAACTGCGGATCATGCCGCAAAGTATGCTGTAACCCGACGGGTGTCAACAATCAGGTTACGCGATCTTGCGCTTGGCCGCGGCCTTCGCCTGCCGCATCATGTCGACAAACCGGTCGAACAGATAATGGCTGTCGCGCGGGCCGGGCGATGCTTCCGGGTGGTACTGCACCGAGAACACCGGCTTGTCTTTCAGCGCGATGCCGCAGTTCGATCCGTCGAACAGCGAGAAGTGCGTCTGCTCGACGTTCTTCGGCAGCGTTGTCTTGTCGAGCGCGAAGCCATGGTTCATCGACGTGATCTCGACCTTCCCGGTGGTCACGTCCTTCACCGGATGGTTGGCGCCGTGGTGGCCCTGGTGCATCTTCACGGTCTTGCCGCCGACGGCGATGCCCAGCATCTGGTGGCCGAGGCAGATGCCGAAGGTCGGAATGCCGCTGTCGATGACTTCTTTGATGACGGGCACCGCATATTTGCCGGTCTCCGCCGGATCGCCGGGGCCGTTCGACAGGAACACGCCGTCCGGATTGAGCGCCGCAATTTCTTCCGCTGTCGTCGTCGCCGGCACCACCGTCACCTTGCAGCCGCAGCCCGCGAGCAGCCGCAGGATGTTGCGCTTGATGCCGTAGTCGATCGCGACCACGTGAAATTCCGCCGCGGTCTGCCGGCCGTAGCCCTTACCCCATTCCCACGGCGTCTCGTCCCAGGTGAAGCGCTGCGCGCTCGTCACCTTCGGCACGAGGTCCATGCCGACGAGCCCGGGCCACGCCGCGGCTTCTTTCTTGAGCGCGGCGAGATCGAATTTGCCGTCGGGCGAATGCGCGATCACCGCGTTCGGCATGCCCTTCTCGCGGATGAGCGAAGTCAGCGCGCGCGTGTCGATGCCGGCAAGGCCGATCACGTCGCGCGCCTTCAGCCACTGGTCGAGGTGCTCGGCGGCGCGGTAGTTCGACGGCGCGGTGATGGCCGAATGCAGGATCACGCCGCAGGCGCCCGGCCGCGCCGCGAGGTTGACGCTCTCGATGTCCTCGCGGTTGGCGCCGACATTGCCGATGTGCGGGAAGGTGAAGGTGACGATCTGCCCGGCATAGGAGGGATCGGTCATGATCTCCTCGTAGCCGGTCATCGCGGTGTTGAAGCAGACCTCGCCGACGGCATGCCCGGTCGCGCCGAGGCCGAAGCCCTCCAGCACGGTTCCGTCGGCCAGCACCAAAAGCGCAGTCGCCTTGGGCTCGGCCCAAGTGGTGTCAGAAGCGCCGCCGGACACCGTATGCTTCTGGGTCATGGCCTCTTAGTTGCGTATTATGGTGCGAGAGGCAAGGGGCGGAGGGCTCCGCTGCTGCGCTGTAAACACAAGGTTTTTGACTGGATGGCCGCCGCCCTCTTAGGACCGGCTGGAACCGTCACAGGAGTTAAACAAGGAGAATGCCGATGAGCCACCAGCACGATCATAACGAGACCATGGGCGAGGTTTTCGAGCGCGGGCTCAAGCTGCGCCGCGAGGTGCTCGGCGCCGACTACGTCGATAACTCCATCAAGAACGCCAACGATTTCATGATGGCGTTCCAGCACATCACCACGGAATGGGCCTGGGCCTACGCCTGGGGTCGCCCGACCCTCGACAAGAAGACCCGCAGCATGATCAACCTCGCGATGCTGACCGCGCTCGGCAAGGCGCCGGAGATCAAGCTGCACGTGCGCGGCGCCATCAACAACGGGCTGACCGTCGACGATATCAAGGAAGTGCTGCTGCATGCGACGGTGTATTGCGGCATCCCGGCGGGCCTCGACGCCTTCAAGGCGGCGAACGAGACGCTGAAGGAAATGGGCAAGGTGAAGTAAGCATGCTCCGCGACGATATCAACAAAGCCTTGACCGAGGCGATGAAGGCCAGGAACGAGCGCGCGGTGTCCACACTGCGCATGGTCAATTCCACGCTCAAGAACGCCGACATCGAGGCGCGAGGGAGCGGCAAGCCCGCGCTCGGCGATGCCGAGGTGCTGAGCGTTTTACAGAAGATGATCAAGCAGCGGCAGGAATCGGTCGAGCTCTACAAAAAGGGCGACCGCGCCGACCTTGTGAAGCAGGAGGAAGAAGAGATCGCGATCATCTCCGGTTATCTGCCGAAGCAGATGTCGGCCGACGAGATGAAGGCCGCGATCGAGGCCGCGATCAAGGAGACGGGCGCCGCCGGGATGAAGGACATGGGCAAGGTGATCGGCGTCTTGCGCGGCAAGTACGCCGGTCAGATGGACATGGGCAAGGCGAGCGGGCTGGTGAAGGCGAGATTGTCGGGGTGAAGCGTACTGTGAATCTCTCCGTCACCCTGAGGCGCTCACGCGAAGCGTGAGCCTCGAAGGCCGACGGCCCGAGAGTCGGTGCCCGTCATCCTTCGAGGTTCGCCGCAAGTGCGGCTCGCGCCTCAGGACGACGGATTGAAGTTGAACGATAAAAACTTCGGGGGAGGCGAACACATGAAAAAACTTCTGGCGCTGGCGGCGTTCGTCGCCGTTCTGATTTACGCGCACACGGCCTCCGCCGCCGACGATTGGCCGAACCGTCCCGTTCGCGTGCTGACCACCACCGGCCCCGGCGGAATCAGCGACGTGTTCATGCGCGTGCTAGGCGAGGAATTGCGCAAGCGCCTGGGTCAGAATTTCGTCATCGAGAATCGTCCGGGCGGCATGCAGAACGTCGGCGCGCGCGCCTGCACGGAAGCGACGCCCGACGGCTACACCATCTGCATCGTCAACGCCGATCCGGTCGTCTACAATCCGCTGCTCCTGAAGAACATCGGCTTCGATCCGCGGACCGGCTTGCAGCCGATCACCAATCTCTTTCATCTGATCCAGGTGCTGGTGATCAATGCGAATTTGAAAGCCAACACCATCGACGAGTTGGTCGCGCTCTCGAAGAAGCAGCCCGGCACGCTCTCCTATCTTACCGCCGCGCCGCCGCTGATGCTCTACATGGAGACTTTGAAGAAAGAGAAAGGCGCCGACTGGGTGCGCGTGCCGTTCAAGGGCGGCGGGCAAGCGGTCAACGCCGTGCTCGGCGGCTCGACGCCGATCGCGCTCATCGGCGAGGGTAACGTCATCGGCCAAATTCAGGCCGGCACGATGCGCGAGCTGGTGATGGTCAACAACATCCACTCGCCGCTATTCCCGAAAGTGCCGACGCTGGAGGAGACGGGCTACAAGGGCCCGCCGTCGCACACGTGGTACGGCCTGTTCGCGCCGCACGGCACGCCGAAGCCGGTCGTCGATCGCATCTACAGGGAAGTGAAGGCGATCGTCGCCGATCCAGCCTTCACCAAGAAAAACATCACCGACCGCAGCCTGGTGCCGGACGTGAACGGGCCGGAAGCGTTCGCGAAACAGATCGAGGCCGATCGCGCCATCGCGCGTGAGGTGGTGAAAGAGGCGGGATTGAAGCCGCAATAACCGCGCCGGAGTGTGCCCCCAGAAAGACAAGATTTGACGCGACCCTGACCTCTCCGGAGCTGCCGGACACAAGCCGGCAAAGGCCTGCGTCCAACTCGACATGGGCAAGCCCGGCGGCCTGATGAAGCAAGATTGCCTGGCGCAACTTGCGGTGCGGCGATTTACGCCGGTTCGTTCGTTTTAATTCTCTCGCCGATTGCGCTTTAGTCGCAGCGTCTCTGCCTGCGCTCGAAAAATTCCGACGACCTACCTCCAAAAAGAAGCGACGCTGCCGGAACGCTCGGCCTTCAGAAAAGTTGAGCCGCAACGGCAATAGTCTCGCGCGACAGCTCAACTCAAATGCTTCTGCGCTCGAGCGACGAGCTCCGCCTGAACGGAAGCAAGGGCAAACCATGTCAAGCGCTGCGATTTCGACGTGTCGTTCCACATTGAAAAGGAGGAAGCGATGAAGCGTATCGCTGTTGCGGCTCTCATTACTCTTTTCGCTACGGGTTCGGCTTTTGCTCAATCGTGCGAAAGCAAGGCGGTCGGCAAAGACGGCAAACCGCTTAGCGGCGCGGCCAAGACCAGTTTCGTGAAGAAGTGCAAGCAGGATGCTTGTGAGAGCAAAGCCATGGGCAAGGACGGCAAGCCGCTCACGGGGGCGGCGAAAACCAGCTTCATGACCAAATGCGAGAAGGGCGCGTAAGCGCGCCGATTCAGTATCGGGAGTTGGCCATGCGTAAAATTGCAATCGTCTGTTCGCTACTTACCGCGTTCGCGGTCGTGTCGTCCTCGGCAGTCGCCCAGCAAAAGACGGCAAAAGTCTGCCGCGAAGAATGGCAAGCCAACAAGGCTGCCAATCAAGCGAAAGGAATAACGGAGAAAGCCTACATCGCGCAGTGTCGAGCCGGGGCGACGCCGTCGGCCGCGCCTGCTCCCGCCGCATCGCGGGCAAAGAACGCTCCCGCGCAAACCGCAACGCCGGCTGCCGCTCCCTCACCCGCTCAACCGTCGCGCGGCACGCGCGCGGCGACCACCGGTTCGGCGGTCAATCAATATTCGAGCGAGGCACAAGCCAAGGCCCGGTGCGGCTCAGGCACGGTCGTTTGGGCCAATCTGACCTCCAAAGTCTATCACTTTGCCGGCCACAAGGCTTACGGCCACACGAAATCCGGCGCGTACATGTGCGAGCAAGATGCAACGAGCGAAGGCATGCGCGCCGCCAAAAACGAGAAGCATCCTTGAGGCGGCATTGAAACGGGCTGCGGAGCTCGACCATCGGCAACGATGTCGAATGCAGTGGAGACTCAAATGGGACTTCTCGATCAGTTCGGCGGCTCGATAAAGGGTGCGCTTGGTTCGCTTGCCGCCGCCGAAGCGCCGGCGATGATTGCCGCGGTGTTGGCCAAGACGAACATGGGCAACCTGCAAGGCCTTGTCGATCAGCTTCGGCAGGGCGGCCTCGGCGATCAGGTCAGGTCGTGGCTCGGCAATGGCTCCAACATGGCGGTCACCCCCGATCAGATTCGGAACGCGCTCGGCAACGACCGCGTGAGGCAGATCGCCGAGCAGTTCGGCGTGCCGGGCGACGCCGTGCTCAATATCTTGGCGCAGCATCTGCCGACAACCGTCGATCAGGCGAGCCCGAACGGGACGATTGAAAATCCGGAACGGCAGGCACCGGCGTAAGCTGTGAGTTGACCGGGCCCGAAGCGTTCGCGAACCGGATCGAGCGGGACCGCGCTAGCCGTAGAGCACAATGACTTCAGGTTCGCATGAACACGGCCTCTCCGTCATCCTGAGGCGGCGGCCGCAGGCCCGCCCTCGAAGGATGAACGGCACGGTATTTCGAGGCCGTTGCCCTTCGGAGGCTCGCCCATGCAAGTTGGCTATAGCCGACTTCCCCCCAATATTGCAGATCTCGGGTAAACCCGAGATCGGTGGACAAGCACCTGAGAGTCCGGCCGGAAATGCGGCCAACGAAATCAGCGCTTTCGCCGCAGCCCGTCATGCCCGGTACTCGGGTCCGGCCATCGGCCGGCCCGAGCACATGCCTTGTGCCGGGCATCCACGCCTTCACTCAACAAATGAGAAAGACGTGGATGACCGGACGAAGCCGGGCCATGACGATGGAGAGGGCCTTGTGCAACTCATTGAAAGGACTCGATGCATTTCCGGCCGGACTCTCAGGGTGACGGAGACAGATTCCACCAGAAGCCGTTCCCGCCTGTGGATAAGTAGGATAGGGCTCGCAAAGGCGGGCCGGGCCGCCGGTTCCCCCATGCAACCGGGAAAGTCCTCATCCATGGGCGTATGATCGCACAAGCGATTCGGCCACCAGACAACCCATGCGCTTTACGCCTCAGTTCCTCGACGAGCTGAAAGCCCGTCTTCCTGTCTCGGAAGTCGTCGGCAAGCGCGTGAAGTTGCAGAAGGCCGGGCGCGAGTGGAAAGGCCTCTCGCCGTTCAACAAGGAAAAGACGCCGTCGTTTTTCGTCAACGACCAGAAGCAGGCGTGGTTCGATTTTTCCTCCGGCAAGAACGGCAGCATCTTCGATTTCGTCATGCAGACCGACGGCGTGACGTTTCCCGAAGCGGTCGAGCGCCTCGCCAATATGGCCGGCATGGCATTGCCGAAAGTCTTGCACGAAGACGAAGCGCGAGATGCGCGGCGCAAGACGCTGCATGATGTCATGGAGATCGCGGCGAAATTTTTCGAGGCGACGCTTGCCTCGAAAGTGGGCGCGAAAGCGCGCGGCTATCTCGCCGACCGCGGGCTCGATGCCACGACGCAAGTAAAGTTCCGTCTCGGCTATGCGCCCGCCGATCGCTACGCGCTGAAAGAGCATTTGGGCAGCCAGAACGTTCCCGTGCCTGACATGATCGAGGCGGGCCTGTTGATTTCCGGCGACGACATTCCGGTACCGTACGATCGTTTCCGCGACCGCGTGATGTTTCCGATCGGAGACATGCGCGGGCGCGTCATCGCGTTCGGCGGACGCGCGCTCGATAAGGACGCGCAGGCGAAATATCTCAATTCGCCGGAGACGCCGCTCTTTCACAAAGGCGCGAATCTCTACAACCTTTGCGCCGCGCGGCAGGCGGCGCACGAAGGCGCGCAAGTCGTCGCCGTCGAAGGCTATGTCGACGTGATCGCGATGGTGACGGCGGGTTTTGCAGCGACCGTCGCGCCCCTCGGCACCGCGCTCACCGAAGACCAGCTCGCGCATCTTTGGAAAATGGCCGACGAGCCGGTGCTTTGCTTCGACGGCGACAGTGCGGGCCAGCGCGCGGCTTATCGCGCGGTCGATCTCGCGCTGCCGCGGCTCAAGCCCGGCAAGAGCCTGAAATTCGCGCTGTTGCCGGAAGGGCAGGACCCGGACGATCTCGCGCGCACAGGCGGGCGCGATGCCCTCGTCGAGGTGATCGCCGCCGCGCGCCCGCTCGCGCAAATGCTATGGGCGCGCGAAACCGAAAGCCGCAGCTTCGATACGCCGGAGCGCCGCGCCGCGCTCGAAGCGCGCATCAACGAAGTCACCGCCGCGATCGGCGACGAGTCCGTGCGCAGATATTACCGGCAGGACTTCGCCGCGCGGATCGCGCAGCTTTTTGCGCCGGCGCAAGACAAGCGCGGCGCCCGCAACGATAGCTGGAAGCGCGATTGGCAAAGCCGCCGTGATGCCTCCCGCGGCCTGCGCGGCGCGCCGAAAGGAGCGGTCCCGATCGCGCGCGATGCGCCTTATCTCGTGGTGAGCCAGCAGCTCGCTTCGGGCCCGCTTCATCGCGGCCACCGCAGCGCAGTTCCGCGGCGTGAGGCGCTCATCCTCCAGGCGGTGCTCAATCACCCCTGGCTGCTGCACGATCATCTCGAGGAACTGGCTGCGCTGGAATTTCGCCATGCCGAAGCCGGCCGGCTCAAAGCCGCCATGATCGATATCGGCGCCGATTTCGCCAGCATCGATGCCGCCGAGATGCGCGCGGAACTCGAGCGGCGCGGCCTCGGCGCGACGCTCGCGCGCGTCACCGCCGCGATTACCACCGCCTCGGTTTGGGGTGCGCAAGCCGAGGCCGCGGCGGACGACGTTCTGGTGACCTGGCAGCAGCTTCTCGCCTTGCATCGACAGTGGAATTCACTAACTAAGGAGCTCAAAGACGCCGAGCAGGCGCTGGGCCAGGAGAACACCGAGTCCAATTATCTGCGCCTGCGGGACGTCAAGGCACGGCTTTCGCGAATGGATGGGACTGAAGCGCTGATCGAGGGGTTTGGTACCTCGTCAGGGCGCCCGGCGAGGAGCTTTTGACAAGGGGCGGCCGAGCCCCTGTTGAGCGGAAATTCCGGTCGATTTCCGCCCGATTTTCTTGGTTAATCGGAGCTTAGCGGGTTCCGAGGACACTGGCATCTGATTCGGGGGCGGCGCTGGTGGGCGCGGTTCTCTCGCCATGCGCTGCCGGGGCGCGGGTACACAGGGATGAACGGAGAGCTGCGCCGATGGCCGCGAAGGTCCAAGAGAAAGTCGACAGGCAAGTGGCAATGAAGGCCAAGGCGGCCGCCGCCAAGGAAGACGCCCCCGAGAAGGATAATGAGGGCGCGCCCGACACCCCGCTGCCGCTGCTCGATCTCAACGACGCCGGCGTCAAGAAGATGATCAAGGCCGCCAAGAAGCGCGGCTACGTCACCATCGACCAGATCAACAACGTGATGCCGTCGGGCGAAGTCTCGTCCGACCAGATCGAGGACGTCTACGCGATGCTCAACGAAATGGGCATCAACGTCGTCGAGACGGAAGACGCCGCCGACGAAGACGGCGA
>JAICMO010000177.1 GCA_025929185.1 Pseudolabrys sp.
GCCACGCAAAAAAAGACCCCATGCCGGGGGGCCTGGGGTCTTTTCGCCGGACGGCTGTTCGGGGGGTAAGGGGGGGCGCCGCCGGCTGTAAAATCATTCACTTGACGACCCTTCAACGCGGGCCCCCGGGGTTGGTTCCTGGCCAAGGCCCCAGAATTTTTCGCTCGCAAAGAGTTTATCCACAGCCCGGCCTGGCTGGTCTTACGGCGGTCACGATGTCGGGTTCCACTGCGCGCTCGGGAATGAGAGGGCGTCGGAGGCTTGCCATGAGCTCTGTGATGATCAAGTGCCCCAGCACCGGTCGCACAGTCTCGACGGCAATCGAGACTGCGCAGTCGGTATTTGAAACTTTGCCGGAAGTTCCTGCACGCATGATTTGTCCCGCGTGCGGAAAGGAACATGTCTGGATGACGAGCGGCGCCTGGCTCGCGGAAGAGATAAATCCCGTGCCTGGTCTCGTGCCGGAAAAACCGGCTGCCTAGCCTGCCTCGCGGATCTTTACCGCTTCTTCGAGGTCGACGGACACGAGTTGCGACACGCCTCGCTCGGCCATGGTGACACCGTAGAGGCGGTTCATTCGAGCCATCGTGATCGGATTGTGCGTGATGATCACGAAGCGGGTATCGGTCGACTTTTTCATCTCGTCGAGCAGATCGCAGAAGCGCTCGACATTGTGATCGTCGAGCGGTGCGTCGACCTCGTCCAGCACGCAGATGGGCGCGGGATTGGTGAGGAACACGGCGAAGATCAGCGCCAGAGCGGTCAGCGCCTGCTCGCCGCCCGACAGCAATGACAGCGTCGAAGGCTTCTTGCCCGGCGGCTTGGCCATGATTTCGAGGCCGGCTTCCAGGGGATCTTCGCTCTCGATCAGTTGCAGTTCCGCGGTGCCGCCGCCGAACAATTGCGTGAACAGGTGCTGGAAGTGTTTGTTCACGATTTCGAACGACGAGAGCAGCCGCTCGCGCGCTTCGCGATTGAGGCTCTGGATGCCCAATCGCAATTTTTTGATCGCCTCGATCAGGTCATCGCGCTCGGCGGTCAGCTTCCCGTGTTGCGTCTCGATTTCGCGCAGTTCCTCTTCGGCGCGCAAGTTGACGGCGCCGAGCCGCTCGCGTTCGCGGCGCAATCGTTCGAGCGTGGCTTCGATTTCGCTCACGTCCGGGAATGTTTCACCCGCTTGAATGCCGGCCAGTTCCGCGACCGCGGAGGGCTCGACCTCCAACATGTCGTGAATTTCGCGCGCGATATCCGACAGCCGCCGCTTTGCCCCCTCGAAGCGTTCCTCCGCGCGCGCAAGCTCTTCCCGCGCCGAGCTTGCGGCTTCGAGCGCTGCTCTCGAGTCCTGGTCCGCCTTGCTCTGCTCGGTTTCAGCCGCGGCGAGCCGGTCCGCGCAGCCCCGGCGTTCGGCCTCCGCATTCTCGACATGGCTGATAAGCGCGGCGCGCTTCTCGGCGAAGAGCGCCGGCGCGTTTTGCAAGTCGGTGCGCTCGCGTTTGGCGTCTTCGATGCGCTGCTCGATGGTGCCGATTTGAGTTGCCGCGCCGGCGCGCCGTTCGTTCCAGCCTGCGGTATCGCCGGCGATTGCGGCGAGCCGGCGGTCGGACAGTTCGGCCTCGCGCACAATCGCTTGCTGCTCGGCCCGCAGTTCGGCAAGCGCGGCGCGTTTGCCGGCAATATCTTCGCGGACAGCGGCAAGTTTCGTTTCGATGTCGGTTGCCGGCGCAAGCGCAGCCAAGGCACTTTCGGCTTCGGCCTTGGCGGCATTTGCTTCGTCACGGCTTGCGGTAAGCCGCGCGCGCGCCTCGGCGAGCGCGGAAAGGCGCGCCGCCTGGCGATTGAGGTCGCGCTCGCGCGTGCGCGTCTCGGCTTCGGTGTAGCCGGCCGATTCGAACGCGGCTTGCGCGTTTTTCAGCACCTCGCGCTTTGCGTCGAGCTGTGCCCGCGCGTCTTCCAATTCGCGGTCGATTTCGGCGAGGCGGCTGCGTTGCGCCAGCCGCCGCGCTGCGCCGGTCGGAGCGTGCGCCGCCGCGACAAAGCCGTCCCAGCGCCACAGATCGCCGTCGCGCGAGACCAGCCGCTGCCCGGTCCTCAGCGAAGACGCAAGCCTGTTGCCCGTTTCGCGGTCGACAACGCCGATCTGCGCGAGCCGCCGGGCAAGTTGCGGCGGCGCTTTCACGAAGCTTGCAAGTGGTTCGGCTCCCTCCGGCAACGCCGGATCGAATGCTTCGGCCGCTGCGCCTTTCCAATGCATCGGCGATGAGGCATCGGTCGGCGCGTCGAGATCGTCGCCAAGGGCTGCGCCCAGCGCCTTTTCATAGCCCATGTCGACCGACACGTGGTCGATGACCGGCGGCCACAGATTACGCGTCTCGATCGCGAGAACTTTCGAGAGTGTCTTGGCCTCGGTCTCGAGACGCTGCGCGCGGCGCTCGATCTCCGCCAGCGCCTCGCGCTCGGTTTCGAGTTGCGCGCGCGCGGCATTGTGGGCGGCCTCTGCCGCAACGGCCGCCGCCTCCGCTTCACTGAGCGCCGCTTGTGCGCCGGCGACGGCGTCCGCAAGCGGCGTGCTGTCGGAGGCTTGCAGCGTCGCAAGCTCCGCCTCGATCGCGGCGATCTCGCTCTCGAGGCGCGCGGCACGCTCGGCGTGGTCGCGCGCGGCGTGCTCGAACTGGTTGCGCTGTGCCGTGAGGTCGGCAAGCGCGGTGGTCAGGTCGGAGAAAATCTTTTCGGTATCGGCGAGCTTGCAGTCGGCCTCGGCGACGCGTACGTCCACGCCGGTGCGGCGGCCCGCGCTTTCACGCGCTTCCTGCTTGATCGTCTCGGCTTCCGCGGCAAGCCGCGCAATCGCAGCCTCGGCGTCAGCGGCAAGACGGCGCTCGCGCTCGATATCCGCGGCAAATTGCACCAGGCGCACGTCGAGTTCGGCGACGCGGTCCTTGGCGCGCGCTTCTTCGCGGTCAAGCTCTTCGCGCGCGGCGTTGAGGCGATGCAAAGCGGCACCGGCCTTCGCTTCCGCTTCACGCAGTGCGGGAAGCGCTGCGGCGGCCAGCGTCTGACGCTTGGAAGCTTCCGCCTGCGCGGCGGTGCGTTCGGCGACGGCGGCGATGCAAGCGGTCTTTGCGTGCTCGGCATCCGCGACTTCGCCGTTCGCCGCGGTCCAGCGCAGGTGAAACAAAGTCGCCTCGGCCTTGCGCACCTGCGCGGATACCGTGCGGTAGCGCACGGCTTGCCGCGCCTGCTTCTTCAAGCCGTCCATCTGGCCGGCGAGCTGATTGATGACGTCTTCGACCCGCTGGAGATTGCCTTCGGCGGCCTTTAGCCGCAGTTCGGCTTCATGCCGGCGGGCATGCAGGCCGGCGATGCCGGCCGCTTCCTCGAGCACGCGGCGGCGCTGCTCAGGTTTGGCCTGTATAATTTCGCCGATGCGTCCCTGATGCACCAGCGCCGGCGAGCGCGCGCCGGTCGAAGCATCGGCGAAAACGATCTGCACGTCGCGCGCGCGCACTTCGCGGCTGTTGATGCGATAGGTCGAGCCGGCGTCGCGCTCGATGCGGCGGGAAATTTCGAGTGAGTCCTGATCGTTGAACGCCGCCGGCGCGGAGCGCTCGGCGTTGTCGACAGAGATCGCCACCTCGGCCGTGTTGCGCGCGGGCCGGTTGGTCGAGCCGGAAAAGATAACTTCTTCCATCGACGACGCGCGCATCGACTTGAAGGAGGATTCGCCCATCACCCAGCGCAGCGCCTCGACAAGATTCGATTTGCCGCAGCCGTTCGGCCCGACGACTCCGGTCAGTCCCGGATCGATCAGGAAGTCAGTCGGCTCGACGAAAGACTTGAATCCGATCAGGCGCAGCCGCGTCAGTTTCATGGAGTGGTCTTCACCTTATGGGCGCGGGAGCCGCGTAGCGGCATTGTCCGCCATGCCGCGGAGTCGAAATCCGTTCCGGGCACGTGCCCGGCCAACAGCTTCAGGGTTCCGCATCGGCGGGAGAATGAATCGACCCGCCGCCGGGAGCAACAGGCAACGACGAGGGGACTAAGGTTTTACAGAGGTTTCGGCCTTCCGCGCGACCGCCGAGGAATCCGGGACGACGATCAAGCCTCTCGCGCCGGGCCGAAAAACCCTTATCCTTCCTTGAGATAGGGCTTGATCACCTTTTCCATGTCGGCCAGCGAAATGTCGCCGGTTTGCTTCTTGCCGTTGATAAAAAATGTCGGGGTCGAGTTCACGCCGTACTGATCGATGGCGCGCTGGCGCACCGCTTCGATGCCGTCGAGCAGCTTCTGATTCGCGAGGCAGGCGTTGAAGGTCTGCTCGGTGAAGCCCGCCTGCTTGGCAATCGCGAGCAGCGGTTGCAGCGGCTTTTCGACCGCCCACTCGCGCTGCTGGCGGAATAGCGTCTCGACCATCGCGAAATATTTGCCTTTGTCATCTTTGCCGGAGCAGCGCGCCAGCATGAAGCCGGCGGCGGCGATCGGATCGAGCGGGAATTCGCGCAAGATGTAACGCACCTTGCCGGTGTCGATGTACTGCTTCTTCAACTCCGGAAACGTCGTCGCCTCGAAGTGCGCGCAGTGCGGGCACGTCATTGACGCGTATTCGATGACTGTGACCGGCGCCTTGTCGGAACCCATCGACATTTCGCTCAAGGCGCCGGGTTTCATCAGATCGGCAACGGAAGGATTCTTCTCGTCGGCCGCCACGGCTTCCTGCATGAAGCCGGTGAATGATGAAGCGCCGAGGAGAGCCGCGGCAAGCGTGACGAGGGCGGTACTTCCACAAAACTGACGGCGGGTGATGTGCAACGGAAACTCCGTGAGCTGACGATGTCGAAACCGGCAAGTGGCTAGCTGGAAACAATAATTGTGGCAACCGCCGGCCGTTCTCACAAGGGGCGGCGGGCAGGTCAATTTCGCTTGATCGCCGCGCCTAATCGGCCGAGGGCTTCTCGCAACTCCTCATCGGCGACTTCAGGCAGGCTCGCCGCAATTTGTTCGGCGGCGTTCGTGTCGAGCGCGGGGCGGCTGCGCCGTTCCTTCCGCCGCAGCGGAGCTTGCCGCAAGGCGATGCGGCCAATCGCCTGCCAGCCGAAGAAGCGATTGACGCGCTCCAGGATGACGGCGCTGAGATGCTGAATTTCGAGCGCCACCGGCCCTTCAACCCGCAACACGAGCGTCGCCGGCTCCGGGCTGTCGCCGTCGGTCGAGCGCGGCCACTGGATTTTCATCGGCTCGCTGTGCGCGGCGATTTCGGCGCCCGCGATTTCGGCCCAGCGCGTGATGAGCTCGGTGGAAGCAAAGCCTTGCCGCGCCAGACCTTCGCTCAGCGCGGCGCCGACCAGTTCGGACAGCGGCCGGGGAAAACTGCGCGCGGGCTTGTTCATGGGCGGCGGCTCTCGTGCCATGTTCGGCGGATGAGCGTAGCAGTCAAATTGGCGCCGCGAAAGAACGAGCGACCGGAGGCGGGTGCGCTGCTCGCCTGGTACGACCGGCATCGGCGCGCGCTGCCGTGGCGGGCGCGGCGCGGCGAGACGCCGGATCCCTATCGTGTCTGGCTTTCCGAAATCATGCTGCAACAGACGACGGTGAAGACGGTCGCGCCGTATTACGCGCGCTTTCTTGCGAAGTGGCCGACGGTGCAGGCCCTCGCAAAGGCGAAGCTCGACGACATACTGCGCGCCTGGGCGGGCCTTGGCTATTACGCACGGGCGCGAAACCTTCACGCCTGTGCCCAAGAAGTCGCAAAGCGCGGTGGTTTTCCCCGCGACGAAGAAGCTTTACGCAAATTGCCGGGCATCGGCGCCTACACGGCGGCGGCAATCGCGGCGATCGCCTTCGATGCGCCGTCGGTGCCGGTCGACGGCAATGTTGAACGTGTTGTCACGCGATTGTTTGCGATCGAAGACGAACTACCTACGGCAAAGGCGCGCATAAAGGCATTGGCGCAATCCCTGCTATCGATGGATCGCAGCGGCGATTTCGCGCAGGCGCTGATGGACCTCGGCGCGACGATCTGCTCGCCGAAACGTCCGGCCTGCGCATTGTGCCCGTGGAATGAAAGTTGCCTCGCATTCGCGGGTGGCGATCAGGAAAGCTTTCCGCGTAAGGCGGTAAAGCGCGAGGGAAAGTTAAGGCGCGGCGCCGCTTTTGTCGTGCTCCGCAGCGACGAAAAAATTCTTCTGCGGACGCGGCCGGAAAAAGGCTTGCTTGGCGCGATGACGGAAGTGCCGGGCAGCAAGTGGATGCATGATTTCGATCCGACAAAGGCGCTCGATGCCGCGCCAAAATTTCGCGCGGCGAAATGGCAAAAGCTTACGGGCGTGGTAACGCACACCTTCACACATTTCCCGCTCGAATTGATCGTTTACAAAACCGAGGTGCCGAAAAATACAAGAGCGCCTAAAGGCGCGCGCTGGGTGCCGATACAAAACTTGAGTGGCGAGGCTTTGCCGACGGTCATGCGCAAGGTATTGGCGCACGCGCTCGATTGAGTACTTCCGGAGAAAGTCGTGACGATGCAGGATTCCGAAACGCCCGGCCGTGCGCACTGGACCGTCAGCGCGCGCTATCCCGATCCGGCGGTGAAAAATCTCGACCCGCGCTTCGCCAAGTACCGCCTCAATCTCGCCAGCGTCGAGCGGCTTTGGACCGGCGCGCGCTGGGGCGAAGGGCCGGTGTGGTTCGGCGACGGGCGCTATCTTTTGTGGAGCGACATTCCGAACAATCGCATCCTACGCTGGGAGGAGGAAACCGGCGCGGTCAGTGTTTTCCGCAAGCCCTCGAACAATGCCAACGGCAACACGCGCGACCGGCAGGGACGGCTCATCACCTGCGAGCACGATGCGCGCCGCGTCACGCGCACCGAATACGACGGCTCGATCACCGTCATCTGCGACAGCTTCGAGGGCAAGCCGCTCAATTCGCCGAACGATGTCGTGGTGAAGTCGGATGGCTCGATCTGGTTCACCGATCCGTTTTTCGGGATTCTTGCCAATTACGAAGGGCACAAGGCGGAAGCCAAATTGCCGACGAATGTTTATCGGGTGGATGGACAGA
>JAICMO010000108.1 GCA_025929185.1 Pseudolabrys sp.
GTGGACCTACACGGTCCCCGATAACGCGCTCGATTTCTTGGCGCAGGACGAGACGCTGGCGTTGACCTACACGGCGACGGTCAACGACGGAAATGGCGGCACCGCGAGCCAGCCAATCACGGTCACCATCCACGGCACCAACGATGCGCCGGTGCTCCAACTAACGGGCGCCTACATTTTGGATCAGTCCGCCACGCAGGACTATGGCGCCTGGATAGAACAGAACGACGACTTCAGGGCTCACAATGGCAGCCCAACAGAGGGAGATTTCCAAATCGCGCACGATCCGACGAGCGCTGTGGGCGATTTGCAGATCAGGCTCACCGATCTTGACGCCGAAGTTGGGCCGCCCGATTTGCTGTCGCGAACGGTCGATCTCAGCGGCGCCACGTCTGCCGTCCTAACGTTCGACTACCGGCGGGACATCCCGCATGGCGACGCAGACGACAAGTTCTTCGTGCTTGCGTCGGATGACGGCGTGAACTTCAAGGAGATTGGACAGATCGGCGCAACTGGCGATGGTAGTTTCGTCGATGATGCGTACCACGTCTTCACGCTCGATCTGACCCCTTACATATCGGCTGACACCACGATCCGGTTCTCGGTTGGAGATGACGTCGATGACGGAGACGTTGTCTACGTGGACAATTTCAAGGTCGCTTATACAAACGCGGCCCCCTCGGATGATTTGGCCGTGAATTACACCGAGAACAGCGCTGTTGGCGTGTTCGCCCAGATCACGGATGTCGACAACACGACGATGCAGTCGGCAACGATCACGCTGACCAACCATCAGGCCAGCGACCTGCTGACGGTGATCGGAAGCTTGCCAGGCGCGATCACGGCGTCGGATTATGACGCTTCTACCGGCGTGTTGACGCTGACCGGATCGGCGTCACTAAGCGACTACCAGACCGCGCTCCAGCAGGTTGTCTTCAGCAACGGCAGCGACGATCCCAACGCGGTCGATCGTACTCTCACGATCACCGTGAACGATGGGATCGACGATAGTCATACCACCACGACAACAATCCATGTGACACCGATTGACGACGCGCCGACTGCGGTCGACGACAACGTAATTACCAACATTAACTTCGACGACCACGCGCTCCAGATTCCCGTTTCGGCATTGATCGCAAACGACAGCGATCCCGACAATGCGCTGGACCAGCTCAGCATCAGCAACGTCGGTCCTGGGTCCGACGGAAATGTCAGCTTGGGCAATGGGGTGATCAACTTTACAGATGAAGACTCTGACGGTTCGTTCAATTACACCCTGTCGGATGGGTCGCTGTCGGCGAACGGTCACGTGACCATTTCAGGAAATATGGTAGGGACGCTGAGCGGCACGGACCAAGGCGAGATTCTCATCGGCAAATCGACCGGGTCGACGATCAACGGCAATGGCGGCAATGACGTTCTGATTGGGAACGCGGGCGCGGACACTCTGAACGGCGGGAGCGGCGCCGACACAATGACCGGTGGAGGCGGCAATGACACGTTCGTCTTCAAAGCCATTACCGACTCGCTGCCCGGCAGCGGCCATTTCGATACGATCACTGATTTCATCGGCGACTCGGATCTCATCGATCTTTCGGCTATTGCCGGCGCTGACAGCGTGCAAGGGCAAGTGTCCACGGCGAACACTGTAGAAGCGCAACATGTCAGCTGGTTCGTAGACACCGCGCACGACGAGACGATCGTTTACGTAAATGCGAGCGCGACGCCGAATCATGTGGATATGGAAATCCACCTTGTCGGCACTAATCTTCATCTCACCGACGCAAACATTGTGCCTCACGTCTGACCGAATTGCCGTTGCCGAGTGCGTTGGCACTCTCGGGCAACGGCGTTAAAGTCAATTATGCACGCGTCCACATCCAGCAGGGCCAATTTTCGATGAAATGGCTCTCGGATAAGGCGAGGCGATTCGGGCTCGCCCGTAGCTTCGCCGTGTTGTTGCTCATGGCATTTGCGGCGCTTCGTGTTGCCGATCCCGTACCCTTGCGCGAGCTTCGTCTTCGTACCTTCGATTTTTTTCAGGTTCTGGATCCGCGTAAAGCCGTGCAGCGGCCGGTCGTCATTGTCGATATCGACGAAAAAAGCCTCAAAGCCATCGGGCAGTGGCCGTGGCCAAGGACGCGTGTAGCCGACCTTGTTTCCCGCCTGAGCGAAATGGGCGCACTCGTCATCGCTTTTGACGTTGTGTTTCCCGAGCCTGACAGAATGTCGCCCGCCGCGGCGGCAGACACTTTTCGTGGCCTCGATGAAGCCACGCGCGAGAAGTTGCGCGCGCTCAAAAGCAATGACTCTGTCCTCGCCGACGCCATGCGCCGTTCGCATGTCGTGGTCGGCCAATCCGGTCTTCCCTTCGCGGTAGCGCAGAGCGCGAGCCGGGCGCCGGTCGGCATTGCGACATTAGGGGGAGATCCGCGTCCCTATCTCGTAAAATTTCCGGGATTGCTCCGCAACGTGCCGGCGTTGGAGCAATCGGCCAGCGGACGGGGCTTATTCACCATCCGTGCAGAGAGTGACGGAATTGTGCGGAGGGTGCCGCTCGTCATGATCGCTGCCGGTGCGATCGTGCCTTCGCTGGCCTTGGAGGTGTTACGCGTCGCAAGCGGTGCAAGCACCATTCTGATCCGCTCGGATCGGGCAGGAATTCGGGACGTTGCCATCCCGGGGCTGGCGATGCCGACCGATCGCAACGGGCAGTTGTGGATTCATTTCGCTCCTCATGATTCGGCACGCTATGTATCGGCGGCTGACGTGCTCGACGGAAAAGTCCCCGCCGAACGGGTTGCCCATAGACTTGCCTTAATCGGGACTTCGGCGATTGGGCTGCTCGACGCGAAGACGACGCCTCTCGATCCCGTCATGCCGGGCGTCGAGGTCCACGCTCAAGTGCTCGAGAGCGTGCTCACAGGATCAATGTTGTCCGAGCCGAGCTACGCGATCGGAGCCGAGTTGTGCGCCGCAATCGTTATCGGGGGCGCTATTGTTGCTCTCGCTCCGGTTTTGAATGCAGCTCTTCTGCTGGCCTTCGGCGCGGCCGTCGCCGCGGTGACCCTTGGCGCATCGTGGTATCTCTACGCACGGCAAGGGCAGCTGATCGACGCCACCTATCCGTTGCTCTCCAGTACGCTGGTCTACTTTACGCTGGTGTTTGGCAATTACATCGGCGAGCAGGCGCAGCGACTGCGTATTCGCTCCGCCTTCGGCCAATATCTTTCTCCTGCGCTGGTCGAGCAACTTGCAAAGTCTTCGGACAAGCTCGCGCTCGGCGGCGAGGAGCGCGAAATGACCGTCCTGTTCAGTGACGTGCGCGGCTTCACCGCGATATCGGAGCTGTACAAGGACGATCCGCAGGGTTTGACCGCGCTCATGAACAGTTTTCTTACACCTTTGACCAACGCCATCATTGAGCGCAACGGCACGATCGACAAATACATGGGCGATGCGGTGATGGCGTTCTGGAATGCGCCGCTGCACGACCCTCGTCATGAGCTGAATGCTTGCGACGCCGCGCTCGAAATGCTCCGCCGGGTCGAGCTGCTCAACAAAAAGCGGGAGCAACAAGCCAGTGAAGGCGATCAGCGGTTCATTCCTATCAAGATCGGCATCGGCATCAATACGGGCAGATGCGTCGTCGGCAATATGGGTTCCGATCTCAGATTTAATTATTCGGCTCTCGGCGACGCTGTCAATTTGGCCTCCCGCCTGGAGGGCCAGTCGAAGACCTACGACGTTCCAATCATAATCGGTTCTACAACCGTCACGAAGCTCGACGGCAGGTTTGCCCTGCTGGAGCTCGACCGAATTGCAGTAAAAGGGAAAACCGAGCCGGAATTCGTTTACACCATTCTCGGGGATGCGGAAGTTGCCCGGCGGCCCGAATTCGAGATGCTGCGCCAACACGTCGACGATATGCTTGCGTGCTATCGCCGGCGCGATTTCTCACGCGCGGCTGAATTGATCGAAAAATGCCGCAAAATCGGAAACAAGTATGGTCTTGCGCGCCTTTTTGATATATATGCCGCGCGTACTCGTTCGTTTCAAGCAGAACCGCCACCTGACGATTGGGACGGCGTCGTTGTCCTCGATACTAAATAGCTTTTCATTCATCTAACGACCGCGATAAATCAGGCCGAGACAGGCAATGTCGTCGTAGGGGCGCGCACCTTTCATGAACTCATTGACCTTGCCGAGGACGCCGCCCACAAGCTCATGGGCCGATGCGCTCGCAAAGCTCAGCGTCGCTTGTCTAATTCTTTCATCGCCGAAGAATTCCCCTTGCGGGTTGCTAGCCTCAGGCAACCCATCGCTGAAGAGGATCAGGCGCTCTCCTGCGATCAGCCTGCGCACATCTGTCCTAAACGAGACATTGGATCGGGCCGCAAGCGGCGGTCCGGTTGGCGCCAATTCCTCGATCTTCTTGCCGTTGCGGAGCAGCAGCGGTGCATTGTGTCCGCAATTGCAATAGACGAGGTGTCCGGACGTCACGTCGATGACGGCGCAAAAGGCGGTTGCAAACATCGACTCGCGATTATTTGCGGCAAGCAGCGCATTAACTTTCCCAATCTCGGTGGCGAGGTCCTCAGTGTTTCGCACGACCATCCTGATCATCGACTGTGCGATAGCCATAAACAGAGAGGCGGGCACGCCTTTGCCCGATACGTCGCCGATCGTTACCGCAAGGTATTTCTCGTCGATGGTGAAATAATCAAAGAAATCGCCGCCGACTTCACGGGCGGGATGCAGCTCCCCATGCAGATCGATCGCGGCAAAAGCATTTTGCGCTTTAAAAGGAGGCGGCAGCATCGAACGCTGGATCGCCGCAGCGTTCGCCATCTCTTCAAACTGCTGCCGCTTGATTGTGATCTGCTCCGCAAGGCGCAAAAACGAGTGGGAAAAATCGACGAGCTCCGGCATCGGATTGAGCAGATCGTCCAGCAACTTCGTATCGAACGTGTTGCTTTCAAGCGCGCTCAGCGCATTCGTATAAAAGCCAAGGGCTTGGTTCAGCCGCGAGAGCCGTTCGCCAAGCTGCCCGACGATGGACAGCAACAGCTCCGGTTCCATTCGCCCGAACTCGAGCAGTTGCTGCCGCCCGATCTTCAGCGCATCGACTGCGGTGCGCGCACGGACCGTTGCAGTCCGCGCAAGGTCGGTGAAAGCGCCGATCTCCCCGATAAGCGCATTTGAAGCGCAGCGGCCGACCTGAATGTCGCCATACGAGGTTTCGACCAGAATGTCGGCTTCCCCGGCGATCATGAAGAGCGCCGAGTCGCTGGGCTGGCCCTGCCGCAGCATCACCGCGTCCGGCTCGAAATGAATCAGCGCACTCTTAACGGCGAGTTCCCTGAGCGCAGAATCGCCGAGTTGGCCAAGCATGGCGTGCTTGCGCAGACGCGCGATCAGCAGTGCCGGATTCCAGTCATTGGAGCCCATTCAAGTCCGCCCAACGAAGCGCTGGTTCGTACGCCTGTGTGCCGTGTGCACGATTTATCCGATTGATTCCAGACCAGTTTCACTCTCTACTACAGCGAATTTGCGGTCAGCTATAACCGCTCCGTAATCGCTGGACAGCGGCCGTGGACGCCTATCGGGTCGAAACACGAATTCTAAACCAGATCTCTGAAGTCGGATCGGTGGCCGACTTGGTCAGCCAATTTTGTGCGACGCACAATTTGTCTAATCAATTGCTGGTGGCGCTGAGCGTTTCGCTTGATGAAGCTCTCAGCAACATCATCAAATACGCCTATAACGATCAGCACAGGCACTCGATCTTCGTTCAGCTCGCGTACGAGCCCGACGCCGTGGCAGCGACGGTGGAGGATGACGGCCGGCCCTTCGATCCGCTGTCCGCGCCAGGGCTTGATCTGGCTTCGCGCGACCGCGACCGAGGCTTCGGCATCCACTTCATCAGAAATCTCATGGACGACGTGAAATACTTCCGGGAAGGCGAGCTCAACCGCCTCGTGATGCGCAAGCGTATTGTGTGAGTTGCACGTGGGGAACGTAATGGACGTCATCGAACAAGAGGCGGGTAATGTAACGATTGTCGAGCCGAGGGGACGGATTGACAGCGCGACTGCCAAGGAATTCGGCGACCGCCTCGCCAGCCTGCTGAACACCGGCCGGCATCGGCTTGTGATCGATCTCAAGAGCATCAGCTACATCAGCAGTGCGGGTTTTCGACAACTGTTGATCGCAAACAAGTCGACCGAAGAAAAGAACGGAAAGCTCGCGCTGTGTGGGATTGCGGGCGAGGTTAAGCGACTCTTTGACATTGGCGCTTTTGGCGATCTGTTTCTGATCTATCCGACGCGGGAAGACGGCATCGCGAGTGTGCAATGAGCGACGCCGTAATCGGAAAGCCCCTAGGCTCCCGCTTACCCGACGAAGGAGACAACGGTGGCGGCATGGCACCGCAGCAGCGGCAAAGCCGTAGTCCCATCGTCCGTTTTCTTCGGCGCGCTTATGTTGAGCCGATCCTCGCATCGGACGCCAAGAAGCCCGCTAGTCTCCTATACAATGCCGATGACTGGCCGAAGCCTGTAATCGCACTGTCGAACGGCGTGCAGCACGTCGGATTGATCGCGATCAATCTTGTTTATCCGTTGCTGGTGTGCCGTGCCGTAGGGGTGCCGGTCACGGTTATTGAGGGAATGCTCTCCCTCGGAATGATTGTGCTTGCAGCCGGAACGATTATTCAGGTGCTTCGGTTGGGCCCGATCGGCTCCGGCTTCATGTTGCCTTCGACCTTCACGGCAACCTACTTCGCTCCATCGCTGCTGGCGGCGCGCTTGGGCGGGTTGCCGCTGGTGTTCGGCATGACGATCTTTGCCGGCGCGGTTGAAGCTGCGATCTCGCCGCTGTTGAACCGATTGCGAACCTACCTTCCTGTTGAAGTGTCCGGGCTGGTGATATTGGTCATTGGCTCCTCTGCCGGCCTCGCCGGCCTTCGCACGCTGCTCGGTCCCTCGGCGGCTCCCGTCACCTCGCCGGAATGGATCGTCGCGGCGATTACACTCGGCAGTATGACGGCGCTCAATATTTGGGGCAAAGGCATGGCCCGCATGCTCTGCGCACTTATCGGGCTCGTCATCGGTTATTTGGCGGCAATCCCGGTCGGTCTCCTGACCTCGGCGCGGCTCGCGCCGGTGTTCGATGCGACCTGGCTCGGCTTCCCTCGTTTCGACTATCTCAGTTGGTCGTTCGATGCGACGCTTGTCGCGCCATTTGCCATCGCGAGCGTGGCTGCGGCGATGAAAGCCGCCGGCACAATCACAATCTGTCAGAAGATGAACGACGCGAATTGGGTCAGGCCCGACATGCGCTCCGTCACCCGCGGTGTGCTGGCAGATGGAATGGCGACGATGCTCGCAGGCCTGGCCGGCGGCGTGGGGACAAATACGTCGACGCCGAGCGCGGGCCTTGCGGCCGCCACCGGCGTTGCCAGCCGCAACATCGCGATGGCTGCCGCCGGAATATTTTTCCTGTTGGGCTTCTGCCCGAAGATCACGGCGGTGCTGGCGGTCACGCCGCGCGCGGTCGTCGTCCCGGCCCTGGTTTTTGCAGCTACCTTTATCATGATCAATGGCTTGCAGGTGATGATGTCGAGAATGCTCGACGCGCGGCGCACGCTCGTGCTCGGGCTCGGCATCCTGGCGGGCCTGACGATAGACGTCTTTCCTCAAACCGCGAAGCTGTTGCCGAGCTGGATCGCCAACGTTTTTGCCTCGTCGCTGGTATCGGCCACAATCGTGGCGCTGGTGCTCAATCTGATCTTTCGTATCGGCGTGCGCAAAACCGCTACATTGCAAATCGAACGCGATCAGATCAGCGCACAGAAAATAGAAGACTTCTTCACGCGCCAAAGTGCGACCTGGGGCGCCCGTCCCGACGTGGCGAAGCGCGCCTCGTTTGGTGTTGTTCAATTGATCGATGCGATCGCCGAAAACTGCTGGCACAGCGGGACAATGTCGGTGCGCGCGAGCTTCGACGAATTCAATTTTGATATTAATGTCGCTTATCCAGGCGAGCGCATAGACTTTCCGGAAGAGCGCCCTTCCGTCGAGCAGATTCGCGACAGCGAAGACGGGGCGCGCCTGCTCGCAGGTTTTATGCTGAGGCGAAACGCCGATCGCGTCCGCTCATCCATTCAAGACGGACAATGCACCGTGCATTTCCACTTCGAGCACTGAGCGGCGGGACACAGCGCAGTATCCGGCGGCATGCGCATCAGGTGTTTTGCGCCACAGGGCAAACATTTTGCGTAAAGGATTTCGCGCCGTCGCCGCTGCGATTTGAATTAAGATCGCGCCGATTATCAGCCTGGCGGCTGGAATAACTGATAAACCGCGCTGCTCGGCGGTGCTCGGATGCGCGCGACGGCGCGGTTAACGGCACGTGTGAAAGGGCCGCAAACTAGCGTCGCGTTTTAATTAAAGCCGCTTCGTTTGATTGAATAGTTTCACACAAACCAATCCTATTAAGGCGTCCGGTCCATTGGGAGCATCAAATGATCGGGCACCAATCGTCAGCGACGGACGTTTTGCCGTTTCCGAAGATATCCAGGAAGGACGAGCAACTGCTGCAAACCGTCCTCAACAATATGTCGCAAGGCGTTTTGATGTTCGATTCCGAAACGCGCCTGGTGTTCTGCAATCATCGCTACGTTGAAATGTATCGTCTATCGAGTGAAGCTGCGCGTCCCGGATGCCTGCTTCGCGATCTTCTTGGTCAACGTATCGAGGCGGGGACGTTCTCGGGGGACGCCGACGATTATATCCTCAAGCTGATTGAGGCGATGGCCGAAGGGCGTACCTACAGCACGACGGTTACGTTACCCGATGGCCGCTCATTTTTGATCGAGAGCAAGCCGCTCGCCGCTGGCGGATGGATCGCCACCCACGAAGATGTCACCGAACGCCTCCGCTCTGAAGAACGGATCGCCCATATGGCGCGGCACGACGCGCTGACGGACCTTCCCAACCGGGTGCTGCTGCGCGACCGCCTCGAGCATGAAGTGAAGCGCGTCAAGCGTGGCGAATGCCTCGCCGTCCTCTGCCTCGATCTCGACCAGTTCAAGGGCATCAACGACGCGCTGGGCCACCCGATCGGAGATGACTTGCTCAAGCTTGTTGCCGGCCGCCTGCGCGGCTGCACGCGTGAGCCGGACACGGTCGCCCGCTTGGGCGGCGACGAGTTCGCCATCATCATGACGCAGATGCAGGAGCCGGGCGATGCGGCGGTGCTCGCACGTCGCATTCGTGAGTCGATTATCAAGCCCTATCAAATCGACGGTCATCAGATCGTCACCGACATCAGCATCGGCATTTCGGTTGCTCCTTTCGATGGCACCGAGCCGGACCAATTGTTGAAGAACGCCGACATGGCCTTGTACGGCGCCAAGGCCGACGGCCGCGGCACGTTCCGCTTCTTCGAGCCGGAAATGGATACGCGCATGAAAGCGCGCCGCGAGCTCGAGATGGACCTGCGCCACGCCATCGCAAGCAAGGAATTCGAGCTGTACTATCAGCCGCTCGTCAACCTGCAAAAGAATGAAATCACGGCGTTCGAGGCGCTGCTGCGCTGGAATCATCCCAAACGCGGCGTGACCTCGCCTGCCGACTTTATTCCGGTAGCCGAGGAGACGGGCCTCATCGTTCCGCTCGGTGAATGGGTGTTGAGGACGGCATGTGCCGAGGCGATCAACTGGCCCGGCCACGTCAAGGTCGCCGTGAATTTATCCGCAGCTCAGCTTAACAGCCGCAATTTGTTGAGCATGGTGACCACGTCGCTCACCGAATCGGGCCTGCCTCCATCCAAGCTCCAGCTCGAGATTACCGAAACCGTCCTTTTGCAAAATACGTTCTCGACGCTGGCGACGCTGCATGAGCTGCAAAAGCTCGGCGTGCAGATCGCCTTGGACGATTTCGGCACCGGCTATTCGTCGCTCAGCTATCTGCGCAGCTTCCCGTTCGACAAAATCAAGATCGACAAATCCTTTGTGCAGGACCTTGCAAATGGAACGGAGCCGCTCGCGATCGTGAACGCCGTCGCCAATTTGGCCAAGTGTCTCAACATGACATCTACCGCGGAAGGCGTGGAGACCAAGCAACAGCTTGAAACCTTGCAGGCGGTCGGGTGCACGGAAATGCAGGGATACCTGTTCAGTCGGGCGAGGCCCGCGCGAGAGATAAACGAGATCTTCGCGAAACATACGGCCGGCGCGTTTGGCGTCGGCCAAATCCCGGACCTTGCGGCAATCGACGGCGCCCAGATGGCGAAGTCCGCTTAACTCCGCGCCAGCAGCGCCGCGCGGATCACGACCGCGTTGTTGTGCTGCTCGTCATGCGTGGAATAGATGAGAGTGACCGGGCCTTCGCGCGCGAGCTTGCGGATCTCCCTGAGTTCCTCGCCGTGCCGGCGAAGCTCGGTCTTGTAGCGGCGGCGAAATTCGCTCCAGCGTTCGGGATCGTGCCCGAACCACTTTCGCAGCGCCGTGCTGGGCGCGATTTCTTTGAGCCAACGGTCGATCTGGGCGGCTTCCTTCTTCAGGCCGCGCGGCCAGAGCCGGTCGACGAGGATACGCGTGCCGTCCGCACGTGATGGCTTCTCATACGCCCGCTTCAACTTGATCTTTTCGGACACCCGCTTCGCCATGACTTTGCTTATCGATGGTCGTCAGTGATAGCCGACATCGGCCCGCACCTTCCCCCGAAATACCCAATAGGACCAGGCGGTGTACATCAGGATGACCGGCAAAAGGAAGAGCGTGCCGATCAGCAGGAATGCTTGGGTGCTCTCGGACGATGCCGCCTGCCACAATGAATAATGGTAGGGCACGATCATCGGCCACAGACTGATCGCAATGCCGATGAACGACATCAGGAAAAGGCCGATGGCGCCGAGGAACGGCGTCAATTCGTGCCGCCGCTCGAGCGCGTACCATTCGCCGACGGCAATCGCTGCCGTAATGATCGGGACGGGCGAAAGAAATGCGATGTTCGGCCACGTGAACCATCGGCGTGCGATTTCGGTGTTGGCAATCGGCGTCCAGATGCTCACCGCGAGGATTGCGATCAGCACCCCGATCAGGCACACGCGCCCGCTGCGGCGCGCCCAGTCCTGCAAGGTGCCTTCGGTCTTCAACACCAGCCAACCCGCGCCGAGCAGGGCATAACCGAAGATGAGGGCAACGCCCGTCAGCAGCGCAAACGGTGTGACCCAATCGAAGGACGTGCCCGTAAAATGCCGCCCGTCGACCTTAAACCCCTGAATGAAGCTTCCGAGCACGACGCCTTGCGCAAAAGTCGCCAATGTCGAGCCGCCGGCAAAGGCGCGGTCCCAGAAGCGGCGCAGGCCCCGATGCTTGAAGCGGAATTCAAAGGCAACGCCACGAAAGACGAGCGCCAGCAACATGACGAGGATCGGGAAGTAAACCGCCGGAATGATGATCGCAAAGGCAAGGGGAAACGCGGCGAGCAGGCCAAGGCCGCCGAAGACCAGCCAGGTCTCGTTGCCGTCCCAGATCGGAGCAATCGAGTTCATGACGACGCTTCGCGCATCATCGTCCGGCGCGAAGCCATACAGCATGCCGACTCCGAGATCGAAGCCGTCGAACACGACATAATAAAACACCGCCAGCGCGAGCAGGGCGGTCCACAGCGGCACCAGATCGAGCACCACGGCGTTGCTCCTCAATCGGTGTCCGGCATGACGCGCGCGGCGTTTTCGAAGGGCCGGTTCGGCCGACCGCTTTCGACGCGCTCGGGCTCGGCTTCTTGCTGCGGTCCGCGCCGCACCAGACCGGCCATGAACGCGATGCCTGTCGGAAACATGATCAAGTACACGACGATATAGAACGCCAGCGAGATCGCCACATCGGCGCCGGTCAGCGACGGTGAAACAGAGTCGGCGGTGCGCAGCAATCCGTAAACCGTCCACGGCTGGCGGCCCACTTCGGTCGTCGTCCAGCCCGCGACCACCGCAACGAATCCGAGCGGCGCCACCCATTGGCATAATCGCAGAAACCAAACCGAATCCCAAAGACGGTCGCGCCATCGTAAAACCTGTCCGACGATGGCCACAAACAACATGATAAAGCCGATGCCGACCATCACGCGGAAAGCGAAGAACGGGGCGCCGACGGGCGGCCGCTCATCGGGCGGCCATTCCTTCAGTCCCTTCACTTCGCCGTTCCATGAATGGGTCAGGATGAGACTGCCGAGATCGGGAATTTGGATGCGGTCGCGCATCACGGCATTCTTGTCGTCCGGAATGCCGAACAGTGTCAGCGCCGCCGGCTTCTCGGTATCGTAAAGACCCTCGATCGCGGCCAGCTTGGCCGGCTGATACTCGAGCGTATTCAGCCCGTGCTGGTCGCCGAGGAAAATCTGCAACGGCACGATGATAATTAAAAGATCGAGCGCCATGCGGATCATCATGCGCGAGTCTTCGACCGCACGCTGGCGGCGCAGGAGCCACGCTCCGACGCCCATCACGACAAAGGCTGTCGTGATGTAGAAGGCGGTGACATTGTGCGTCAGTCGATAGGGAAACGACGGATTGAAAATAATGGCAAACCAGTCGACCGGCTCGAAACGTCCGTTGACGATTTTGTAGCCCTGCGGCGTCTGCATCCAGGAATTCGTAGACAATATCCAGAAGGAGGAAAGCAGCGTCCCGAAAGCGACCATGAGCGCCGCAAAGAA
>JAICMO010000245.1 GCA_025929185.1 Pseudolabrys sp.
GAAGTGGTGGAAGCGCTGGTTTCGGCTGTGCGCGCCGCCTATCCGAAGCTCTCGCACCGCTATTATGCGCTGAAGGCAAAATGGTTCGGCAAGAAGAAGCTGCCGCACTGGGACCGCAACGCGCCGCTGCCGAAAGTCGCGCAGCGCACGATCCCGTGGACGGACGCGCGCGCGACGGTGCTCACCGCGTATGGCGCGTTCTCGCCGAAAATGGCGGACATCGCTGACCGTTTTTTCGAGCGCAGCTGGATCGATGCGCCGGTGCGGCTGGGCAAGCAGCCCGGCGCCTTCGCGCATCCGACCGTGCCGTCCGCGCATCCGTATGTGATGCTCAACTATCAGGGCAAGCCGCGCGACGTGATGACGCTCGCGCACGAGCTCGGCCACGGCGTGCATCAGGTGCTCGCCGCGCCTAACGGCCCGCTGATGGCGCCGACGCCGCTGACGCTTGCCGAAACCGCGAGCGTGTTCGGCGAGATGCTCACCTTCCGCAAATTGCTCGCGCAGACCGCCGACAAGAAACAGCGCAAGGCGATGCTTGCCGCAAAAGTCGAGGACATGATCAACACGGTGGTGCGGCAGATCGCGTTCTACACGTTCGAACGCAAGGTGCATCTGGAGCGCCGCAACGGCGAACTCACCTCAGACAAGATTTGCGAATTGTGGATGTCGGTGCAGAGCGAGAGTCTCGGGCCTGCGATCGAATTGAAGGACGGCTACGAGACGTTCTGGACTTACATCCCGCACTTCATCCATTCGCCGTTCTACGTTTACGCCTACGCATTCGGCGATTGCCTGGTGAACTCGCTCTATGCGGTCTACGAGAAATCGGCCTCCGGCTTTGCCGAGCGCTATCTCGAGATGCTCTCCGCCGGCGGCACCAAGCACCATTCCGAAATGCTCGCGCCCTTCGGCCTCGACGCGCGCGATCCGAAGTTCTGGGACGGGGGACTGAGCGTGGTGGCGAATTTGATCGGGGAATTGGAGGCGCTGGATTCGGTGAAATAGCTCCAGGTTTTCAGAGCTTGCATTTGTTTTACGAATGTATAATTTGGTTATACAATTGTATTACCGGAGCCTACTTCATGAATGAAAAGCCGCGCAATCTCGATCCCGAAGGCTATCTTCTGCAAATCAAGAAGATCGGCAATTCACTTGGGCTCATTTTCCCGAAAGAGTTGTTAGCGCGGCTAAAACTCAAAGAAGGCGACAAGCTTCACGTTGTCGAGCAGACGGAGCGCGGTATCAAGCTTACTCCGTACGATCCGAAACATACAAAAGCGATGGAATTGGCGCGGCGGTCCTTCCGCAAATACGCCGACACCTATAAAGCGCTCGCCGAATGAGAAACGAGCCTGACTGGCTCGACATCGACATCGTTTTGGATTTCCATGCCGAGCAACTGGCGCTGTTCGGCGGCGCCGACGGAATCCGCGATCGCGGCCTGCTTGAGTCCGCTCTGGCCCGACCGCTCAACAAATTCGCTTACGGCGAAAGCTCGATAACCGCACTCGCCGCCGCGTACGGATTTGGGATTGCCCGCAATCACCCATTCATCGACGGCAACAAACGAACTGCGCTTGCGTCCATGATCGTTTTCCTTGGATTGAATGGCTTGGATCTTGGCGCGCCGCAAGAGACCGCGACCGCAATGATTCTCGGTCTCGCTGCCGGTGAGATTACAGAGGAGTTGCTTGCGCAATGGCTTGCGGACAATTGCGTTCCGCTCGACGCGCCTAGTATTGCGCCCTGACATGCCTATCTGTCAGCAAGGCTGAAAGCAGACATGGCCGACCCCGAAAAAAACCGCTTCTCCGCCCGCGCGCGGCGCTACGCGCGCGTCGGCGCCAACGTCGGCGGCATTGCCGCGCGCATGGCCGGCGCGCGTTTTTTCGGCTTCGGACTCGACCGCGCCGCCAACGCGCTCGAGCTTGCGGCGGCGCTCGGCGGCTTGAAAGGCCCGATCATGAAGGTGGCGCAGCTGCTCGCCACCATTCCCGACGCGCTGCCGCCGGAATACGCCAACGAGCTCATCAAGCTGCAAAGCCAGGCGCCGCCGATGGGGTGGGCCTTCGTCAAGCGGCGCATGACCGCCGAGCTTGGCGCGGACTGGCAAAAAAAGTTTGCAAGCTTCGAGCATCACCCAGCCGCCGCCGCGTCGCTCGGGCAAGTGCACCGCGCGCAATCGCTCGACGGCAAGGCGTTGGCCTGCAAGCTGCAATATCCCGACATGCAGTCGGCGGTCGAAGCCGATCTCAGGCAACTGCAACTGCTGTTCGCCATCCGCCGCCGTTTCGACACGGCCATCGACACGACCGAGATTGCGAAAGAGATCGGCGCGCGTTTGCGCGAGGAGCTCGACTACCATCGCGAAGCGAAGCACGTCGCGCTCTACCGCGCGATGCTGAAAGATCACGAGGCGATCCGCGTGCCCGAGATCTGGCCGGAATTATCGACCGGCCGCCTGCTCACGCTCGACTGGCTCGAAGGCCGCAAGCTGCTCGCGCACAAGGACGACGTGCTCGGCGTGCGCAACAGGCTCGGCACGGCGATGTTTGCCGCCTGGTGGTTTCCGTTCAGCCGCTTCGGCGTCATCCACGGCGACCCGCATCTCGGCAACTACACGGTCTTCGACGAGAAGAAAAAGCCGGCCGGCATTAACTTGCTCGACTACGGCTGCATCCGCATCTTCCCGCCGAGCTTCGTCGGCGGCGTGGTCGATCTTTATCGCGGGCTCGAGCGTGGCGACGACGACCTCGTCGTGCACGCCTACGAGACCTGGGGTTTCAAGCGGCTCAGCCGCGAGCTGATCGATGCGCTCAACATCTGGGCGCGCTTCATCTACGGCCCGCTGCTCGACGACCGCGTGCGCACCATCGCCGACGGCGTGAAGCCCTCCGAATACGGCCGGCGCGAGGCCTTCCGCGTGCATCAGGCGCTGAAAACGAAAGGCCCGGTGACGGTGCCGCGCGAATTCGTGTTCATGGACCGCGCCGCCGTCGGCCTGGGCGCCGTGTTCCTGCACCTCGCGGCGGAGCTCAATTTCCACCGGCTGTTCAATGAGGCGATTGAGGATTTTTCCGTCGCCAAGGTCGCGGGGCGGCAAAAAGCGGCGCTGAAAGCGGCCGGCCTCGAAGCAACAGCCACCACATAGCCGCTCGTCCCCGCGGAAGCGGGGCCCAGTGCTATGGACTTTTGCGATCGGGGCAGTTCTGGATTCCCGCTTGCGCGCAGGGCTGTCCGGGGAAGTTCAGGCATAGCAGAACTCGAGTTGGTTGGGGTCGGGTCGTCGATGCGAGGGATTGACCTCGGGAGGCTTGTCGATGCGCGCGAGCGGCTTGCGGACGAACAGGGTGCCGCCGACGAGC
>JAICMO010000031.1 GCA_025929185.1 Pseudolabrys sp.
GGCACGACAGCGCGCGCTTGCCGTCGATCAGCACGGTGCACGCGCCGCATTGACCGTGGTCGCAGCCTTTCTTGCTGCCGGTCAGTCCCATGTGCTCGCGCAAGGCATCGAGCAACGTGATGCGAACATCGAGCGCCAACTGGTGGCGCTGTCCGTTCACGCGCAATTCGATCTTGTAAGGACCACGTGGATCGGTAGCAGGAGTGGGCGCCGACTCGGCGCGGGAACGTTCCAGAAGTGTCAAGCTCATGCCGGAGACCATCGTGGTTGCGAGAAAGTTCCGCCGGCTCCACCCCGATCGTGTCTCGGTTTTGGGAGGCGTCATGGGAATGCTCTTTCGAATTTTGCAGAAAGCGGCGGTGCTCGCCGGCACCGCGCATGTTCTGATGAACGTTGCACCGTTTGCGGTTGTTCCTTTTCATTGGAGGAATTATCGAGTGGCGCGACGCGCGCTGCTCAACGCGCAAAAAATCGTTCGCAGTGGGAACTTCCGCCGCAATAAATCGGCACAGCGCTGCGTGAGACACTTAGCGCGTAAGATAATCGCCGCCGGTCAGAAGGAACATCAGAATGAACCAGAAAAGGCCGGCAACCGCGGCTAGCCGCAGGAGCGAACTCGACCGGCTTAGTTTCATAAAGAACAGCGCAATGAGTGTCGCTTTAATGCAGGCCACGGCCAGATTGATTGCGATGTTGAAAGTGCCGAGCGGGATGTAGGCGGATCCGACCGTGATCGCGAGCAGGATCAGCAGCGCGGCCCAGATCGCAACCGGCAGCTTCCAAAGCTGAAACGCTTCCTGCCGCCTGCTTTGCGTGCTGTCGGTGCTGCTCATGAGCGTCCCATCAGATAAAGGAGCGGCAGCAGGAAAATCCAAATGACGTCGACGAGGTGCCAGTAGAGCGCCATCGCTTCGACCGCCGCCGTCGCGAGCGGAATCCGTCGCCGATAAATCAGCAACGTCACAGTGGTAACGACGCCGATTCCGACGGTGACGTGAACGGCGTGGATGCCCGTCATCACCCAATAGAACGCCCAGAAAATCTGCGTTTCCGGCGGCTTCAACTTGAAGTCAGGGCCCGGCACCAGCCGGTTGTCGATGTCGTCGTGATATTCGAGGCCTTTGCACAGCAGGAACGTGCAGCCGAGCGTGATCGTCACGGCGAGGCACCATAGAGTCATCTTGCGAAAGCCGCGCGTCGCGCCGCGCGCGGCAACCGCCATCGTCAAGCTGCTGGTCATCAGAATGGCGGTATTCAGCGTGCCGAAGAACACTTCGGTTTCGCGCGCCGCGATCTTGAACGCGTCGGGATAAAGATTGCGATAGAGCGTGTAGCCGAGGAACAGTCCGCTGAAGAAAAGAATTTCGGTGGCGATGAAAAGCCAAAGGCCGAAGGACACGCCTTCGCGCTGCCGTTCGACGCTCGGCCAGGGCTCGTGCAACAGAGCAGGGGCGTCGCTCATGCCGTGTGCGCCTGCGGTTCGGCGTCCTCGCCATAGCTATAGGGCCCGCTGGTGACGGTCGGCGTCCTTTCGAAATTTTCCTTCGGCGGCGGCGAAAGCGTTTCCCACTCGAGTCCGGCGGCGTGCCACGGGTTGCGGTCGGCACGATTGCCGTAGAGCAGCGACCAGCCGAGATAGAGCAGCGGCAAGATATAAGCGACCGCGAGCAGCACGGTGCCGGCGGTCGAGATCACGTGATAAACCTGGAATTGTTCCGGATAGACGTGATAGCGGCGCGGCATGCCTTCGTAACCCATGACGAATTGCGGCAGGAAGGTCGCGTTGAATCCGAGAAACATGGTGATCGCGCCGAAGCGCGCCCAATAGTCCGGATAAAGCCGTCCGGTGATCTTCGGCCACCAGAAGTGCAGCGCGGCGAAAAACGCCGACACCGAGCCGCCGACCATGATGAAATGGAAATGTGCGACGACAAAATAAGTGTCGGTCACGTGGATGTCGATCGGCACAGAGGCAAGAAACAATCCGGTTAGGCCGCCGACCGTGAACAGGCCGAGAAAGCCCATCGCGTACAGCATCGGCGCCTTGAAAACGATTTGTCCGCCATAGAGCGTCGCCACCCAGTTGAAGACCTTGATCGCGGACGGAACGGCGACGACGAAGGAAAGAAATGAGAAGACAAGATTCGCATAAGGCGACTGGCCGGCGACGAACATATGATGGCCCCAGACCATGAAGCCGATAACCGCGATGCTCATCAGCGAATAGACCATCGCGGTGTAGCCGAACACCTTGCGCCGCGCGAAGCAGGCGAACACCTCCGAGATCACGCCCATCGCCGGCAGGATCATGATGTAAACGGCCGGGTGGCTGTAGAACCAGAACAGGTGCTGGAAAAGAAGCGGGTCGCCGCCATTGTTCGGGTTGAAGATCGGTACGCCGAACCAGCGCTCGACCGAGACCAGCAGCAGCGACATGGCGAGCACCGGCGTCGCCAGGATCATCACCACGCTGGTCGCGTAAATCGCCCAGACGAAAAGCGGAAGCCGCGTCCAGGTCATTCCCGGCGCGCGCAGCATATGCGTGGTGGCGATGAAATTGATGCCGGTCGCGATCGACGAAAAACCGACGACGAACACGCCCGCCGCCGCGGCGATCACGTTGCCGTTGGCATAGAGAGTCGAAAGCGGCGTGTAGAACGTCCATCCGGTATCGACGCCGCCCGCGATGATCGTGATGATCGTGAACGTTGCGCCGATCACGAACAGGTACCAAGACATCAAATTGAGGCGCGGAAACGCCACGTCCTTTGCGCCGATCATCATCGGCAGCAGGAAGTTGCCGAACGTCGTCGGGATCGACGGCACCAGGAAGAACCACACCATGATGATGCCGTGCAGCGTGAACAGGCGATTGTACTCTTCATCGGTAAGGAAAAGGCCGTGCGGCTCCAGCAATTCGAGCCGCACAAGGCCGATTGCCGCGCCGCCGATGAAGAAAAATGCCGTGATTGACAACGCATAAAGAATGCCGATGCGCTTGTGATCGGTGGTGGTGAGCCAGGACGCAAGGCTGTGACCTTCGTCCAGATAGGACTCGCCGATCTTCGTCTCAGGCAGACGATCGACTGTGATATCGGTCATTGGCGTTCGCCTTGCTGGTTCAGCACGTTTTTCGTCGAGAGCGATTTCAGGTAAGCGATGAGGCGGACGATATCGTCCTCGCTGACGATGCCGCGGAAGCTCGGCATCAGCGGCTTATATCCGGCGACGATGTCGCGCCGCGGCTGCAGGATCGAATCGCGCAGATAGGCCTCGTCGGCCGTGACCACGCGGCCGTCGCTGAGTTGCACGCGGTGGCCATAGAGATGGTCGAGATCGGGAGCGTGCACGCTCGCATTCGGTCCGTGGCAGCCGGAGCAACCGAGCGAGCGGAACAACGTTTCGCCTTGCGCGGCAAGCCCGTGCGTCGGCGCTTCCGTTTCCGTCCAGCGCGAGTACTCGGGCTGCGTCATCAGCACGATGCGGCCCGTCATGCGCGAATGCTCGGTGCCGCAGAATTCCGCGCACAGCAGATGATAGGTGCCGGCCTTCTGCGCGTTGAACCAAAGATAGGTGTAGCGGCCGGGCAGCACGTCCTGCTTGATGCGCAGCGCGGGCAGGAACATGCTGTGTATGACGTCCTGCGACGTCATCACGAGCCGCACCGGCGTGTTGATCGGCGCATGGATTTCATTGATCTCGCGGATGCCGTTCGGTTGCTGCGCGTGCCACATCCATTGCTTGGCGACGATGTGGATATCGAGCGCGTTTTTCGGTGCGGTGAGTGCCGAAAGTTCGCCGGCCGCCGCCCACCAAAAGATGAAGAAGAACAGGAAAGCGGTTGCGCTGATCCAGCCGATTTCGACTTCGTTCTTTAGCATTTGAGGCAAAGCGCGGCGTGGCGCGGGAGAGTCCTTGCGATAACGAACGCCGAAGATGACCACGAGCGCGGTGACAAGGCCTGCGATCAGGACGGAAATGCCGACAAGAAGGAAGAACAGCCGGTCCACCACGATCGCCTCATGCGACACATCCGACACGAACCTGAACGGATTCATGACGCGGCGCTCCCGCGCGTTTTGAATCCCAGCAGCAGAATTGTGCCGGCGAGCGCAATAACGGTCGCGATGCAAGCGGCCGTGAGCCACCGCGTAATCGTTTCGGTGTAAATGCCGAGCTTGGGATCGAAGCCGTAGCAAAGCAGGCGCACGCGGTCGGCGAAGCTGCCGACGTGGCCGTTGCCGGCGTCGACCAGCGCCAGCCGCAAGTCACGGCCGGTCAGCCCGAGGCCGGACAGCACGCGCGTGATGCGGCCTTGCGCGCTCACAACATAGGCGGCGGCCGGATGCGCGAATTGATCGTGCTCGGCGTCATAGGCGAAGTGATATCCAGCCGCTGCTGTAACTTCATGGATCGAACGGGCGGTGCCGGTGAGAAGGACTGTCGCACGGGCGAGCGCGGTATCGCCGCCGAGGCGTGACGCCTTCATTGCTTTCGCTTCGGCGAGGCTATCTTTTGGATCCAAGCCGATCACGACGAGATGAAAGTCACGGCCGGGCACAAGTTTCGTCTTCTCCAGCCCGCCGGCGGCGAAAGTCAGCACCGGTCCGCACAAGTTCGTGCAGGTGTAATCTGCGAAGATGAGAATGGCCGGCCGTGCACCGATCGCTTCAGACAAAGTCAGCCGCTTGCCGGTTTCATCCATGAACCCGGTTGAAAGCGGAAGCTGCGCGTTCGGCGCGGGATTGGCGGAAACTTTATCGAGTTCGGCTCGCGAAAATCCGGCCTGCGCGGCGGCGCATGCGCCGATGAGCGTGCAGAATATGAGCGCCAGCCGCTTCATCGCACATCGCCTTGCTGCTGGTTGCCGGCAGGCGGAATGATCGGTGCATAAGCGTTCGCGCCTTTGCCGGCGATGATCGCTATGGCGCGGTCGATGGGAATCGAGAACACACCGTCCTTGCGGTCGATCCACTGGTAGCCATCGAGCCGCTTGCGTTGCTCCGCGAGCACGCGGTCGCGTTCGACGGACGGATCGGCTTGCAGTTTCGGGCCCGATTGCGGTTCCGACGGCAGGTGGAAATGGCGGCTTGAATTGGGCAGGAACACAAGCCAAAGCCCGACCATCGCAACGATAACGAAGCTGAGCAGAAAAACCGCGCCGAGCGCAAAGGGCCGCGCCGACAGTGCGGGCGACTCCAGTTTGTCATGGCTGTCGTGCTCAACGGCCATCGGATGGCCTCCAATAACGCGCAAGCGCCTCGTGCCAGCCGGAGACGATGTAAGCGCCGGTGAGGCTCGTCATGACAGCCAACGCCAGCGCCGCGGACGCAATCGACGCCGCATCGAACGCGGGCGCCAGCAGCCAAATGTCGTAAAGCGCAAGTCCGATGAGGATGAGCGTGCCGACCACACGCAGCCAGCGGCGGCTCGCGCGCACGCGCGCGAACAGCAGCAGCACGACCGGCAAAAATGAGGCGAGTATGAAAGTCGCCACGGCCAGCGCCCGCCACGGTTCCTTGATGCGCTCGACGAACCAGAACACCTTGTGCGGCAGGTCGCCGTACCAGATCACCAGCACGGCCATGAAGTCGATGTAGGTGATGGCAAGCGTGAGCGCGAGCAGCAAGCCGCCGAGATCGGGAAGGCCGCGTCGCTCGATCCGGCCCGGATTGAGGACCGCAGCTAGGGACAGCGCTGCCATCATTTGCGTCACTGCGATACTTGCCCCGAACGAAGTCGAGGCGAACGGCGGCTCCGTCGACAGGAGCCAGTCGCGCGGAATGAGGCTGATGACGATCGCGTAAAACAACAGGCCGACTGCCGCCGCCAACGAACCGGCATCGCGCCGCAACGCCAACCAAATTGCAAAAATGCTCAGGCCGATGAGTGCAATCAACGCGCGCGCGGTGAATGAGGGAAAGTTGAGATAGATCGCGCCGACATCGTGCGGCGCCTGCGCCCAGGGATAAACGAGGGACACGCCGGGCAATAGCAGCAAGAGGAAAATGACGAGCAGCGGCGTGCCCAGAGCCACCGGCTCAAGAATTGGCGCAAGGCTTTCGCCCCAGCAGCCGCCGGTCAGGCGGTGGATCATCAGCAGAACCAGGCTGCCGAGCGGAAACGCGCTCACATAGACCAGGGCGATCAACCATCCGGCGGCGGCGATGCGTGGCGCTTGCCACGCGAACACAAGCAAGGCAATGGCCGCCACGATCGCGACCAGTAGAAGAACATGGATGCGAAGATTGCTCATGGCAGTTTGCCGCTCGCTTGCGGCGCAAGCGCCAATGTGGCGTGCCGCTGCAATTGCAGCGCGCGGATATAGGCGACGATGGCCCAGCGGTCGCGCGGCTCGACACGCGCGGCGTAGGAGTACATGGCGCCGTAGCCATGCGTGATCACGTCGTAAAAATGCGAGGGCGGCGCGCTCATCAGCCGGGGCAAATGATAAGACGGCGGCGCGGGAAAGCCGTGATGCACAATAATGCCGTCGCCATCGCCGCCAAGCCCATGGCACGGCGAGCAATAAATCTCGAAGCGCTCGCGGCCGCGTGCGAGCAGCTCCGGCGTCGCCGGCGGTGGATTTTTTTCGGCCTGTTCGCGTTCAAGGTCGCCTTGCGCGACCACGTGCTCCGGCAAGGGACGGGCCGAAGTGCCGTCGGCCCATTGTGTGGAAGGCTCGTCGGTGTCGTACTTGTTTTGTTGCGTCATGCTGACGCCGCAGCCGCCGAGCGCGAACGCGAGCAGTGCAAGGATAAAGAGCCGTTTCATGGCTCGGCCTCCCGCACCGAAAGGGCGCCGGCGTTGCGCAGCCTTTTTTCCGCATCGGCCGTGCCGGTTTCCGAGTGGAGGACCGCGATTGCCAGCAAGAATCGGCTCTGGCTGGCGCGCTCGAATCCCTCGACCGCGAACAGCGGATGATGCAGTCGCGGCAGCCCGGTTTCGGCCATCAACGCGATGAATCCGCTCACGGCGGCTGCGAAAATGCCGATCGCGAACGGAAACATCATGAACGCCGGCCATGAATTGAGCGGCCGCCCGCCGCTGTTGATCGGGTAGTCGAGCATGGCGCTGAAATATTCGGTGGCAAACGCGCCGAGCGCGATCGCAATGCCGCCGGCGAACATCACAGCGCGCAATCGCGTCGAGCGCGCGCCGAGAAGCTCCGCCATGCCGGCAATCGGAAACGGCGTAAATGCATCGAGCACCTTGTCGCCGGCATCCTGCGCCTGCCGCGCGGCCCGCATCAGCGCCTCAGGCCTGGTAAATTCGGCAAGCAGAACGATCATGGTCGCTCGCCCTCATGCAGAATGTGGCGGACCTCGTGCATCGAGACGCTCGGCACAAGACGCACGAAAATCAGGAACATGAAGGCGAAAAATCCGAGCGAGCCGAACAGCAGCGTCCAATCCCAAATCGTCGGAAAGAACAGATGCCGCATGCTCGGCAGATGCGTGTGCGATAGCGTATTGAGAATGATGAGAAGGCGCTCGAGCCACATCCCGACATTGATGATGACCGCGATGACGAATACCGCGGCGACGCTGCGGCGAGCGGCGGCGAGCCAGAACGCCTGCGGCGCCAGCACGTTGCAAAACAGCATGATGAAATAGATGGGCGAGTAGCTGCCGGAGAACATGAAGGTGAGCATCGAACGCTCGGCGTGATCGCCGCCGTACCAGGCGTCGAACCACTCGGTTGCATAAGAGAGGCCCATGACGATCGACGCCATCAGCATGACCTTGGCCATCACGTCGAAATGGTTGACCGTGATGATCGGCTGCATGCGGAAGCCCCAGCGCACCAGCGCCGCGAGCACCACGACCATCGCAAAACCCGAATACATCGCGCCGACGACGAAATAGGGCGGGAAGATCGTTTCCGCCCAGCCGGGCATCAGGCTCGCGGCGAAATCGAGCCCGACCACGCTGTGCAGCGAGACCACCAGAGGCACCGCGAGCGCCGCCATCGCCTTGTGATAGACCTCGTAGAAGTGCCAGTGCCGCGCCGAGCCGCGCCAGCCGAGCGCGAACGCGCCGTAAATCTTGCGCGGCAAAGCGCTGCGCGCGCGGTCACGCAGCGTGGCGAGATCGGGAATGAGCCCAACATACCAGAAGACGATTGAGAACAGCAGATAGCTCAGGATCGCCCAGAAATCCCAGATCAGCGCGCTGCGCCACTGCGGCCACAGCAGCATCGTGTTGGGATAGGGCGTAAGCCAATAGAAGTAGAGCGGGCGGCCGAGATGCAGGATGGGAAAAAGTCCCGCGATCGACGCCGCAAACAACGTCATCGCTTCCGCGAAGCGGTTGATCGACGCGCGCCAATGCTGGCGCATCAACAAAAGCATCGACGAGATCAGCGTGCCGGCATTGCCGATGCCGATCCACCACACGTAGTTGGCGATGCCGAAGCCCCACACGACAGTCGTGTTGTTGCCCCAGACGCCGACGCCGCGGATGAGCAGCCAGCTTGCCGAGACGATCATCATCACGGTCATGGCGCCACTGACGGCGAACGCGATCCACCACGTGCGCCAAGTCCATTTATGCCGTTGCAGCAACGGTGCGCTGACGATCCGGTTCACCGCCTCGTCGCTTTGCCCGTTCTCCAGCACCCAACGCCGCGTATCCTGCGACGGCGTCTCGACACGATCGAGCGCGAGGCTGCTCATGATTTGGCCTCGTCGAAATCGGGATTGGGATTGGTCAGCCGCGCGAGATAGGTCGTGCGCGGCCGCGTGCCGAGATGGCCGAGCAGCTCGTAATGCTGCTTGTGCTGGCGCAGCGCGTTCACATGCGCGCCGGTATCCTTGAGATTGCCGAAGCTGATCGCGCGCGTCGGGCAGGCGGCCTGGCAAGCGGTGACGACCTCGCCATCCTTGATGGTGCGATTTTCTTTTTCCGCCTCGCGCCGGGCGCGGCTGATGCGCTGGACGCAATAGGTGCACTTCTCCATCACGCCGCGCGCGCGCACCGTCACGTCGGGATTGTGCTGCGCCTTGATCGGCGGCTCGCCGAGGTTGGCGTATTCCTCGTCGTCGGCGTAGCCGAACCAGTTGAAGCGACGCACCTTGTACGGGCAGTTCGACTGGCAGAAGCGCGTGCCGATGCAGCGGTTATAGACCTGGACGTTCAGGCCCTCGCGATCGTGCACCGAGGCCGCGACCGGGCACACCGGCTCGCACGGGGCATGCTCGCAATGCATGCACGGCACTGGCTGGAAGCCTTGGATGCCGCCGTTTGCATCGGTGTAGGTGTCGACGCGCAGCCAGTGCATCACGCGCGACCGCAGGATCTGATCTGGTCCGACCACCGGCACGTTGTTTTCGGCCTGGCAGGCGATCACGCAGGCGTTGCATCCGATGCAGGCGGCGGTGTCGATGACCATCGCCCACGCGTAAGGATCGTCGTTGTGCACGGGCGGGTAGAGCGTCGGCTTTGGCTCCTCCGCGAACGGAGGCCCTTTCAAGCCCGCGGCAAGGGCGGCAAGCGACACGCGCGGTAAAAATTCTGTCGTTTCGCCTTCCAGCCGGAATTGCCCTTGCGTCGTCGGAATGTCGCGCGACTTGCCGGTTTTTGCGATCGTCACGCCGCCGATCAGCCATGGCTCATCGATGGCGCGCAGCGGATAAACGTCGAAACCGATGCCGTTGCCGATGGCGCCGGCTTTGCGCCGGCCATGGCCGAGCGTGGTCGCATAGACGCTGTCGGCTTGATTGGCGTCGACGCGAACGACGGCTTCGACTTTCGCGTTCTTGCGCGTGAGGGCGACGACATCGCCTGTCTGACAGCCAAGTTGTTGGGCGTCGCGCGGCGAGATCGAGAGCGTGTTGCCCCAAGTCTCTTTGCTCAAGGGCTTCGGGCATTCCTGCAGCCAGGCATTATTGGCATCACGGCCATCCCAGATCGACGGATCGGGCGCAAGGACGAGCACGGCTTCGGTGGGATTTGGCGCGGGCTTGATATCGACCGCCTTCGGCTGCGCAGAAACCGCGACATGCCGCGTCTCGGCGATCACGCCGTCATGCAGCACCTGACGCCACCAGCTTTCGAAATCGCCGCCGGCTTGCGGCTGCCAGGTTTCGCGCACCAGATCGTAAGACGAAGGCGACAGCGCCCCCGAGATCAGCGCGATCACTTGATGCGCAGTGCGCGTATCGTAAAGCGGCCGGATCAGCGGCTGCACGATGCTGGCCGTGCCGTCATGGGCGCGCAGGTCGGACCAGCTTTCCAGCGTGTGCGACAGCGGCAAGTGCCAATGGCAGATCGCCGCCGTTTCATCATCATAGAGCCCGAGATGCGCGCTGAACGGCAGCTTCGGAAAAAGCCCATTGAAACCCAACTCGTGTGGTGCATCGTAAACCGGATTCCGGTCGAGGATGAGCAGCGTCTCGACGCGATTGTTGGACAAGTCATCGGCGAACGCGTGCAGCGCCTCACCGTGCTTGCCCGCCGGATCGACAGGCTCGATGTAGTCAATGGGCGCGTGCAGCATTCCGTTGATCGTGTGGCAGAGCGCGTGCACGTCAGGCGGCTGCGTTCGCCCCGCCGTGACGATCGCCTTGCCCGTTTTGCTCTTCAGGTCGGCGGCCGCAACGGTGGCAAAGCGTTGTGCCGCCGGTGGCAGCGGCGCGTTTGGCTTTTCACCGCGCAGTATCGCGGAAATCGCGATCGCCAAATTGCGAATGAGCTCAGGCCGGATCGCCAGCCAATGATCGGCATTGGCGCCGGTCAGCGACAACGCAGGCTCAGCGGCATAAAGGCGAAGAAATCTATCGGGATCGTTCTCTGCCCTGCGCGCCGAAATAAACGCGCGGCCGTTTGCGATTTGGCGCGGGCCTGCCCCGAGAAAATCGTCATCGAGCGACAGGGCGACGCTCGCCTCACCGATGCGCGGCAAAGTCGTCAGCGGACGGCCGAACGCCATGACGGCTCCTTCGCGCTCGTTGTCGTCCGATATCGGCTCGTACCGATACCAGCGCGCCTGCGGAAATGCTTTGAGCAGTGCATTGATCTGCCGAAGAAGCGTCGGCGAGGTCATCCGACCGCTGACCAGACGCAGACCGGCGCCTTGACGCTTTTTTTCCTTCTCCATCTGCGTTCGCAGCGCGTCGCCAAATGCATCCCATGAGGCGATACCTTTCGGCCCCCGCGGCGCTTTCGAGCGATCCGGATCGTAAAGCGACAGAACCGACGCTTCGGCGAATACGTCGGTGGCGCCGAGGCTCGCCGAGTGGCGCGGATTGCCTTCGACCTTGATCGGCCGCCCTTCGACCGACGTTACGATCACGCCGCGGCCATAGCCCGCCATGTCCAGCGTGGTCGCAAATTTAAGCGGAATGCCCGGCACCACGCGTTCGGGCTGGTCGACATAAGGGACGATCTCCTCCGGCGGCTTGCCGCACGAGGCGAGGCTCAGCGCCATGCCGCTCGCGAGCAGCTTCAGCGCGGCGCGCCGATCTATATCGAAGGCGCTCAACGGCGCCGCATCCCGTCGCGACGTCATCGATGACATGTCGAGCAATCCGTCAGGTGCTTGGTGTCGATGAGATAATGGGCGAGCAGCTTTTTTCCTTGCTTGAGTTGATCCGCGGCCGGCTTCCAGTCGGAATTGAACACCTGGTTTTCAGGCCGCAGATACGGCGTCGGATCGCGATGACAGCTCAGACACCAGCCCATTGTCAGGGTTTCGTGCTGCCGCATCAGCGGCATGGTTTGCACGGGTCCGTGGCAGGTGGTGCAGCCGATTCCCTTCGCAATGTGAATCGAATGATCGAAGTAGACATAGTCGGGCAGCCGATGAACGCGCTGCCAATGAATCGGCCTGCGCTCGGCAAGGCTCTGACGCACCGGCGCAAGCATCGGCTCGTTCGTGTAGAGCTGGGAATGGCAGGTCATGCAGGTGGTCGTCGGCGGCAGGCCCGCGAAGGCGGACTTTTCGACGCCCGCGTGGCAGTAGCGGCAATCGATGGCGAGATCGCCGGCGTGGTGCGCGTGGCTAAACGGAACGGGTTGCTTCATCGTGATATTTTGACCCGTGATGTAAGGCGACTGCGTCACCGCATATCCGATGCCGATCAGCACGAATGGTCCGACGAGGATCGAGACCAACAGAACCCGTGCAATGCTGTCGGCGGATGGCCGAAATATCTGCGGCACGGCCGCTCCTCTTTTGAAGCTCCCGCCCGTGAATTACTGTGCGATGTTCGCCTGAAGCTGCCTGCGCATCTCGGCCACTTGCGAGGCCGAGACGGCCGGCGCCGAATTGCCCCAGCTGTTGCGCACGAAATTGGCGACCGCCGCGATCTGGTCGTCGGAAAGTTTCCAGTTATAAGCCGGCATCGAGGATGCCGTCGGCCGTGCCGATGTCGGCACCGTCTGCGCGCCCTCGAGTATGACGCGAATTGTCGTGGCCGGATCGGACGACTGGACGTTTGCATTATGCGCGAGCGGCGGAAACATCTGCGGGACGCCTTGCCCGTTCGCCTGGTGGCACCCGGCGCAACTGTCCGCGAAGATCGCCTTGCCGGAGGCAAATATTTTTTGCTCGGGCTTTGAGCCGGCGTCGACCGCCGCGCCGGGCGTATCCTTGAGGTAGACGGCGATGGCGTGAAGATCGCTGTCCGGCAATTTCGACGTAGAATTGCCGACGACCTCCGCCATCGGACCTGTGGCGCCGGAAAACTTGTTACGTCCGGTCTTCAGGTATTCGACAATGTCATCGGTGCTCCACGATCCGACCCCGCTGCGCACGTCATTCGCGATCTGCGGAGCGAACCAGTTCTGGATGTTCGCGCCTTGCAGCAGATGGCTGTTTTCGTCGCCACCCAGCGTGTTCTTCGGCGTGTGGCAGGCGCCACAGTGCGCCGCGCCTTCGACGAGGTAGGCGCCGCGATTCCATTCCGCGCTTTTTTTCGGATTGGGACGGAATTCGCCGGGATCGAAGAACAGCCAGTCCCATCCGCGCATGAAGAAACGATAGTTGAGAGGCCAGATCAGGCCGCTCACGCGGTGCGCGTTGTTGGCGGAAACGGCGATCGCGCTTCTGACCGGCGGCAGCGTGTTGAGATATTGACGGATGGCGTCGACGTCGCTGCGCGTGAGCTTGCTGTAATAAGGATAAGGAAAGGCGGGGTAGAGACGCGCGCCTTTTGGATCGGTGCCGAAATGCATCGCGTTGTAGAATTCCTCGTCCGACCAGGCGCCGATGCCGGTCTCGCGGTCGGGCGTAATATTGGGCGAATAGATAAGGCCGAACGGCGTCTCGATCGGGCGGCCGCCGGCGAACGGCTTGCCACCATCGACCGTGTGACAGGAAACGCAATCGCCGGCATCGACAAGCGATTTTCCGCGTTGGAGTTGGGCATATGACGTGTCGGCGGCGTAAGCGGCCGTGCCGGCAATACCGGCCGAGAAGGCCATTGCCGCCAGCGCGCCATAACGAAATATGTTCATGGTCGCGGTCCGCTCATGCCTGCACCAGCGCGCCCGGATTCTTGAGGTACTTGTTCTTGATCGCGTCGGCCGCCCAATAGGTCAGCGCGCCAACGGTGCCGGTCGGATTGTAGCCGGGGTTCTGCGGAAACACGCAGGAGCCCATCACGAACAGATTGTGCAGATCCCAGGTTTGCAAATAGCGGTTGACCACGCTCGACTTCGGATCCGTGCCCATGATCGCGCCGCCCGTGTTGTGCGTCGTCTGATAGGGCACGATCGAGTAGTGGCCTTCACGTTTCTTGGCGTGGAATTCACGCGGCTTCATCGCTTTGGCGATTTCGGCGGCTCGGTCGGTCAGATAGTCCGACATTTTGTGTTCGTTGTCGGTGTAGTCGAACGTCAGCCGCAGCAGCGGACGGCCATGCACGTCATGATAGGTCGGATCGAGATCGAGATAATTGCCGCGGTGACTCATGACCGCGCCGTGAGTGGCGATGGTCGCGGTGGTCAGATAATTCTTCGCCACGGCCTGCTTCCATTTGGCGCCCCATTTCGGCGTGCCTTTGGGAACAGGATGCGTCTCGATCGGCCGGCCGTTGGTTTGCCAGCAGGCGAGATAGCCGCCGCCGATGAAGCCGAGTCCCGCGTGGTCGAAATTATCGCCGTTGTATTCGTCGACCCCGATGCCGAGCGCGCCCGCGCCGACGAACGGATTCATGATCTTGTCGTCGAAGAAGACGTCGACGCTGCTGACAATTTGGTAGGCGTAGTTCTTGCCGAGGGTGCCTTCTCCCGTCTGCGGATTGTATCGCTGGCCGATCCCCGACAGCATCATCAGCCAGGGATTGTGCTGCGCGAACGCGCACAGGACGACGATCTCCGCCGGCTGCTCCCATTCTTCGCCTTGCGTGTCGACGTAAATGACGCCGGTCGCGCGCTTGGCGGCCATGTCGTGCTTGACGCTCAATACCTCGCACTCCGTGCGCAACTCGAAATTCTTCTTGCGCATGAGCACCGGCAGGATGGTCGTCTGCGGGCTTGATTTCGAATAGTTGCCGCAGCCGAATTTCTCGCAGAAGCCGCAGTAGGTGCAGGGGCCGAGCGTCACGCCGAGCGGGTTGGTATAGGCGCGCGACATGTTGGCGGAAGGACACGGAAAGGGCACGTGGCCGGTTTCCGTCGCCGCCTGAGCAAACAGCGTCGGCGCGTAGGCCATCTCCATCGGCGGATTTGGATATTCGCGCTTGCGCGGGCCTTCGAAGGGATTGCCGCCGGCCTGTATCTTGCCGTTCAGGTTGCCGGCTTTTCCGCTGATGCCGCAGATGTATTCGAAGCGATCGTAGTAGGGTTCGAGCTCTTCGTAGGTGACGCCCCAGTCCTGGATCGTCATTCCATCCGGCAACGAGCCGTAGCGTTGCGTGTTATGGCTTTTCGCCACGAAATCGGATGGCAGAAAGCGCCAGTTCTGTCCGTTCCAGTGAATGCCGGCGCCGCCGACGCCGGTCGCGGGCAGAAACGAGCCGAGATGCCGCATCGGCAGCGCCGTCTGGCTCTGGTCGTTGCGGAACGTGAGCGTCTCGCGCGCCGGCTCTTCGAACAGCGCACGACGCCAATAGTAGCGAAGCTCGTCCTGCGCGAAAGTGACGCCGAAATCGGTCGAGGTATCGCGCCAGCCCCCGCGCTCGAGCGCCACCACGTTGAGACCGGCGTCGGTCAGTTCCTGGCCCAAAATCGCGGCGGTCCAGCCGAAGCCAACCAGAACAACGTCAACCGCCGGTAATTTTCGCGCCACGAATCTCTCCTTCACGTATTCGGATTCCACCCCGGCCGCCCCTTAAGGCCGACCGGCGGCAGGTTGAGTTTCTTTCCGTGTTGCTTGACGTAAGGCCGGTAGTCGTAGCGCGCGCCGGGGAAGCCGATCAGCTTCCAGCCGACCATGTCGCGATTGCCGCCGTAGATCGGATCGGAGAAAAAGCCCTCGATCGTGTTCTGCAAGAAGACGGTGAAGAATGTTTTGCCCTCGGAATCCTTGAGCTTGAGGTGCCCTTGCTCGAGGTCTTTGAGGATTTGATCTTGTTGATCGGCGGTGAGTTGCGAAAACTTTTTGCCGCTGAACTTTTCATTGCAATGCGCGTCGATGTCCTTGATCGCCGCGCGATAGAGCTCGGCGGGGGAAAGCCGGCTCTGATAGCCTTGCGTGGATTCACCCTTCTTCCACGGCCCTTGCATGTACCAGCGCGAGCCTTTGCCGAAGGGCCCTGCCAGCTGGCGGTCGAGAAAGGTGGTGACGCCTGCTTCCTTCGCGCCGGGCCCCAGATCGTCGGCCGGAATGAGGCGCGCCACGGCCGCATCGAGGAAAGTCGCCTCATCGGGCGTTAAAAATTGAAACGGTCCCGCCGTGATGGGCTCGGGCGCGTTCGCCTCGCCGGGTATCCACGGCATTTTGCCTGCGTAGCTGCGGGCGTCGGCCCCACTTCCCAAGGCCGCAGTCGAGCCAATGGCGACCCCGACGGAAAGAAGATCGCGTCGGGAAACCGATGGGCCTGACATGACTGAAAACTCGACGGATTGCGCGTCGCCCGTTCAGCAACGCGGCGGATCACGCCGAGTTCCATTCGAACCGCTCATTTGTGCAGCGGGGTATGACTTCCGATTTTAAACGGAGGGAAAGCTTCGCAATAGGGGAGGGCCTCGTGATCGGCAGCTATGCGGCCTTGCGCTTCTCGGTCTCTTCGAATGCGATGCAGCGGCCGCCGAATGCGCTCGCTTCGCGTGAGGCGAGCGGGCTCAGGGCCGGTTCGCATCCTTCCATCAGTTTTTGCGGCACCGTGTGCTGGGGAACCGATTTGGGTGGCACGATATGGATGCTGCCCACGGGCACGGGCGGAAATACGACGCCCTTTACGGCAACTGTCGTGCGCGCACGCGGGTCGTTACGAAATACAATCGAGCCTTGGCGGTCGCGATAGATGACCGTCGCACGATCTTTTCCGGTTCTTTCGATGTCCCGCACCTCCTCCCGTTGCCGCGAGGCGGCGCGGTGGAAGGCGAGACGGTCCTGCTTTCCTTGTGTTTGAGAAAAACCCAGCCACCGAGATGCGAATGTCGTGGCGTGCGCGGCCGTCGGCTCGCTACCGGTCCAGTATCCGGCAATGAAAGCGCTTAGAAACGCGCCAAGAGCGTATGGAGCAAACCGCCACATCTCGCATGACCGTCCGGAATAGGTGCATGTGCTAACAGGCTTTGATGTCAGGCTCGTAACGCCGCATCGTCAGCAATGTTCCTGAGGCGGCGTGGCGCAGCCCGTGCTGAAAGCGGAACTGAGCCTATTAATGCTGCGTTTTTTGCGCCAGATGGCAAAAGCAGTACCACCAACGCTCTTGTCCGATCGGCCCCTCATCAAGAGCCTCGGGCGGCTGCGCAGCGCCGAAGCCGAATGCACCCGCTGTCCGCTTTATAAAGATGCAACACAAGTCGTTCCCGGCGAAGGCGGCGCTCAGGCACGGCTGATGCTCGTCGGCGAACAGCCGGGCGATAAAGAAGATTTGGCTGGCAAGCCGTTCGTCGGCCCGGCCGGCCGCATTCTCAACCAGGCGCTGGACGATGCCGGCATTGCGCGCGATGACGCCTTTGTGACCAACGCGGTCAAGCACTTCAAGCACGAAATGCGCGGCAAGCGCCGTCTGCATAAGCGTCCCAACGCTTATGAGATCGAACGCTGCCGGTGGTGGATGGAGTACGAGCGCGCCATCGTGAAGCCGGCCGTCATCGTCGCCATGGGCGCGACCGCGGCGCGCAGCGTGTTCGGCCGCAACGTCACGATCAAGAAAATGCGCGGCAAGCAGCACCAAATGCCGGACGGCGGGGCGGCGTTCGTTACCGTGCACCCTTCCTCGCTACTGCGCATGCCGGACGAGGCGGACAAGCGGCGCGAATACCGTAATTTCGTCGCCGATCTGAAGCTCGCGAGGAGATGCCTGAAATAGCTCGACGCCGATCCGTCCCGGAGGCCCCGTCTACCGCCGGCGGAAATTCGGACGGCGCTGCTGCGGAGCCGAGGACGGTGCGTCGCCCTTGTGGCGGAAGCTGATGCGCCCGCGCTTCAAATCGTAAGGCGACATTTCCACGATCACGCGGTCGCCGACGCCGGTGCGAATGCGGAATTTGCGCATCTTGCCGGCGGTGTAGGCAAGAACCTCGTGCTCGTTGTCGAGCTTCACTCGGAAATTGCCGTCCGGCAGAACTTCCGTGACCGTTCCGTCAAATTCCAGCAGCTCTTCCTTCGCCATCCAATCCTCTCCAAATGGGGTCAGCGCGGCGCGCTCGGGCGCTGGAGGAATGTAACATTTCCAAGGCCGCTTGGCTCGCTTTTCCGGCGTTCCTGATGATGAGCCTGCCGACGCCCGCCATGTTGTTGGCCGTTGCCGTCGTTGGACCGGCCTGCCTGGTGCTGCCTTCGGCCTGGCGCATGTCCGTTATGCCGCTTGGCGGGGTGATGATGCGGGGCAGCATGTTGAGCCGGCCGTTGGCCGGTGCGCCGGTCGGTTGCCGGAATTTGCATGCGGATCATACGCTCGATGTCGCGCAGGTAGGCCCGTTCCTCGTGGTCGCAGAATGAGATCGCGACGCCCTCGGCGCCGGCGCGCGCAGTGCGGCCGATACGGTGGACGTACGATTCCGGGACGTTCGGCAGATCGTAGTTGATGACGTGGCTGATGCCGTCGACGTCGATGCCGCGCGCCGCAATGTCCGTCGCAACAAGCGTGCGGATGCTCCCGGAGCGGAAGGCCGCCAGCACGCGTTGGCGCTGGCTCTGCGATTTGTTGCCGTGGATCGCCTCTGCCTTCAAGCCTGCCTTGGCGAGGCCACGCACAACCTTGTCGGCGCCGTGCTTGGTGCGGGTGAACACAAGAACGCGCTCGACCGGCTCGCTCTTGAGCACGTCGGCGAGCAGCGCGCCTTTCGCGGCCTTGTCGGTGAGGATCACGCGTTGCGCAATCTTCTCGGCGGTCGAGGCCTGCGGCGTCACGGCGACACGCGCCGGGTTACGCAACATCGAATCGGCAAGCCGCGTGATCTCCTGCGGCATGGTGGCCGAGAAGAACAGCGTCTGCCGCTCCTTCGGCAGCATCGCGACGACGCGCTTGATGTCGTGAATGAAGCCCATGTCGAGCATGCGGTCGGCTTCGTCGAGCACCAGCACCTCGACCTGATCGAGCCGCAGCGCGCGATGCGCGACGAGATCGAGCAGGCGGCCCGGCGTGGCGACGAGAACTTCGACGCCGTGCGCGAGCGAGCGAATCTGCTTGTTGATCGGCACGCCGCCGATGGCGAGCGCGACTGCAAGCGGGCGAATGTAGCGGCCGTAAGCGTGGAAGCTGTCCACGATCTGGCCGGAGAGTTCGCGCGTCGGCGAGAGCACCAGCACGCGGCAGGCCTTCTTTTCCGGGCGGCGGCGGTTGGCGTGAATGTAGTTCAGGATTGGGAGCGCAAAGGCCGCGGTCTTGCCGGTGCCGGTCTGCGCGATGCCGATCACATCGCGTCGTTCAAGAACGAGAGGGATTGTCTGAGCCTGGATCGGAGTAGGGGTGACGTATTTCTCATCCGCGAGTGCGCGAGTGATCGGCTCTGCGAGGCCGAAGTCGTGAAAAGAAGTCAAAGAGTATCTTTCTTGTATGGCGAGACGGCCGAATCGCTCATGCGACCGGCGGAATCGCGCCTTTCAAAGACATCCCGCGTTGCCAGGGCTGTCGGCGTGGGTGGAAAATCGGATGGGCGGGGCGAAAATCGTTGCTAAAGAATTTCGTGCACGCGGCCCGCAAAACTCAAGATCGAGTCGTTCATCCGCAAGGGTCATATGACAGCCTGCCGTGGCCTTTTCAAGGCGTCTGGCAGCAGTATGCAGCGGCATGATGAATAAAACGCTTGTCGTTGCAGGCCCGCCGCTTCGCGGCGTCCCGGAACGGCCGGGATGCAATAGACAAGCCGCCTTTTATCGGGGAATGTCTGCCCGCAAAAGCCGCCAAAGGCTGATAAAATAAGGCTGGAGTGAATTCGAAATGTCGTTTTCCCGGGCTTCCGATGCCCTTTCCCGCTTCACGGTGCTCGATCTAACCCGCGTACGCTCGGGCCCGACCTGCGTCCGGCAACTTGGCGATTGGGGCGCAAATGTCATCAAGATCGAGACCCCGCCGCATCTTTCCGACGGAGAAGGGCCCGGCGGCCCGCGCGAGAGCTCCGATTTCCAGAATCTCCAGCGCAACAAGCGCGGCATGACGCTCGACCTGAAATCGCCGCAAGGGCTCGCCGCGTTCAGGCGAATGGTCGCGAAGGCAGATGTGGTCGTCGAGAATTTCCGTCCCGACGTGAAGGAGCGGCTCGGCATCGCTTACCAGGACCTGCGCAAGATCAACAAAGGCATCGTGCTCGCGAGCATCTCGGGCTTTGGGCAAGACGGCCCTTATGCCAAGCGGCCCGGCTTCGACCAGATTGCGCAAGGCATGGGCGGGCTGATGTCGGTAACCGGTTTGCCGGGCCAGGGCCCCGTGCGTGTCGGCATTCCGATCGCCGATCTGACTGCGGGCCTCTTTTGCGCGCTCGGCATTTTGACCGCGCTCCTGGAGCGCGAGAAATCGGGCGAAGGCCAGTGGGTGACGACGTCGCTCCTGCAAGCGCAGATTTTCATGCTCGACTTCCAGGCCGCGCGATATCTCACCGAAGGCCAGATCCCGAAGCAGGCCGGCAACAATCACCCGACTTCAATCCCGACCGGCGTATTCAAGACCAAGGACGGGTACCTTAACATCTCGGTCACCGGGCAATCGATCTGGGAGCGCTTCTGCAATGCGGCGGGACATCCGGAATGGATCGAAAACCCCGACTACAAGACCGGCAAGTTGCGCTCGCAGAACCGCGATGCGCTCAATGCCGAGATCGACGAGGCGACGGCGGCGAAGTCCGGCGCGGAATGGGTCGATATTTTCAACAAGGCCGGCGTGCCATGCGGGCCGATCTATTCCATCGATCAAGTGTTTGCCGATCCGCAGGTCAAGCATCTCGGCATGGCCAAGGAATCTGCGCGCAAGGACGGCAGCAAGCTCGGCCTCGTCGGCCAGCCATTCACGCTTTCGCGCACGCCCAGCAAGATCGCGGTGAGGCCGCCGGAATGCGGCGAGCACACGGACGAGATTCTGGGTGAATTCGGGTTTGGCGCCGACGAAATCAAGGCGCTGCATGAGGCCAAGGCGGTGTGAAGTATGCCCGCCCTCGCATCCCGTCATTCCGGGGCGCGTGCGCAGCACGCGAACCCGGAATCCAGAGGCGAACTCCGAATCTGTGTCTGGATTCCGGGTTCGCGCCTTTCGGCGCGCCCCGGAATGACCGGCTAATACATGGCGGCGCTATCGCACAAAATTAGAGAAGGACGTAATCGTATGACCCAAACCGACAAGATGCTGTCCCGCAAGGAGGGCGGCGTCGGCTATCTGATGTTCAACAACCCGGAGCGCCACAACGCGGTCTCGCTCGAAATGTGGGAAGCCGCCTCGGGCATTCTCGCGGACTTCGCGAGCGACAAGAACATCCGGGTGGTGGTGCTGACCGGCGCGGGCGGCAAGGCATTCGTTTCGGGCGCCGACATCTCCAAATTCGAGAGCGAGCGCTCGAGCAAAGAGGCAATCGACCGCTACAATGCGACCGTCGACAAGGCCAATACCGCCGTTTTTGAATTTCCCAAGCCGACGATCGCGATGATCCGCGGTTATTGCATCGGTGGCGGGGTTGGTCTCGCGCTGTGCTGCGACCTGCGCATCTGCTCGGACAATTCGAAGTTCGGCGTGCCGGCGGCCAAGCTCGGCCTCGGCTACGGCTACAAAGGCATCAAGAAGCTGGTCGATCTGGTTGGGCCGTCCTTTGCCAAGGAGATTTTCTTCACAGCGCGTCAGTTCACCGCAGCCGAGGCGCTGCAAATGGGCCTCGTCAACCGTGTCGTTCCGGGCGACGATCTGGAGAAATATGTCAAAGATTACGCCGATACGATCAGCGGCAACGCGCCGCTGACGGTGAACTCGGTGAAATACATCGTCGGCGAAGCGATGAAGGACCCGGCCGAAAGGAATCTAAAACACTGCGCCGAACTGGTCGCGCAATGCTTTGCCAGCAACGATTACATCGAGGGCCGCAAGGCGTTCATGGAGAAGCGCAAGCCGGCGTTTACCGGGTCATAAAGAAGAACAGTCGCGGCAAAGGTGGGGCGAGGGGAGGAAGCGCGTGGCGTCGGTTGAGCTGAGGAATCTCACCAAGCGATATGGCTCGAATGCCGTCGTCGACGATGTCTCGCTGACCGTCGAACACGGCAAGCTCGTTTGCCTGCTCGGGCCGTCGGGCTGCGGCAAGACGACAACGCTGCGGCTGATCGCCGGCTTTGTCGAACCGAGCGAGGGCGAGATTCGCGTCGGCGACCGCGTGGTCTCGACGCCGGCGAATTCGCTGCCGCCGGAAAAGCGCAACATGTCGATGATCTTCCAGAGCTATGCGCTGTGGCCGCACATGACGGTCGCCGAAAACATCGTCTACGGCCTCAAGCTCAGGAAAATGGATCGCGAGACAATTGCGAAAAAGCGCGAAGCCATTCTCGCGACCACCAAGCTCGCCCCACTGGCGCAACGCTATCCAGGAGAGCTGTCAGGCGGACAGCAGCAGCGCGTAGCGCTCGCGCGCGCGTTGATCGTCGAGCCCGAAACGTTGTTGCTCGACGAGCCGCTATCGAATCTCGACGCCAATCTGCGCGAGGAAATGCGTTTCGAGGTGCGCCGCCTGCATGATGCCTATCGTTACACCACGGTTTACGTCACGCACGATCAATCCGAGGCCATGACCACGGCCGACCTGATCTGCGTCATGAACGCGGGCAAGATCGAGCAGGCGGGCTCGCCGGAGGAAATTTACGACCGTCCCCGCTCGGAATTTGTCGCTCGCTTCATCGGCTCAAGCAACGTCATCAAGGGCAAGGGCCTCGACCAAAGTCACATAAGCCTGGCCGATGCCAGGATACGCTGCGCAGGCGCGCCGATTACCGCGGGTGCCGAGACGGCGGTTTCGGTTCGCCCACATGAGATTCGATTGTCGTCTACACCGCCGCAGCAGGCGGATAATGTCGTGCCGGCGACGGTGATCCGGCAGGTCTTTCTCGGCAACAGCCGGGACTATATGGTTGAGGTCAAGGGCGGCACCCAGCTCCGCGTGGTTACCGCGGCCGACGTGGCGATCCCGCCGGGCGGCGCCGTCTGGTTGCAGCTTCCGCCGGAACGTTGTCGGGCGCTGGTTGGCTAGGGAGGCCGGCGGAAAAGCTGCGAGATAAAGAGAAGAACAAGTGCGAACTGAACAAATCGGGAGGATACGTCGATGAAATCGACAATTTCACGCAGAAATTTGCTCATAGGCACGAGCGCGCTCGCCGCGGGGTCGGCGTTTTCGACCTACGTGCGCGCCGCGGCTCCGCCACCGACCGCAACGACGCCGGCACTCATCGCCGCCGCAAAGAAGGAAGGCAAGGCGGTCTGGTATACGTCGGTCGACCTGAAGCTCGCGCAAAAGATCGGCAAGGCGTTTGAAGCAAAGTACGGCGTTGCCTGTCAGGTGGAGCGCACGGGCGCGGAGCGCGTGCTTCAACGCATCGGACAGGAATATGCGGCGAACGTCCACGCGGTCGACGTTGTCAATTCCTCGGACGCCTCGCATCTCGTCATCTGGAAAAACAAGGGCTGGCTCGAAGCCTATGTGCCGGAAGACGTTGCGAAGTACTATCCGGCCGAGCACAAGGATCCGGACGGCATGTTCGCCAGCTTCCGCGTATTCCTTTGCGTCATTGCCTACAACACGAAGCTGGTAAAGAAGGAAGAAGCGCCGAAGAGCTTCCACGATCTGCTCGATCCGAAGTGGAAGGGCAAGATCGTGAAGGCGCATCCCGGTTACAGCGGCACGATCATGACTGCGACATTCCAGATGGTGCGCGACATCGGCTGGAGCTACTTCGAGCAGCTTGCGAAACAGAACATTCTCCAGGTTCAGTCCGCGGCCGACCCGCCGAAGAAACTGGCGCTCGGCGAGCGCGCCATCCAGGCGGATGGTGTGGAATATCTGATCTTCTCCGAAAAAGAATCGGGCCAGCCGGTCGAGCCGGTCTACGCGACGGAAGGCACGCCGCTCATCATCGGGCCGAACGGCATGTTCAAGGCGGCCCCGCACCCCAACGCGGCGAAGCTCTTCCAGAACTATTGCTTCTCGCCGGAGTGCCAGCAACTCTGCATCGATGTCGGCGGTTTGCGCTCGGTTCACCCGCAGGCGAAGGAAAAGCCCGGCCGCACGCCGTTGAGCAAGATCAAGCTGATGAAAGACGATCCGGCCGGCGTGCTGAAAACGGCGGACGAGATCAAGGCGCACTACGTGAAGCTGTTCCACGTTTGACGGGCAGGGCGATCAGCTTGCATCGTTCCAGCGTCAGCCTGTCGTCTCCCCTCTCCCGCTTTGCGGGGGAGGGTGAGGTCATTTAATGACCATCGCCGCATCAGCCCCGCGGGTGAGCCGGAGGTCTTTCGGGTTCGATCCCTCGAAGCCGATCCTCCTGCTGTTCGCGGCCATTCTCTGCGTTCTGATCATCCTGCCGATCTCGTGGCTCGCCTATTACGCGTTCACGGACGCAAAGGGCGCGTTCACGGTCAATAATTTCCAACGGCTGGTGGCGGACGCGGCCTTTCTCGATCCGCTGCTGACGACGTTCATGTTGGCGACGCTATCCGCCTTCATCTGCTGCGCGGTGGCGGCGCCGATGGGATGGCTCGTCTCGCGCACCGACATGCCGTTGCGGCGGACCGTGCGCCTGCTGGTCACCGCCTCGTTCGTCACGCCGCCGTTTCTCGGCGCCATCGCGTGGGAATTGTTGGCGGCGCCGAACAGCGGCCTGCTCAATCAATTGTTTCGCGAGCTAACCGGCGCCGCCCCGGACGAGCATCTGCTCAATATCTATAGTTTTTCGGGCCTCGTTTTCGTCATCAGTTGCTACACGTTTCCCTACGTCTTCGTGCTGATCGCGAATGCGCTCGATCGCACCCCGGGCGATCTCGAGGACGCGTCCGCCATGCTCGGCGCGGGTGCCTGGTACACGGCGCGGCGTATTACCGTTCCGCTGGCTCTGCCGGCGGTGGTCGCGGGCGCGCTGGTTGCCTTCCTGCAAGCGATGACGCTGTTCGGCTCGCCGGCGATTCTCGCGATGCCCGCCGGCTTCCACACCATGACGACCAAGATCTGGAGCCTGTTCCAGTTTCCGCCCAAGCCCGAGCTTGCCGCGGCGGCCTCGCTGCCGCTGCTGCTGCTGACGGTGTTGCTGCTGCGCGGCCAAAGCATGGTGCTCGGCCGGCGCGGTTACTCGGTGGTCGGTGGCAAGAACAGCGAGCCGCGTCTCGTGCGGCTCGGCCGCTACCGATGGCTCGCCATTGCGCTTGCCATGATCGTGCTGGCGTGCCCGGTGTTTCTGCCGTATTTCGCGCTGCTTAACGCAACGTTCTCGAAGGTTGCGTCCCATCTGGTGTCGGTCAGCAATTTCACGCTGCAAAATCTGCACTTCGTCTTTTTTGAGCTGTCGGCAACCGACCTCGTGCTGCGCAACACGTTCATCCTCGGCGTGCTGGCCGCGACCATCGGCACGATGATCGCGCTGGTCATCAGCTACGTCACAGCGCGGCGCGCCGTCACCGGGCACGCGGTGCTTGGCTTCCTGGCCACCGCGCCGATCGCCATTCCGGGCATCGTGCTGGGCGTCGGCCTCTTCTTCAGCTACACGCGCCCGCCCTTCGTGCTCTACGGCACGCTCTGGATTTTGCTCATCGCCTACGTGACGCTGGCGATGCCGGCCGCCTACCAGCAGATGCAGTCGGCCTTCCGCGCCGTGCATCCGGAACTGGAAGATGCAAGCCGCATTCTCGGCGCGAGCCGGCTGCGCGCGCTCTGGCAGATCACCGCGCCGCTGCTGCGCACCAACGTGGTCGCGGTCTGGTGCTTCATCTTCGTCGGCGTGATCCGTGAATTGTCGGCCGCGATCATGCTGTTTACCTCGCAAACCAAGGTGCTGTCGGTACTCATCTACGATCTTAACGAGAGCGGCGATCTCGCCGCCATTTCGGTTTTGGGTCTGTGCATGCTGATCATCACGTCGCTGATCGTGCTCCTTGCCAATAAACTGACCAAACTTGGCGGACGGCCCGCGACCGCGGGGATTTGATTCCGAGTCCTTCCATGAAAGAAAACACGACTTCGCTGGCGGAGCGGCTGGCCGGCTGCATCACCGAGCTAGATGAGTCGCGTCTGCCTCCGGCGGTCCGGCGCAAGTGCGAGGATTTGCTCGTCGACGTCGTCGGGCTTTGCGTCACTGCGCGCAACGAGGACTATGTCAAAAGCGCGCTTGCCGGCTGGGACGACGATGGCCCGTGCACCGCGATCGGGCATAAACGGACATTGAGCGCGGCGGGCGCGGCGTTCATCAACGGCACGGCAGCGCACGGCGAGGACTTCGACGACACGTTCGAAGGCGGCCCGGTGCATGCCGGCGCGGTGATCGTGCCGGCGGTGCTGGCCGCGTGCGAGCGCGCCTCCTCGCTGATTCCCAACCGCCCCCTCCCTAACCCTCCCCCGCTTGCGGGGGAGGGAAGGGAGGGGGGAATGCGGGGGAGCGAAGGGTGGGGGCAATCCGCGCTGCTCGGCATCGCGGTCGGCACCGAAGTCATGTGCCGGCTGAGCACGGTCGTGCCCAAAGCAGTGCACAAATCCGGCTTCCATCCGACGGCAATCTTCGGCGTGATGGGCGCGGCGGCCGGCGTCGGCGCGGCGCTCGGCCTGACGCAAAAGCAGATCGTCGACGCGCTCGGCATCGCCGGCAGCTTCGCCGGCGGCATCATCGAATATCTGGCGGAGGGTGCGTGGACGAAACGCTTGCATCCGGGTTGGGCGGCGCAGTCCGGGTTGCGCGCAGCAATGCTCGGGCGCGCGGGATACTTCGGCCCGCGCACGGTATTCGAGGGCGTGCATGGGCTCTTTCACGGTTTCGCCCACACGACCGAGGGAAACTACGAAGCGCTGATCGGCGATTTCGGCGAGCGCTGGGTGACGGAGACTCTCGCCTTCAAGCCGTATCCATGCGGGACCATGGCGCACCCCTACATCGATTGCGCGAGGCGGCTCGCCGCGCGCGGCGTCAAGGCCGACGACATTCAAGAACTGGTCTGCGAGGTGGCGGAGGGGACGGTGCATCGGCTGTGGGAGCCGCTCGTGTCCAAGCAGCGCCCGCCCAACGGCTACGCGGCGAAATTCTCGACGCCCTTCCTGCTTGCGACGGGCTTCGTGCACGGCGGTGTCGGGCTCGACGCGTTCACCGACGCGGCGGTGAAAGACCCGGCCGTGCTGGCGTTATCGTCAAAAGTCCGTTTCGTCATCGATCCGGGCAATCCTTATCCGGATAACTTCACCGGCCACATCCGCGCGGTGATGCGCGACGGCAGCGTGATCGAGGAGCGCCAGCCGCATTTGCGCGGCGGCGCGCACGAGCCGCTGACGCAAAAGGATGTGGAAGACAAGTTCTTGCTCAACGTGCGCCATGGCGGCTGGGACGAGAAACGTGGCGCGGCGGCGCTGAAACTTCTGGCGAGGCTGTACGACGGGAAAATTGAGTTGCAGTCGTTTCGCGGAGATTGACCCGTCGCCCTGAGGTGCGAGCCGCGTCGCGGCGAGCCTCGAAGGGCGACGGCCATCGCAAGTCGCTATAGCCGACTTGCGCGGCTCAAATGTGCTGCCGATCTCGAGTACC
>JAICMO010000202.1 GCA_025929185.1 Pseudolabrys sp.
CACATCGACACGACCTGGAAATTCCGCGAGATGATCGCGTTTCGCGACGACACGGCGGCGCGGCTCGGGCTTGACCTGATCGTCCACATCAATGAAGAGGGCCGCGCGCGCGGAATTTCGCCCATCGCCTCCGGCTCGTCGGTGCACACGCAAGTGATGAAAACGGAGGCCCTGCGCCAGGCGCTCGACAAATACAAATTCGATGCGGCGTTCGGCGGCGCGCGCCGCGACGAAGAAAAGAGCAGGGCCAAGGAGCGTATCTTTTCGCATCGCTCGGCGGCGCACGGCTGGGACCCGCGCAACCAGCGGCCGGAGCTCTGGAACATCTTCAACACGCGCATCAAGCCGGGCGAATCCATGCGCGTCTTTCCGCTGTCGAACTGGACCGAACTCGACGTGTGGGAATACATCCGCGCGGAAGGCATCCCGGTGGTGCCGCTTTACTTTGCCAAGCGACGGCCGGTGGTCGAGCGTGACGGGCTTCTGATCATGCGCGACGACGAGCGATTGCCGCTTTTGAAAGGTGAAACGCCGCGCATGGAACGGGTGCGCTTCCGCACGCTTGGCTGCTATCCGTTGACCGGCGCGATCCGCTCGAACGCCGATACGCTCGACGCCATCATCGACGAGACGCGCAAATCGGCAAGCTCGGAGCGGCAGGGCCGCGCCATCGATCACGACGATTCCGGCTCGATGGAGAAAAAGAAGCGCGAGGGCTATTTCTGATGGACAGCCTCGTGCAAGCGCGCGGCCTTGCCGCAATGCCTCTCGACGCCGACGCGCGGCCCGCGTTGCGGCTCTTGACCTGCGGCTCGGTCGACGACGGCAAGTCGACGCTGATCGGACGCCTGCTGTACGAGCAGAACCTGATCTATGACGATCATCTCGCCGCGCTCCAGCGCGATTCGAGAAAGCACGGCACCAACGGCGCCGAGATCGACTTTGCACTGCTGCTCGACGGCCTGGAGGCCGAGCGCGAGCAGGGCATCACAATCGACGTCGCCTACCGATATTTCTCCACCCGCAACCGGTCGTTCATCGTCGCCGACACCCCGGGGCACGAGCAATATACCCGCAACATGGCGACCGGCGCCTCCAACTCGGAGCTTGCGGTGCTGCTGGTGGACGCGCGCAAGGGCCTGTTGGGGCAGACGCGCCGCCACGCGATCATTGCGTCGCTGCTCGGCATTCGTCATGCCGTGCTCGCCGTCAACAAGATCGATCTCGTCGATTTCGACCGCGCGGTGTTCGACGAGATCGCCGCGAAATTCCGCGAATTTGCCGCCGAGCTGAACTTTGCCAATATCGTCGCGATCCCGATCTCGGCGCGCTTCGGCGACAACGTTTCGACCCGCAGCGGGCGGACGCCGTGGTATGCCGGCCCATCGCTGCTCGACCATCTTGAGACGGTCGATGTCGAGGAGGACCGCGGCGGCAAGCCGTTCCGCATGCCGGTTCAGTGGGTGAACAGGCCGAATTCCGACTTTCGCGGCTTTGCCGGCACCGTTGTCGGCGGCAGCGTGCAGCCGGGCGATGAGATCGTCGCGCTTCCGTCCGGGCGGACGAGCAAGGTCGTCCGGATCGTTTCGCCCGGCGGCGATCTTGCACTCGCGCAAGCGAAAGACGCCGTGACGCTCACGCTTGCCGACGAAATCGATATCGCCCGCGGCGACGTGCTTGCCGCTCTTCGCGAGCGGCCGCAGGTGACCGACCAGTTCGCCGCGCAACTCGTCTGGATGTCGAGCCACGCGCTTCAGCCCGGGCGCTCATATCTTATGAAGATCGGCGCGCGCACGACCATGGCGACCGTCACCGAGCTGCGGCACCGCGTCGATGTCGACACGCTGGCCAAGCTTGCCGCCAAGACATTGGCGCTGAACGAAGTCGGCGTGTGCAACATCGCGACCGCGACGCAGGTCGTATTCGACGGCTATGCGGAGAACCGCGACACCGGCTCCTTCATCCTCATCGACCGCTATTCCAACGAGACGGTGGCCGCGGGCATGATCTCGTTCGCGCTGCGGCGGGCGACGAACGTTCACCTGCAAAGCCTCGCGGTCGGCAAGCAGGAGCGCTCGGCGCTGATGCATCATCGGCCGGCCGTGCTTTGGTTCACCGGTCTTTCCGGCGCGGGCAAATCGACCATCGCCAATCTGGTGGAGGCGGGGCTGCATGCGCGCGGCGTCCACACGATCATGCTCGACGGCGACAACGTGCGGCACGGGCTTAACAAGGATCTGGGCTTTACCGAAACCGACCGCGTGGAAAATATTCGCCGCATCGGCGAGGTCGCCAAACTGATGACGGAAGCAGGGCTAATCGTGCTGTGCTCGTTCATCTCTCCGTTTCGCGCGGAGCGGCAGATGGTTCGCGAACTGCTCGAGGACGGCGAATTTCTCGAAGTGTTCGTCGATACGCCGCTTGATCAATGCATCGCGCGCGATCCGAAAGGCCTCTATCGGCGCGCGCTGTCCGGCGAGATCAAGAACTTTACCGGAGTCGATCAGGCTTACGAGGCGCCGGAACGTCCGGAGCTTCGCCTGATGGCCGGAGAGCAGAAGCCCGAGGTGCTGGCCAACCGGGTCATTGACGAGCTCGTTCGGCGCGACATTTGCGTCAAGCATTGATCGGAGCGCCGGATCCTGGCGGAATTCCTTGTTTCCGGGCGCATTCCTTTTTTCGGTCGGAAATCGCTGTTCTGGTAGCTGTGGAATTTGCTACTTAGGACGCGGCGCGGGCTCGCCGCACTTTAGCCCTCCGGCAGCCGCGGACTGCTTGCTTTCTCCGCTCGTCTCGGAGGTTCGCTGCGCCCCATCATAGGGTAGAACAGGCGGGCTTGTAGTGCTGCCGATGAATTGCTCATGAGACGGTTTTTACGGCTTACGCGACGCCAGCTTTTGATCGTGGCGCACGACCTCGTCGCCGCGGCAGGCGCGATTCTTCTGACGTTCTTTATGCGCTTCCAGGACAACGACCTGATGCAGCGCGTCCACGGCCTCGAGATCTTCGTCCCGCTGTTCGTCGTTTACGCCGGCGCCGTCTTTTATGTTTTCGGATTGCACCGGAACAAATGGCGCTTCACGTCCATACCGGACCTTTACAACATCTTCCGCGCGGCCACGGTTCTCGCGATCTCGCTTCTTGCGCTCGATTACGTGCTGCTGGCGCCGAACGTGTTGGGCCATTTTTTCTTCGGCAAGATCACGATTCTTCTCTACTGGTTTTTGCAGATGTTCTTTCTCGGCGGCTCGCGCGTCGCCTACCGTTACTTCCACTATGCGCACACGATTCAAAAAGTGAAGATCGCCGACGCGACGCCGACCCTGGTCGTCGGTCGCGCGGCCGACGCCGAAGTTCTCCTGCGCTCGATCGAAAGCGGCGCGGTCAAGAAAATATGGCCGGTTGGAATCCTGTCGTCCTCGCGCAACGATCGCGGCCAGGCCATTCGCGGCATCCCGGTGCTGGGGGACGTCGACGACCTCGAAGCCGTCGTCGGCGACTTGGCCGCGCGCGGCAGCCGCGTCGCGCGCCTGGTGCTGCTGCCGTCGGCGCTTTCGCCCGAGGCGCGCCCGGAGACGATCCTTGTGCGGGCCAAGCGCCTCGGCCTTGCCATGAGCCAACTGCCCTCGCTCGATGCCGGCGGCGAGGCGGTCCGGCTTTCGCCCATCGCCATCGAAGATTTGTTGCTGCGGCCGAGCGTCAAGATCGACTACGGCCGCCTCGAGCAATTCATAAGCGGCAAATCCGTGATCGTGACGGGCGGCGGCGGCTCGATCGGATCGGAAATCTGCGATCGCATCGTGACCTTCGGCGCCTCGCGCCTGCTGGTGATCGAAAACTCCGAACCGGCGCTGCACGCGGTCATGGAGGCCTTGGCCACGAAGCAAACGCCGGCACAATTATCCGGGCGGATTGCCGACGTGCGCGACCGCGGTCGCATGATGCGGCTGATCGCGCACTTCAAGCCGGACATCGTTTTTCACGCCGCGGCGCTCAAGCACGTGCCGATTCTCGAGCGCGACTGGGCCGAGGGCATCAAGACCAATGTGTTCGGCTCGGTGAACGTCGCCGACGCCGCCGCGGCCGCGGGCGCGGTGGCCATGGTGATGATCTCGACCGACAAGGCGATTGAGCCGGTGTCGGTGCTCGGCGCGACCAAGCGGCTTGCCGAGATGTATTGCCAGGCGCTCGATAGCGAATTCGGCCACCGCGGCAACGGCAAGCAGCCGATGCGGCTCATATCGGTACGCTTCGGCAACGTGCTCGCGTCGAACGGCTCGGTGATACCGAAATTCAAGGCGCAGATCGAAGCCGGCGGGCCGATCACGGTGACGCACCCGGACATGGTGCGCTATTTCATGACCATCCGCGAGGCCTGCGACCTGGTCATCACCTCGGCCACGCACGCGCTTGCGCCGCAACGCACCGATGTTTCGGTCTACGTGCTCAACATGGGCCAGCCGGTGAAGATCGTCGATCTGGCGGAGCGCATGATCCGCCTCAGCGGCCTCGAGCCGGGCCGCGACGTCGATATCGTGTTCAGCGGAATCCGCCCCGGCGAGCGCTTGCACGAAATCTTGTTCGCGCGCGAAGAAGAAACCGCCGAAATCGGAATTGCCGGCGTGGTCGCTGCGAAGGCCGTGCGGCCTTCGCTCGAATCCATTCGCGCCTGGCTCGCCACGATCGAGCAAGGCGTCGAGGCCGACGACCGCGCGGCGATCTACCGGGTGCTGCGCGACGCGATGCCGGAGTTCGGCGGCGAGCCGGTCGGGCAGGTCGCGCCTGAAGGCGAAATTCAGCTTGCGGAAAAAACAATGGGCGAATCCTAAAGGGGGCGAGGCGTGGACCTTGGTGCGTTTTTCAAGGCTGAGTTTGCGGAACATCATGAGGTCACGCGGCGCACGGAGGCGGCGCTGGCGGGCGCGTTCGCGGACCTCGTCGCAGCGTGTGCCAAATCGATCCGCGCCGGCGGCAAGCTCATGTTTTTCGGCAACGGCGGCAGTGCGGCCGACGCGCAGCACCTCGCGACCGAATTGACCGTCCGTTACAAGAAAAATCGCAAGGCCATCGCCGCCATCGCGCTGACGACGGACAGTTCCGCGCTCACCGCGGCCGGCAACGATCTCGGTTTCGAGCAGGTCTTTGCGCGTCAGCTCGAGGCGCTCGGAAGGCGCGGCGATGTGGCGATCGCCATCTCGACCTCCGGCAAGAGCCCGAACGTCCTCACGGCCTTGCGGCAAGCCAAAAGCATGGGGCTCGTGACCGCGGCGCTCGGCGGAAAAGGCGGCGGCGAACTCGCCGGCCTTGCCGATCATCTTCTGGTTGTGCCGTCCGACACGACCGCGCGCATCCAGGAGATGCACATTACCCTCGGGCAGATGCTCTGCGGCGCGCTGGAGATCGAGCTGGGCCTCGGCTAGAGCGTGATTGCTTTGGCTTGAATCGTCTCAATGTCTTCGGCGTCACCCGCGGGCTTGACCCGCGGGTCCATCTTCTTCGCAAAGCTGGATTGCCGGATCGAGTCCGGCAATGACGC
>JAICMO010000124.1 GCA_025929185.1 Pseudolabrys sp.
CAGAAGCGGTTGATCTGCATGCCGGGCACGCCGTCGCCGTAACCGGCGGTGAGCACCGCGGAGCGCGCGATATTGCCGCCGGCTTCGCCGACCGGATCGACGCAACCCAAGATGACGTCATCGACGAGCGACGTATCGAGCTTGTTGCGGTCGCGAATGCCGGCGAGCACTTGCGTCGCCAGATTGAGGGCGGTGACTTCGTGCAGCGAGCCGTCGACCTTGCCGCGTCCGCGCGGCGTGCGCACGTGGTCGTAGATAAAGGCGTCGGGCATAAACGGCTCTCCACTTTCTTCTTTTGTCATTCCGGGGCGCGCGAAGCGCGAACCCGGAATCCAGCGCTGGATTCCGGATAGCCTCGCTTCGCTCGGCTTCCGGAATGACCTAACACTCACAAACTCCGCGCGATCAGCAGCTTCATGATCTCGTTGGTGCCCGCATAGATACGTAACACCCGGGCGTCGCGATACATCCGCGAGATCGGATATTCATCCATATAACCATAGCCGCCGAACAGCTGCAGACAGCGGTCGATCACATCGGCCTGGGTGTCGGTCAGCCGGTACTTGGCCATGGAGGCGGTGACGGTGTCGAGCTCGCCCTTGATATGGCGCTCGATGCAGTGATCGACGAAGACTTTGGCGATGGTCGCCTCGGTCTTGCATTCGGCAAGCTCGAACTGCGTGTTCTGGAATTCGATGATCGCCTTGCCGAAAGCCTTACGCTGCTTGGCGTAATCGACGGCAAGCGCCACCGCGCGCTCCATCATCGCCGCCGCATGAACGGCGACGATCAAACGTTCCTGCGGCAGTTCCTTCATCAACTGGTAGAAGCCCTGCCCTTCTTCCGGGCCGAGCAGATTTTCCGCCGGCAGCTTCACGTCGTCGAAAAACAATTCCGAGGTGTCGGCCGAATCCATGCCGAGCTTTTTCAACTTACGGCCACGGCGGAAACCGGGCGCGCCGTCGGTTTCGACGACAAGCAGCGAGACGCCTTTTGCGCCCGCAGCCGCGTCGGTCTTGGCGACGACGACGATGAGGTTTGCGTGCTGACCGTTGGTGATGAACGTCTTGGAGCCGTTGAGCACGTAGCCGTTGCCGGATTTTTTCGCCGACGTGCGCACGCCCTGCAAATCGGAGCCGGTGCCGGGCTCGGTCATCGCGATGGCGCCGACCAATTCGCCGCTTGCGAGCTTCGTCAGCCAGCGTTTCTTCTGCTCTTCGGTGCCGTAATGAAGAATGTACGGCGCGACAATGCCGGAATGCAGCGGCGCGCCGAACGTGTCGAACCCGGCAAGCGACAGCTCGCGATTGATCACCGCCTCGTGCGCGAAGCTGCCGCCGGCGCCGCCGTATTCTTCCGGCATCGACGCGCAGAGCAGGCCGGCGGCGCCCGCCTTGTTCCAGACGTCGCGGTCGTAGATTCCGGCTTCGTGCCAGCGATCGAGATGCGGCGCGAACTCGTCGGCGATAAAGCGGCGGGCTTGCTCCTCGAGGAGGACCAAGTCCTCACTCATCCAGGCCGGCCGCGGCAGATTGAGGGCTTCCATGACAGCGATCCGCAAGCGATTCGTGTTTTCAGCCACAATAAAGCCCGCGGTACAGCCATGCGAGGGGCCACGGGTGACAGCGCGCAAGGCCGGGTGCTACGCCTCCGGCAGACAGGCTCTTTTGTTCCATGATTTCATCCGTCGCCCATCATTCCACGCCCGATCTTATCGACTCTGCGAAAGCGTGGCTGCGGCTTGGGATCGCGACGCTGCTCGGCACGCTCGGTGGCGTCGGCATGTGGTCGGTGGTCGTGGCGCTGCCCGCCATTCAGGCCGACTTCGGCGTCGACCGCGCATCCGCCGCGCTGCCCTACACGCTTGCCATGCTCGGCTTCGCGGCGGGCGGTGTGCTGACGGGGCGCCTGGCGGATCGCTTCGGCATCGCAATACCACTCGCGGCCGGAACGCTGGCGATGGGCCTCGGCTATATCGTCGTCGGACACGCTCAAAGCATTTGGCAGGTCGCGCTGATCCACGGCGGCATGATCGGGCTCGGCTGCTCCGCGACCTTCGGCCCGCTGATGGCCGATGTCTCGCACTGGTTTGCGCGGCGCCGGGGCATCGCCGTTTCGATCGTGGCAGCGTCCAACTACATTGCCGGGACGTTCTGGCCAACGGTCATCCAGCATTCCATCGCAGCCGACGGCTGGCGCGCCACGCATATGGGCATCGGCGTTGTCTTGCTGGTCACGATGTTGCCGCTCACGCTTGCGCTGCGTGCGAAGGCGCCGTCGCATCAGGATGCTGCGACGGCGGCAGCGCATCGTCAGGCGGCGATGCCGTTTTCAGCCAACACATTGCAAGTCATCCTCTGCATCGCCGGCGCTTGCTGCTGCGTCGCGATGTCGATGCCGCAGGTGCACATCGTCGCCTATTGCGGCGATCTCGGCTACGGCGTCGCGCGCGGCGCGGAGATGCTGTCGCTCATGCTGGCCTGCGGCATCGTCAGCCGCCTGGTTTCCGGTCTCATCGCGGACCGCATCGGCGGCGTGCGCACGCTGCTGCTTGGCTCATTTCTGCAAGGCGCGGCGCTTTTTCTTTATCTGTGGTTCAACGGCCTTACGCCGCTTTACGTCATTTCCGCTCTGTTCGGCCTGTTCCAGGGCGGGATCGTACCGAGCTACGCCATCATCGTGCGCGAATACTTCCCGCCGCAGCAGGCCGGCACCCGCGTCGGGCTGGTGCTGATGGCGACGCTGGTCGGCATGGCGCTCGGCGGCTGGATGTCCGGCGCGATCTTCGATCTAACCGGTTCTTATCGCGCCGCGTTCCTCAACGGCCTCGGCTGGAATCTCTTGAATCTGACGATTGTCACGTTTCTGCTGGTGCGGTCGCGCGGCGGCGCGCGGCTGGCGGCGGCTTAGGCGGCTGCCGGCAAGCCGAGATTGCCGCTCGCAACCGCCGCATAGGCGTCATGGCCATAGAGCCAGCCGATGGTCTTCAGCGACCACTCGGTGCCGCCGGCGCCCATCTGCGCGTCGCGCGCCTCGTGCTCCGGCCCGTCGGGCATGTGGAAGCGATCCTTGTTACGCGCCGCCAACAATTGCACATGCGCGGTGCGCGGCAGGCGCAGCTCCTGATAGCGCGCAAGCGCCTGCGAGATGTCGCCGATCGTTTGCAGACAGACGGTGAGCGTCGCGCCGTCTTCCATTGCCTGCGCCATGTGCGGCTGCGTAGCATGACAGGCGTCGCCCAAAAGCGTGACGCGAAGACGCCCCAGATGAAGGTTTCGTTCACCGCGTCGAGAATGGCGCGCAGTTTCGGGTCCCAGGCTTCATAGGTCGCGCGCAAATCGTGCGGCCCCATCCAGATTTGCGTCGCCACCTCAATGTCGAGATCGCGCACGCGCTCGGCCGGAATAAGCCGCGATAAGCGATGCCGGCCGGGAGGCTTTTGGGCCGCTCAGCGGCCGATTCCGATCCCGGGAATGTTGCCCAGCGCGGCGTTCGAGATTAACTGTGGAGTGCCCGCGCCGGCCGGGGCCGCTCCCCGATGGCTGGCGCAGTGCGCCGGGGTCGAGCGGCGACCCATAAGGCTCCCCGTCTTCACGGCCGCTGCGCAGTCTCGCCGACGGCTTGCTGCCGTGTAACGCGGCTGCTCCTCGCCGAACAGCGCGCGCCGCACGGCCGAATGGATGCCATCGGCACCGATCATGATGTCCGCACTCGCCTCGGCGCCGTTTTCGAATTGCATGGTGACGCGATCGCTACTGTCCGCGAAGGCGGTGAGTTTGTGGCCGGCATGCACCCGCTCTTGCGGCAGCGCCGTTGTTAGCATCGTCAGCAGGTCGCCACGATGCACCTGATCGTAAGGAAAGCCGAAGGCTCGGAGCACGGCGTCGCCGAGTTGCGACTTCAGCAGCGTGCGGCCGTCTTCCCAGCGCCGCTGATGAAACGCCAACGGGCGCATGCCGATCTTCACCAGTTCATGCTCGAGCCCGAGATAATGGACGACGCGCGCGGCTTGGGGCTGATCTGGATGCCGGCGCCGACCTCGCGCAGCGCGCGTGCCTGCTCGTAAACATGAACGTCGAATCCGGCGCGCAAGAGATTGAGCGCGACGGTGACTCCGCCAATGCCGGCGCCGATCACGGCGACGGAAGGCTTGCGCGACATGTCATACGCCGGCGGGCAAGCCGAGCGCGCCGGTTTGCGCCGCGGCGGCGACGGTCATGGGAACGTCTCCGACCTTCCTCTGTCGTTCCCGGCCTTGTGCCGGGCATTCTCGCTTAGAAGGGCAGTGCCCACCAACTCGCCCGCACGCCGCGGCAAAAACCACCGACAAACATCGGTTATTTTTTCTGTTCCTTCACCGGATCCTTCACATTTGGAATCTCGGCGATATCGACATTGAGCAGCTTGCCGCCGACCTTCTCCACTTTGCGGATGTAGACGGTCTGGATGATATCGCGCGTGCGCGGATCGATGGAGATCGGACCGCGCGGGCTTTCCCACTTCATGCCTTTAGCCGCGTTGATGAGGCTCTCGCCATCGGTCTTGCCCTTGGTCTTTGCAAGCGCGGCGTAGATAAGGTGCGTGCCGTCGTATGCACCGACGGAGAAGAAGTCGGGATTGCGCTTGAACTCCTCGTTGTACGCCTTCACGAAAGCCGCGTTCACCTTCGACTTGTGGTTATAGTCGTAATGGCCGCAGGTGAGAATGCCGATGGCAACGTCGCCCATGCTCTTGAGCGCGTGCTCGTCGGTGATCTCAAGCTGACCCATGATGGCGGTTTTTTTGGTATCGATGCCGCGCTCGGCGAACGCCTTGCCGAGGGCGCCGGGCTGCGCGCCGCCCGGAATGAAGACGTAGATACCCTGCGGATTCAGATCCTTGGCGCGCTGGACATAGGCGGAGAAGTCCGGATTGGCGACCGCCATACGTACCGAGCCGACGATCGTGCCGCCGCCTTCCTTGAACCCTTTCTGGAACCAGACTTCGGCGTCGTGACCGGGACCGTAATCCGAGACCATCGTGTACGCGTTTTTAATTCCGCCTTTGGTGGCCGCCCATTTGCCGAACGGATAGTTGAGCTGCGGAATGGTGAGTGAGGTGCGCGCCATGTACGGCGACTTGGTGGTGATAATCGCGGTCGCCGCATTCATCACGACCATGAACTTTTTCGCTTCAGCCGATATGTCGCCGCCGGCGAGCGCATTGGGCGTGAGGCCGAAGCCGGCGAGGACGTCGACCTTATCACGCGTGACAAGCTCCTGCGCCAATCGCTTCGCGACAGCCGGGTTGATGCCGCCAGTATCCTTGCGGATGATCTCGATCTTCTTGCCGGCGACCTTATCGCCATGCTGCTTAACGTACAGCTTGATGCCGTTATCCATTTGCGTCGCGATATCGGCGAACTGCCCGGAGTACGGCAAAATCAAACCGATTTTGACCGTCCCCTGCGCGTGCGCCGACGTCACGGCGAAGGAGAGCGCGGCAATTCCGAACAACAATGTGGTGACGAGCTTTCGCATGATAACTTTCCTCCCGGTCGTTTTATTATTTTGGCAACGATAGCTGACCCCGTTTCCGGGGGTCAAATGAGTAAACCATCGGGCTTGCCCACGCGGCCCACTGCATGGCCAATTTCGTTGAGGCCGGGACTGGAGGCACAGCGGTACGGGGGACGAAGCCGGGGGCGCTCAGGAGGTCCACCATTAAGAGTTAAGAAAGCGTTAAGCCCGCCCTCCTTGTCCTCTCGCCATACCGCATGCAAGCGCCAGGGGCATCGCGCGGTCGCAGAGCGCTTGCGACCGACCGAGGAAAGTTCTTAACCGCATATTTACCGTGATTGACAAAAAGTCGAGCCGTGGACCGAGGACCGCGCCCGTTCCCACCCGTTGCTAACACGTGCCGGTTCCACGCGAGCCAGCAGGCTTTTGCGCCTCCACCGCGATTGAAGGTTCAAGAATGAAATTCGGCATTCCGTGGGGCGCGAAAGAAATCCCACCGCAGGTACGGGACACCGACGGAGACACGGGGGAAACGGCCACCCCTTCCAGGGAGCCTTTCCTGGATTCAGCAGCGCACGTGAGCGTCGCGCCTGAATTCCAGAACGAGCCCCTCGCCAAACAAACGCGCAGCGATCCCCGCCGGCTTGGCGGAATGATCGGCCGCTTCGACATCGAGACCGCCATCGCCGAAATTTCCGCGCGCCGCAGCATGCTTGAAGCAGAACCGCCGGTCATGCCGTTTGCGGCAGCACCCGCTCCCGATTTGTCCAGCCTCGAAGCTCAGCTCCGCAAAATCACAGAGCAAATCGAGACTCTGCGACGGCCGGGCGTAGAGGAAGCCATTAGCGCGCTGCGGAGCGAATTCAGAGATGTGAGCCGGCTGCTCACGGAAGTAGCGTCGCGAAACGCGGAGAATTTCCCCGATCAGCCGCAAGGCGGGCTCTCGCGGCTTGAACAAGATATGGCCGAACTAATAAAAGCGGTGCGCAGTCCGGCAGCAGACGTTGCCGACCTCAAGGAAGCAATCGCAGCGCTTAGCAGAAAAATCGATCTTGCTGTCGTGCAGAGCGACCCCGTGTCGCTACAACGCGTCGAATCGTCGATTGCATCGCTGCGCAATTCTTGCGCTCGGCTCGCCACGAACGACACCGTGGCCAAGCTTGCAGACTGCGTCCATGCTTTGGCGCAGAAATTGGAAGGAATATCGCACGGCGGCGCTGTAACGGCCGGCGCGGGGACCGCCGCCGATCACCTCGAGGGCCACATCGTCAGATTGACGGAGCGCCTGGACGCATCCAATTCTAGGCTCGATCATCTCGAAGCGATCGAGCGCGGCCTTGCCGATCTGCTCGTGCAGATCGATACCATGCGCGCGGACAAAGGCGGTCGTCCACGTGCAGATCACGCTGTTGAGGCAAAGCGAAGCGCGCAAAAGCTCGCAGCAGCGAACGTGGCGGCACGGATCGCCGTATCCGAAGCTGCGCTCGACAGCGTGAAGACCGGAACGGGCGCCGAAAGCAACGAACGCTCGAACTTCATTCTGGCCGCAAGGCGCGCCGCCCAGGCCGCCGCGCAAGAACCGTCGCCCCGCGCCGCGATGGCGAATACGCGAGAGAAGCCCGGCTCTGCGAAGGGGTCAAAACTTACGAACCGGATGAAATCCGTGCTCGTAGCCGCCTGCGTGATCGCCATTGTGATCGGCTCGTTGCAGATCGCCTCGAAGTTCCTCGGCTTCGGCAAAGCAACGACTTCGCCCCCGCATGCCACACAAAACGTGCCCGAGCCCGCGAATGACGACAGCACCGGAAGCATCGCGGCGGACATGATCGAAAATGCGGACGATGCGCGGACACTTCTATCGAAAGGCGCGCCATCGTCGGGCAACATCGCGGCCGCTCCCGCGGCAAATCTGACCAACCCGCAATCGATCGTCCAAGCGCCGCCGTCGGCGACCGGAACGGAAAAGCCGCCGCAGACCGCGAAGGCGAACGACGTCACCGGCTCGATACCGAGCGCATTGATCGGCGGCCACCCCATCGTGCCGCCTATTCCGATGCCGCCCGATGCCGCGGCCCAATCGGCCGCTCGCATCGGCACCCTGCCGGCGGCAATCGGTAGCGCAAGCCTGCGCAAGGCGGCTGCCGAGGGGAATCCTGCTGCGGCCTATGAGCTCGGCACCCGTTTTGCGGAGGGGCGCGGCGTTGCGCCTGATCTCGAGCAAGCGGCGCATTGGTTCGAACGAGCTGCCGTGGCAGGGCTCGCGCCCGCGCAATTCCGGCTCGCGAGCCTCTACGAGAAGGGCCGCGGCGTCGAAAAAGATTTGGCCCGCGCACGCGCGCTCTACCTTGCTGCAGCCGAAAAAGGCAACGCCAAGGCGATGCACAATCTGGCCGTGCTTTACGCCGAAGGCGCGGACGGCACGCCTGATTACACCACCGCCGCGCGCTGGTTCCTGAAGGCGGCAAATCACGGAATAGCGGATAGCCAATATAACCTCGCCATTCTCTACGCCCGAGGCCTCGGCGTGGAGAAGAGCTACGGCGACTCCTATAAATGGTTCGCTCTGGCCGCCGAAAAAGGCGATCACGAAGCCGCAAAGAAGCGTGACGAAATCGCGAAGCGGCTCGATCCGAATGCGCTGGCTGCCGCCCGGCAGGCCGTGAAGACATGGACCGCACAACCGCAACCCGCCGAAGCGACGATCGTGCCGCCCCCGGCGGGCGGCTGGGACCACTCCAAGCCGGCAGCTTCAGCGGCGGACGCCAAGGCTCGAAAGCCAAGCTGACGTTAACGAGTGCGCGACAAGCCCGCGCATGCTCCCGGCAAAATCGTGGCCATCACTGCTTTCCGCTGTAATATCGGCCTATTGCACTGTTGAATTCCGGCCGGACGCGCAGGATCGAGCCGCCGCGTAAGCGGGATCGGGGCGTGGAACCGGACGAGTTCATTTAACGCTGGGTCGCGCCGCGTGCAGATTTATCTTCCGATCGCAGACATGCCGGTGAACATCTTTCTCGTGTTCGGCATGGGCATTGCCGTCGGCTTCATTTCAGGAATGTTCGGCATCGGTGGCGGCTTTCTGATGACGCCGTTGCTGATCTTCATCGGCATCTCGCCGGCGGTGGCGGTGGCAAGCGTGGCAAGCCATATTGCCGCGTCGTCGTTTACGGGCGCGATCTCATACTGGCGTCGTCGCGCCGTCGATGTCGCGTTGGCGATGATGCTGCTTGCGGCGGGCATCGTAGGCACGGCTTTTGGCGTCTGGCTGTTCACCGAATTGCGTGCGCTCGATCAACTCGATCTCGTGATCGGCGTGGCCTACGTCCTCTTGCTGACGATCGTCGGCGCGCTGATGGTCAACGAGAGCCTGCACGCGATTGCCCGGGCGCGCCACGGCAAATCGCCGCTGCTGCGCCGTCCCGGCAGCCATACGTGGCTGCACGGGCTGCCGCTCAAAATCCGCTTCAAGCGCTCCAAAATTTACGTGTCCGCAATACCCGTTTGGGCGATCGGCTTCGTCATCGGATTTGCCGGCGCGATCCTCGGCATCGGCGGCGGCTTCCTGCTCGTGCCGATGCTGATCTACTTTTTGCGCGTGCCGACAACCACCGTAATTGGCACGTCGATGGTGCTGACGCTCATCACCATGGCGTCGGCGACCGTGATGCATGCAGTGACCAACCATCTGGTCGACGCTGTGCTCGCGCTGATCTTGATGATCGGTGGCGTGATCGGCGCCCAACTCGGCGTACGCACCGGCCAGAAAATTCGTGGTGAGCGGTTGCGGCTGATGCTCGGCTTGTTGGTCCTCGCGGTCGGGCTGCGCTTCACTTACGAGCTGGTGGTGACGCCGGACGATCTCTTCTCCATTCGCCACGTGGAGAACGGGCTGTGAGATGGGCCGCCACCACATTGGTCGCTTTGGCCTGCTGCGCGCCGGCGGCCGCCCAGGAGCGGCTGGTGATTTCGCTGTCGAATCAGCGCGTGGCGATTACGTCGAATTTCGCGGGTGAACACCTGGTGCTGTTCGGCACGGTGAAACGCGACGCCGAAGCGCCCCATAACAATCGCGGTTATGACATCGTGGTAACGGTCACCGGACCGAAGCAGACGCTGCGCACGCGCCGCAAGACGCGCGTGCTTGGGGTGTGGGTCAATGTCGATTCGCGCGACTTCGTGAGCGTGCCGGGATACCTTGCGGTGCTCTCGAACAGGCCGGTCACCGAAATCGCCAGTCGGGAAATCCTGCGCCGGCTCCAAATCGGCCTCGACAATTTTATCCTGCGCCAGCACATCGGCCCCGATTTCGCCGACACCGTGCCGGACGATCCATTTCGAGTTGCTTTCGTGCGGCTTGAAAACGAGCACGGACTCTATGCTCAAGATGCCGATGCCGTAACCTTTCTCACACCGGACGTCTTCCGCGCGTCGATCCCGCTTCCGTCCAATGTGCCGACGGGAGATTACAATGTCGACGTGAAGCTGTTTGCCGACGGCAAAATGATCGCGCATACCAATACCGGTCTGGACATTATCAAGGTTGGATTTGAGCAATACGTCGCCGATGCCGCGCGCGACTACGGCTTGCTATACGGACTGGCAACCATGCTGATGGCGCTCACGACGGGCTGGATTGCGAGCGTCCTGTTCCGCCGCGATTAGGCTTTTTCGACGCGCAACGCATGTTGCGGTTCGATAGTGGTGGGAACGCCGGGCTCGAGCAGAAGCAAACGTGAACCAAATCCCAGCGCATCGAAGGCGGCACGAAGGTCGGCGCCGTTTTGCCTGAGGTGCTGCCAGCCTTCGAAATGCACCGGCACGATGGTGGCGTTGCGAAATGCGCGCGCCGTTTCAATGGCGTCGTTCGTATCCATCGTGAGATGGAACGGACCGCGCGTCTGCGCAGCTCCTGCAAAAAGCAGCACGATTCCGGCATCGTAACGGCGCGCGACTTCGGCAACGCCGTCGAACCAGACCGTGTCACCGGTGACATAAATCGGCGGGAAGTCGCTGAACGTCAGAACAAAACCGATCACGTCGCCAGATAACGGCTCGATGCCCGCCGGCCCGTGCCGCGCCGGCACCGCCGTCACCGCGACGAAGGCGCCGTCTTCTTTCGTTAACTTGACTGTCTGCCAGGGTGTCAGCCCTTCCGCGTTGCCTTTCAACCGTTCCGCGGCAGCCGTCGTGGTCAAGACACGCGGCACCTTCGACAAGGACGCTCGCCCGGCTTTATCGAGATTGTCCCAGTGTTGATCGTGGCTGAGCAGCACGACGTCGACCCGACCGATATCCGAAAACTCGAGCGCGGGCCGCGATGTCTTGGAAAGTGTTGCGTAGGGTAACTGATAGTCGC
>JAICMO010000102.1 GCA_025929185.1 Pseudolabrys sp.
ATCTTCTGCTTGAACTCGGCGATGGCCGAGATCGTCTCGTTGGTCAGAGGCAGATCGACCGGCTCGCCGCGGTCGGCGGAAAGGTCGGCGGCGCTGTAGGTTTCCATCACGCGCCGCGCGCTTTCCGGCGTCACCATCACCGGCGTGTTCTTGATGCAGGCTTCCAGGAAATGGATGGTTTCGGGGCCGATGCCGCCGGCAAAGACGTTGTCCACCCATTCGCCCGGCATGGTCGACATCGGAAACACCTGGCCGGTTTTTTCCGTGTTGAGCCAGTTGTCGCGCTGCGTGTCGTCGAGCGTGAGCGCGCCTTCTGTGCCGGTGATCTCGATCCAGGTCGAACAATAGTTCGGATAGCTTTCCGGAAAATTCCAGCCGCCGCCGATCATCACCACGACGCCGTTGTCCATCGTGACGGTGGTGAACATGATGTCGTGCGAGCCGTTGACCGGCTGCATGTAGCCGTAGGCGCCCTGCGAATAGACCTTCACCGGTTTCGCCGGCTCCAGAAGCCAGAACACGAAGTCGAGATCGTGCGTCGATTCCATCACCACCGGCGAGAGGCGGACGCGCTTGGCGATCTTTTTGCCCAACGCCCGCGATAAATGCCGACTGACCAGCACCGACACCACCTTGCCGAGCGTGCCGTCGACGATCTTCTTCTTGGCGTAGGCGATCTTGGTGTTGAAGCGCTGCGAATAGCCGATGGTGAATTTCAGGTTGTTGCGCTTGGCGAGATGGATCAACTCGTCGGCTTCCCACAATTCGAGCGCGATCGGCTTTTCCAGCATCACGTTCTTGCCGTTCTTCAGGCAATCGCGCGCGATCGGATAATGATTGGCCTCGGGCGTGGTCGAAACGTAAACGACCGAGATGTTCGGATTGTCGAGGATGTCCTGATAATTGAGCGTCGTGCTCGCCGGCTTGTAGAGCGCCTTCACTTCGGCGAGCCGGTCCGGCCTGATGTCGCAAAGATGCAGCTTGTCCACCAGCGCCGTGCGCGACAGCGTTTCCGCCCGCAAGCCTCCGATCCAGCCGACGCCGATCACCCCCGCTTCCACTGTCTTCACCGGACGTTCCTCTTTCTGCCGTTTCTGATTATTGCGGCCGGACGGCCGCGCGCGGGACAGTAGCCGCTCTTTGCTTGGTACTCAAAGGGGCGCTAAAAATGAGCCGTGCGCCTCAGCTCGTTTCCCTCTCCCTTGCGGGAGAGGGTGGATCGCATCGCAGACAAGTTTACGCAGTCTGCGCAAGCTTGATTGCGCGGGAATCCGAGCGCGATCCGGGTGAGGGTTGGCGCATGAATTGTGCTCCGACCCCTCACCCGCGCTCGCTCGGCTATCGCCGCCGCTCGCGCACCCTCTCCCGCAAGGGGAGAGGGGAAGAGCGCGCGCGGCACTTCCGCGATCACAACATAGCGAAGGAAAATTCCGAGTCAGGCCACCTGAAGCGTGGCGCCGTTGCGGTGGTGGCGCACGCGGTCTTCATCCACATCGACGCCGAGGCCGGGGCGATCGAGCACGGCGGCAAAGCCGCGGTCCATCTGTACCGGGTGCGCGGTCACGTCCTGCGCGAGGCTCAGGTTCGTCAACGTCAGACCCCAGGCGATTGCCGGAATGACGGTGGCGACGTGCAGCGCGGCGGCGCAGGCAACGCTCGACTCGCCGGTTTTGCAGGAGATGTTGACACTCATGCCCAGCGTGTCGCACAGCCGCGCCGCCTCCGTGAGCGCGCGGATGCCGCCGAGCTTGATCGCTTTCAAGCCTGCGCCGTGCGCGGCCCTGCGCGCGTGATGGCGGCGGATGTCCTCGATCGAATGAATGCCCTCGTCGGCGGCAATGGCGATGTCGCCGGAAGCCGCAACCATAGCCATGCCGTCGAGGTCGCCGGCCATCACCGGCTGCTCGAAGAAATCGAGGCCGCAGCCTGCGACCGCACGCACGAAGTCGCGCGCCTCGTCGACGTTGAAGCCCTGATTGGCGTCGGCGGAAATCACGTTGTCTGCGCCGAGCAATTTGCAGATGTCGCGCGTGCGCTTCGCATCGGCGGCCGGTGTATCGACGCCGACCTTGATCTTGAAAATCGTGTAGCCGGCAGTTTTCTTCCTGGCGGCATCGCGCAGATCGCCATCGAGATCGCCGCCGCCGACCACGCCGAGCAATGGAATGCGGTCGCGCTTTTTCTGGCCCAACAAGGCGTGCACGGGCTTTCCGCTCGCCTTGCCGGCGAGATCGAGCAGCGCGATCTCGATCGCCGCCTTCGCCGCGTGATTGGCGAATATGCGGCTGTCCATCGCGGTATGCGCGCCATCGAGGTCGGCCGGGTCACGCCCTTCGAGGCCGGGCGCAAGATGATAGACCGCCGTCATCATGCTCGGCACGGTTTCGCCGGTCATGGTCGGTGCGGAGGCGGCTTCGCCCCAGCCGACCACGCCGGCATCCGTCTCGATGCGCACCAGGACGTTCTCCGCCGTGCGCACTTCCTCGCCCGCCATGATGACGGGCTTCACCATCGGCAGGCTGACGGCGATCGGCTCGATCGATTTTATTTTCAACGCGCGTCTCAGATTTTCTTGATGCCCGCCTGGTTGAGGATGTCGCGGAACATGTCGATCTCGTGTGTGACACGCTTCCAGGCCGCGTCGGCGCCCTTCGGCCGCACGGTGAAGCCCGCCTTATAAAGTTTCGCTTTCATTTCCGGCGTGGAAAGGACCTTCAGGGTTTCCTTCTCCAGCCACTTGATGTGCTCTTGCGGCGTGCCGGCCAGGCCCAACAGAACCATATCGACGGCGAAAACGAAATCCTTATAGCCCGCTTCCACCATGGTCGGGACATCGGGTAAATCCGGCCACCGCTCTTCGGCGCTGACGGCGAGGCAGCGCAGCGTGCCGGCTTTGATGTGCGGTGCAGCCGGCGGCAGCGAGCCGGAGCTCAATTGCACGGTCTTGCTGAGCAGCGCGGCCAAAGCGTCGCCGCCACCTTTGAAGACCACGTCCTTCAACTTCGGAAGATGCTCGCGGATTTTCAGCACCTCCGCCTGGATTTGCGACGTGGTGCCGATCGGCGGCGTAGAGACGTTGTATTTGTCCGGATTGGCCCTGGCGAGCGCGACAAATTCATGGATGGTCTTTACCGGCAATTCCGAGCGCACCACGAACGTGTTGGGGGATGTCGCAAGCTCGCTGATCGGCACAAAACTCTTGTAGGGGTCATAGGGCAGCGTTTTGTAAAGCGAGGGATTGACCGAGTAGGCGTTCGTTGCAAGCAGGAGCGTATAACCGTCGGGCTCTGAGTGCGCGGCATACCCCATGCCGATATTGCCGCCGGCGCCGCCGCGGTTCTCGATGACGAAAGTTTTGCCGGTCGAAATTTCGAGCGCGGCAGCGATCATGCGGCCGGTCAGGTCGGACGGACCGCCCGGCGTGTTGGCGACCACGATCTTGATGGGCCGGTCCGGATAGGCGGCGAACGCCGACGTAATGCGTAAAAATGTCGGCGCGGCAATGCCCGCTGTAAATACCGCGGTGGTTTTGATGACCTGTCGGCGAGACGGATTGGCGCCGGTTGTGCGCGATTTTTTCATAGATTCCTCCCGAAACGCGGCTTCTTGTCGTTGCAGCGGACCGGGAGGTTACGCAATTGCCGTCGGCCCGGCAATGTAGTTCCCGGGCCGACTAACCACAGAAGACGCGGGTTTAGCGTCCTCTCAACTCCACTTCGCGCGTGCTTTCAGCGCGGCCACCGATTGCGCCCCATCGCGCACGAGCTTCTCGTAGTCGAGGCCGGTGAAGCGGCCCTGCCGATAGAGGATGCGCCCGTCGACGACCACCGTATCGACATCTGACGGCTGCGCGAGTTGCACGAGCGCGTCGTACGCATCTCCCAGCGTCTCGATATGCGGGCCGCGCGTTTTCACCAGGATCAGGTCGGCGCGCTTGCCCGGCGTGAGCGAGCCGGTGAGGTGATCGAAGCCGAGATCGCGCGCGCCGTCGATGGTCGCCATCTGCACCAGCCGCTTGGTGGTGAGCTTGAACTTGTTGCCGGTGCGGTGCCGGTTGACGGTTTGCAGCATGTGCATGCAGGCGAAGCAGTCGCAGCGCTCGGCCGTAACGTTGTCGATGGACATGCTGACCAGCACGTCGTGCTGCATCAATTCGATGAACTGCATCTCGCCGGAGCGGCCGGCTTCGCCCAGGGGCGACGTGCTGTAATGCGTGCCGCTTTTGGCGAGCGCTTCGAAATCCTTCTGGTTCAGGTTTAGCGGATGGACGAGCTGAATGTCCTTGCCAAGCAGATTATGGCTGGCGAGAAGCTGGACCGATGCGCTGCCGCTGGTGTGCAGCGTGATCGGCAGGCCGATCTCGCGCGCCCGCGTCCATTCCTTCGTTGCCATCTCTCCGTCGATTGCGCCGCGTGACTTGTTGTTGCCATCGATGTTGCGCGAGCACATGCCGACAGTGAGCATGTCGTCCTTGCCGACGTCCTTCTTCACGCGCGCCATGTCGTCGAGGTCCATCGGCTTGTCGTTCGGCGCGCCGAGCGAGGGGCCGTAGGCGAACCGTCCGCGCAGGCCGGCATCGCGCATCGCGCGCACCTCGGCGTCGGCGTGCGCGGGGCTGCGCACATTGTGCGCCCAGTTGTGCGTCGTGGTGACGCCGGCGCTCAGCGCTTCGGCCATGCCGAGCCGCACGGCGCGGTAGCTGTCTTCCGGCGTGTAGTGGACGCCGAGCGCGAAGGTGACCGGGAAATACGTGTGCTTGGGATCGTCCGCGCGCATCACCGAGCGCAGGAACGTCGTCCAGTGGTGCCAGTGCGTATCGACGAAGCCCGGCATGCAGATCATGCCCTTGCCGTCGATCGCTTGGGCGCCGGGCGCTGCGACGTTTGCGCCGACCGCGACGATCGCGCCGTCGCGCACGTGCACGTCGCCGCTCGTCAAGTCGCCGATCTTGTCGTCCATCGACAGGACGTGCGCGCCGCGCACGACGAACTCGCCGCGCGCCGGAAGCGTGGCGGGCGCGGGCGCTTGCGCCAGCGTGCCCGACGGCAGAACGCTTGCTGCGGCGAGTGCAGTCGAGGCGGTCAGAATGGTGCGGCGGTCGATCGCATCTTTACGCATGACTTCCCCCAAAGTTGTTTCCGGGGGGAAGGCTAGCGCCAACCGATTTGCGAAAGCAATTCGTGGGCAGTGCCCACCTTGCAGTTTGTCCCGCCTACGTCGGCAGCGTCACCGTCTTGAAGTCGGCGGGCAGCACGATCTCCAGCAATTCGCAGTCCTCGGAATAGCCGACGACAGTGTGCTTGATCTTCGGCGGCTGAATCCAGCACGAGCCCGCATGGAATGTGTGTGCGCCCTGGCTGTCGAAATCGCTGCGGAACCAGCCCTTGAGCACGTAAATCATCTGGAATTCGACGTCGTGGTAGTGCGGGATCGCGACCTCCGTGGCGTCGAACGGCTTGGTCATCCGGATGACATGCGCCTGCACGCGCCCGCCGGTCGCCTTCGCAAGGCCGAGATCGCGATAGGCGGAGTAGGGCCGCAGACCGTGGTCGAAATCCTCTTCGCGCAAATGACTGATGTGGAAACTTTGCTTCGGCCAGCGCGATGTGACGCTTTTTGCAACTTTCTTCGTGACGGCCGGCTTGGATTTCTTTTGCTTAGGCCGTGTCTTCGCTTTGCGTTTTGCTTTTCGCATGGACGCCTCCCTCTTGCGAGATTGGAGCACGATTGCGGGAAGAGGAAAAGACGACGCCACAAACTCCGCTCATTCCCGCGCAAGCGGGAATCCAGCGTCAAAACGCGGAATCAAAGCCTTTTGCGCTGGGTCCCGGCTTTCGCGGGGACGAGCGGAAATTCATTCGGCGGCCTCGCTCGCGCCGCCGTGCGCTTTCGACCAGCCGGCGGGATCGCGCATGAACTTCTCGACTTCCGCCAGCACGCCCTTGTCGAATTTTCCGCTTTGCCTGGCGACCGCGAGCACGTCCCACCATGTCGTGAGGTGATGCAGCGTGACGCCGAGATCGCCGAGAATTTTCTTGCCCTGCGGATAAATGTCGTAAAAGAAAATCACGGTGCAGTGGTCGCATTGCCCGCCCGCATCGCGGATCGCTTTGACGAAATTGACCTTGCTCTTTCCGTCGGTCGCGAGGTCTTCGACCAGCAGCACGCGCTGGCCTTCGTCGAGCTTGCCTTCGATCTGCGCGCCGCGGCCGAAGCCCTTCGGTTTTTTGCGCACGTATTGCATCGGCAGGTTCAGTCGCTCGGCAATGAACGCGGCGAACGGGATGCCGGCCGTCTCGCCGCCGGCCACCGCGTCGATGTTGCCGCGCCCGATGTCGCGCTCGATCGCCTGCGCCATGAAATCCATCAGCATTGTGCGCTCGCGCGGAAATGAAATGAGCCAGCGGGAGTCGTTATAAACCGGGCTTGCCCAGCCGCTCGTGAAAATGAACGGCTTGTCGGCCATGAACCGCACTGCGCCGGTGTCGAGATAAATCCGCGCGGTCTGTTCCGCGATCGCCTGCCGGTCGGGTGCGCTCATCATGCGCCGTTCAAAGCACAAAAGCGGTCAGGCCGCTATCCCGAGATGGCGCGACAATTCACAGGCGAGATCCAGCAGCGCCTCGTCGCCGCCGGCCCAGGCGATGAACGAAAGTCCGACGGGACAGCCGCCGATTGTGCCCGCCGGAATCGACATTTGCGGCAGGCCCGAGATGCTGGAGGTGACGACCAGCCGCATCACGCGGGCGCGGAAATCGTCGAGCCCTTGCGCGGGGGTGTCGGCGAGTGGCGGAATGGTGGGAGAGGTCGGCAGCGCGAGGATGGTGCCGGGTTTTGCCACGTCACGAATGTGCTCGCGCGCTTTCGCCTGCACCACGCGCGCGGCGTCGGCCTGCGCCTTCGTTACCGTCGCCGCGAACGCCATGCGCTCGCGCACGCCGGCGCCGATCTTCGGCTTATGCTTGGTGACGAAGTCGCCGAACGTCTGCCACGTCTCATAGGCCTGCACGATGCGGAACGCCTCGCGCCAAGGATCGAATCCGTCCGGCGCGATCTTGCCGTGCGCCATCGGCGGCAGGTCGTCGCTCATGAACTCGAGGACGGTGCGCAGCAGGTCAGCGATCTCGGAATCGGCTTCCGCGAAAGCGTCCTCCAGCACAACGACACGCTCGAGCTTCGCCGTGACGCGCTGCTCGTTGAGCAGCACCGCGCCGACGTTACGGAACACGCCCGGCGTCGATGCAAACCAGCCCGGCACGTCGAAGCTCGGCGCCATATCGGCGACGCCCGAATGGTCGATGCGCTCATGCGTCGGGCGCAGGCCGTAGATTCCGTTGAACGACGCCGGCATGCGCACCGATCCGCCGGTATCGCTGCCAAGCGCGAAATCGCACAGACCCGCGCCACACGCGGCGGCCGAGCCGGCCGAAGAGCCGCCCGGAATGCGCCCCGGCGCGCGCGCATTCACCGGCATGCCGTAATGCGGATTGATGCCGGTGCCGCTGTAGAAAAATTCGTCGCAAATCGTCTTGCCGATGATGGTCGCGCCGGCGTCGAGAATTTTCTGCACCGGCGGGCAATTGCGCGCGGCAGGCTTTGCAACCGCTAGCCATTCCGGCACGCCGCAACCCATGCGCTCGCCGGCAATTTCGTACATGTCTTTCACGACCGCGGTGAGGCCGGCGAGCGGGCCCGCCGCGGCGCCCTCGGTCGGCGCCTTGATGTCGTGCGGAACGAAGCAGGAGCGGTAGGCTTCAACGGTCATTTTCGTCACCTCTGTGAGGTGCAGCGTTGCCCCATACTCCGCTCATTCCCGCGCAAGCGGGAATCCAGGGCCAAGAGTCAGGGCGCGAAAGTTTTTGCGCTGGGTCCCTGTTTTCGCGGGGACGAGCGGACCTGTGAGCGCTTCGACGAATCTCAAACATGGCTTAACAGCGCGCCCCTAGATACCAATCCAAAATCCTTTCCCCGTCCCACGCCGCCACGCCGTCATGTGCGAGGATTTCTGCGAACGTGCGCCGCACATGGCCGATGCGGTGCGGCACGCCGGAAAGATAGGGATGACAGGCCATTGCCATGATCTTCGGCCGCTCGGCCGATTCGGCATAGAGCGTGTTGAAGTGATCCATCGCCCGCGCATGCCACACGTCTGAAGCGTGATGCTGGAGCGCCATCATCACGATGTCGTGGATTTCGAAATTATAGGGCAGCGCGACGACCGGCTTGTGCGTCGTCTTCAGCGTCACCGGCTCGTCGTCGAGCACCCAGTCGCCGATATATTCGACGCCGGCTTCCGACAGATGATCGAGCGTATCGAACGTCTGCGTCAGGCCGGGACCGAACCAGCCGCGCGGGCGCTTGCCGGAAAACTTCTCGATGATGTCCATCGATTTCATGATCGAAGCGCGCTGGTCGTCGAGCTTGTGCATCGGCACCTGATCGTAGCCGTGCGCGTTCAGTTCCCAGCCGCTGTCGAGGCAGGCCTTCACGACCATCGGATAGGTTTCGCAGACACGCGCATTGAGCGTGACGGTCGGCGCGATGCCGAGCTCGGTCATCATCTTGCGCAGCCGCCAGAAACCGACGCGCATGCCGTATTCGTGCCAGCTCCAGTTCGGATGATCGGGCTGCATCGGCTGGCCCTGCGGCGGCGAGATCACCATGCGCGCCATCGGCCGGCCCATGTCCCATTCTTCCAGCGCCAGCACCGGCCACACCACGAGCCGCACGCCCGCCGGAAATTTCAGCGGCGGGCGGCCTTCGATCGGCGAAAAAGGCAGTCGTTCGCGCGGGTGCATAGGAATTCGTCTCTCCTCCGCTCATTCCCGCGTAAGCGGGAATCCAGGAAATGTGCACAACTTAGCTCTGGACCCCCGCTTTCGCGGGGGTGAGCGGCCACAAAAATTATTCCGGCGCCTTCGGGCCGACTTTCAGATACCAATCCAGAATCTGCGAGCCGTTCCAGAACAGCACGTCTTTCTTCTTGCGGATTTTTTCGAAGATCTTGCGGAAGTATTTCGCGCGATGCGGCGCGCCCATGATGTAGGGATGCACCGACAGCGCCATCACGCGCGCCGAATCCTTCGAGTCCTTGTAAATCTGTTCGAACTGATCCATCGCGCGCTCGTAATATTCCGACGCCTTGTGATGCTGGATCAGCATCATCGCCACGTCGTTGCATTCCTGCGTGTAGGGAATGCTGACGATCGGCTTGTGCCGCGTCTTCAGCCACACCGGCTGATCGTCGAGCACCCAGTCGGCGACATAGTCGTAGCCTTCCTCGCTCAGGATATCGGGCGTCTCCCAGGTTTCGGTCAGGCCGGGCCCGAGCCAGCCGCGGGGCTTTTTGCCGGTCGCCTTGAGCATCACCTCCGAGCACTTGCGGATGTCTTCGCGCTCGTTCTCGACCTTCTGCATGTTGCGCTGGGTGTAGCCGTGGCCGACGAACTCCCAGTTGCGCTCGACGCAGGCCTTGACGATTTCCGGAAAGGCGTCGATGGCGACGCCGTTGATGTTCATCACGCCGGGAATTTTGAAATCGTCGTAGATTTTTAAAAAGCGCCAGAAGGCGACGCGGTTGCCGTATTCGTGCCAGCACCAGTTCGGGATGTCCGGCATCGGCGCACCGCCGGCGGGCGGCGTGATGACGGTGCGCGGCATCGTCTGCGTCGGGTCCCACTCCTCGAGATTGACGATGGTCCACACCACCATGCGCGCCTTCTTCGGCAGCTTGAGCGGCTTGCGATTGACGATCGGCGAATAGGCGACGCGGTCGGTCGGCAACATTCCGACGGATGGCTTCGGGAAGTTCATATCGGGGCGTTCCTCGTTGTCTAATCTGAGGCCGTTGCCTCAAACTCCGTTCATTCCCGCGCAAGCGGGAATCCAGTTCTTTATAGAATCAACTCATTCCATAGATCGCGCCAACCTGGATTCTCTTTTCAATCAACTCCAGCTTCCACGCTCTATTCCATTTCTTAATCTGCCGTTCTCTTGCAAAGGCGGACTCGCGTGCCTCGTGCAGTTCATACCAAACAAGCGTTTTGACTCCGTAGCTTTTCGTGAATCCCTCTACGACTCCATCTCGGTGCTGCCAAGTTCTCTTCACCAAATCATCCGTCATTCCGACATACAGCGTGCCGTTGCGCTTGCTGGCGAGCATGTAGACAAAGAACGTCATTACCCTTGGCCCTGGGTCCCCGCTTTCGCGGGGACGAGCGGAGGAGGACTACGCCTTGTCGAGCTTTGCGCTCCCCTTGTACCAGTCGTAAATCTGCGCGCCGTTCCAGTGCAGCACGCCTTTGTGCTTGTTGACGCATTTGTAGATCGCCTCGAGATACTTGATCCGGTGCGGCTGTCCGCTGATGTAAGGGTGGATCGCAAGCGAGCAGATTTTCGCCCGCTTGGCGCTCTCGGCGTAAAGCCGGTCGAACTGGTCGATGGTGCGCTTGAGCAGGTAATCGCTTTCATGATGCTGAACCAGCATCATCGGGATGTCGTTGAGTTCGATGGTGTAGGGCAGGGTGACGAGCGGGCCGTTCGCAGTGCGGATCACCGTCGGCTCGTCGTCATAGACCCAGTCGCCGATGTATTTCACGCCCGCGGCGGCGAGGTAGTCCGGCGTCTCCAGCGTCTGCGTGAGGCCGGGTCCGAGCCAGCCGACCGGGCGCCTGCCTGAAAACTTTTCGAGCAGGTCCATCGTGCGATTGATCATCGCCCGCTGGTCGCTCTCCTTGTGGATCGGACCCTGCTCGTAGGCGTGGCCCATGAACTCCCAGCCGTCGCTCTTCGCTTGCTCGGCGACCCGCGGATAATCCTCGACGATGCGCGCGTTGGCGGCGAGCGTCGGCTTGACCTTCAGTTTCCTGAACAGGTCGTGGAAGCGCCAGCAGCCGACACGCATGCCGTATTCGTGAAAGGCCCAGTGCACGACGTCCGGCATCAGCGGCACGCCGGTCGGCGCCGGCAGCAATTGCCGCGCCATCGGCTTGCCGATGTCCCAGACTTCGTAATTGACGATGGTCCAGAAAATAATGCGCGCGCCGCGCGGAAGCTTCAGCGGCGGCCGGTCGACGATCGCGGAATAATCGGCGCGCTCGCGGGGGATCATGGGATTGGGCATGGGAAGTGTCCTCACAATGTCATTCCGGGGCGCGTGCGCAGCACGCGAGCCCGGAATCCATACTCCGCAGCGCAGGGATTATGGATTCCGGGCTCGCGGCCCAAGGGCCGCGCCCCGGAATGACCGTACTTTGTCACGCCGTCGCTGCGACACGCAACCCGACCAGCCGTTCGAGCGTCGCGGTGTCCTTGCGCAGCTCGGAGGAAGGCCCGCGATGTACGATGGCGCCTCGCTCGAGCACGATGGCTTGCTCGGTCAACTCAAGCGCGATGTCGGTGTGCTGCTCGACCAGGACGATGGCTAAGCGCCTGTCCGCCAGCATCGCGGTCATCGCCTTGGTCAATTCCTCGACGATGACGGGGGCCAGGCCCTCGAGCGGCTCGTCGAGCAAGAGCAGCGACGGATTGGTCATCAGCGCGCGCGCAATCGCCAGCATCTGCTGCTCGCCGCCGGACAACTGGTTGCCCATGTTGCCGCGCCGCTCTTTCAGGCGCGGAAACATCGCGTAGATGGAATCCAGAGTCCAGGAACCGGACCGCGCGGTCGTCGTCAGGTTTTCTTCCACGCTGAGCGAGGGAAAAATCTCGCGCTCCTGCGCCACCCAGCCGATGCCGGCACGCGCGCGATTGTGCGGCTCGAACCGGGAGATGTCCTTGCCGCGCCACGCGATGCCGCCGGCGCGCAGCTGCGTGTAACCCATGATGGTGAGCAACAGCGTGGACTTGCCGACGCCGTTGCGGCCGAGCACGGCGAGGCTGCCGTTCTCCGGCAGATCGAGCGAAATGTCGTGCAGCACGGTGGCGCCGCCGTAACCGGCGCGAACGCCTTTGAGCGACAGGATCGGCTCAACCATGGTGACGCGTCCCGAGATAGACCTCGCGCACGCCGGGATGCGCGGAAATTTCGGCGGGCGAGCCTTGCGCGAAGATCGCCCCGCCGACCAGCACGATGATATGGCTCGCGAAGCGGAAGACGACGTGCATGTCGTGCTCGATGAACAGCAGCGTCAGATCGTCCGACAGGCCGGCGACTGCCTCGAACACTTCGCCGCTTTCTTCCTGCGGCACGCCGGCGGCGGGCTCATCGAGCAGCAAGACCTTCGGCTTCGTCGCCAGCGCCAGCGCGATTTCGAGCAGCCTTTGGCGCCCATAGGGCAATTCGCGCGTCGGCTGATAACAACTGTCGCCGAGCCGAAGCTTCCCCAGGATAGCGTGCGCTTCCTCGATCGACTCCTTATGCGTGGCGAGGTTTTGCCAGAAGCGGCCGGCAAGCCCGCGCCGCTCCTCGACCACCAGCGTCACCGCTTCGAGCGCGCTGAGGTAGGGAAACAACGAATTGATCTGGAAGGTGCGCGTCAGCCCGCGCTGCACGCGCTCCTGCGGCTGGCGGACAGTGATGTCTTCTTCACCAAGAAAAATCTGTCCGCCGTCCGGCGCCAGCATGCCGGTGATGAGATTGATCAGCGTCGTCTTGCCGGCGCCATTCGGCCCGATCAAGGCGTAGCGCGCGCCTTTCGGCAGGCTGATGTTGATGTCGCTCGCCACGACCAGCGAGCCGAACCGCTTGTTGAGATTGTGAATGGAGAGCGCGGTTTCGCTCATTTGCGTCTCCAGCGCGCGGTGAAATGCGCAAGGCCGCCAAGAATTCCGTTGGGCAGGAACATCACCACCGCGATCAGCAGGATGCCCATCCAGAAATACCAGTACTGCGGCTCGATGCCGGAAAACTGGTCGCGCGCGACCATAAAGATGATGGTGCCGACGAGGCCGCCGTAAAGCCGCCCCGCGCCGCCGAGCACCAGCATGATCAGCACGTCGGCGGAGCGCTGAAAGCCGATCGCTTCGAGCGAGACGGTTTCCGTGGTTTGCGCCAGCAGCGCGCCGGCGATGCCGGCCATTGCCGCGGCGATCGTGTAGGCCTTGCGAATGTGAGCCTGCCGGTCGGCGCCGACCGCGGGCATGCGTTGCCAGTTCTCGCGGATGCCGCGCAGCGAAAGCCCGAACGGCGAGTTGATCAGTCGGCGCGACGCCAGAAACAACAGAAACAGCACCGCGAGCGAATAGCCGCAGGCCGTGTAGCCGTACAGATCGAATTTGAAGATGCCG
>JAICMO010000218.1 GCA_025929185.1 Pseudolabrys sp.
ACTTTCTCGCCTCTGCGCCGTCTCGCCCGCAAGTCTTGCTGCAAGGCCTCCCACTTGACCGCGGCGAGCGCCTTGTCGAGCAGTCGCGCATAGTCGCCGGAATCGTAAATGATCTCGGTGCCGAGCGTGTCGAGCCCAAGCGTGTAAGGCATTGCGTTGCGGCCGATAAGATTGCGGCGGCGGATTTCGATTACGTCGACGCCGACTTTGGCGGCAATCGCATCGAGCAAACGCTCGCGCACGAAGGTCGTTTCGTAACGGCCCGGCGCGCGATAGGTGCCGCAGGGAGTCTTGTTGGTGAGGCGGATATGGCCGATCGCGCTATAGGCCGGCACGCGATAGGGCCCGGGCAACATGGCGGCAGCGAGATCGGGTACTGTTGCCGCATGCGTGCGCATAAAGGCGCCGTTGTCGTGGAAAAATTCGTCCTCGATGCCGAGAATGCGGCCTTGTGAATCGATTGCCGCGCGGATCTTGTGGTGTTGCTGGCGCGAGTGATTGGCGGCGATCAGATGCTCGCGCCGGTCCTCGATCCATTTGACCGGCCTGCGCAGTTTCAGCGCAGCGTAACAGCAAAGCACGTCTTCCGGATAAAGCTCGCCGCGAATGCCGAAGCCGCCGCCGACGTGGCCTTCGTAGAGCTGCACGGATTCCCTTTTGCGGCCGAGCAGCAGCGCGATCTGGTCGCGATTCCAGTGCGGCACCTTGGCCGCGCCGTGCATCTCCAGAACGTCGCGCGCCTCGTCGTAGCGCGCGATGGCGCCGCGCGTTTCGATCGGCACGCCGGTGTGGCGGCCGATGGAGAGCTCGAGCGAGACAACGGCATGTGCGTCGCGAAAGGCCGCGTCGATGTCGCCATAGCCTTTGCGCAGAACGCTCGGTTCGGTAGTGAGGGTGTTGTCGAAGCGCCCCGGTTCGCCGCTCGCATCGAGCGTTGCAACTGATTGCTCGATATCGATCTCGACCAGGTCGGCGGCATCTTCGGCGATGTATTGATTTTCCGCGAATACGACGGCGACGGGTTCGCCGACATAGCGGACGTAGTCTTGCGCAAGCACGTACTGGCGATAAGGCTCGAGTTCTTTCAGACCGGTAAGACGAAAGCCGATTGGCGGAATGTGCGCCACGTCTGCGAACGTCCACACCGCGTGGACGCCGGGATGCGCGCGTGCCGCCCTCGTATCGACGCGCAGTAGTTTTCCGAATGCCACGGGCGAGCGCACGATGCGCATATGCAACTGGCCGGGAAAAGAAATATCGGCGGCAAAACGGCCATGCCCCAGGAGCAGCGGCCTGTCTTCCAGCCGCGGCACCGAGCGGCCGATGTATTTGTCCGCGCGAGTCATAGCGCTGCTGCGTCATCCTGAGGTGGCTTCGCGTAGCGAAGCCCTCGAAGGATGACAGGCCCGCGCCGTCGCCCTTCGAGGCTCGCCGCTCTCGCGGCTCGCACCTCAGGGTGACGGTGCATGGCTCCGCATCTCCTTCGCCGCCGCGCGCACAGCCTTGACGATGTTCTGGTAACCGGTGCAGCGGCAGAGATTGGACGAGAGCACGTCGAGAAGATCGTCGTCGGAGATGTCCGGCTCGCGCTCGAGCACGCCGACGGCCAGCATCAGAAAGCCCGGCGTGCAGAAGCCGCACTGCAAGCCGTGGTGATCCATGAAGGCCTGCTGCATCGGATGCAGCTTGTCGCCATTCGCGAGCCCCTCGACCGTGCGGATTTTCTTCCCGTCCGCCTGCACCGCGAACATCAAGCACGAACGCACGGGCTCGCCGTCGACGATCACCGTGCAGGCGCCGCAGATGCCGTGCTCGCAGCCGATGTGCGTGCCGGTCTGCCCGCAATCCTCGCGGATGGCGTCCACCAGCGTGCGGCGCGGCTCGACGCTGACGGCGTGCTCGCGGCCGTTGATAGTGAGGGTGATGGCGGCTTTGTCGGTCATGCCGCGCCTCTCTCCCCTCCCCCTTGTGGGGAGGGGTCGGGGGTGGGGGTGCCGGAATTGAAACGACCCCCACCCCGACGCGCTTCGCGCGTCGACCCTCCCCACAACAAGGAGGAGGGTAAAGAAGAGAGTGCGGCCCGCATTTGCATCATCTCTTGTTCTGCACCTTCCGTAACACCGCGCGAATCCGTTGTGGGGCAGCAGGGATTTCCTCAATCGCGACACCAAACGGCGTCAACGCATCGTTGATGGCGTTGACGATCGCAGCCGGCGCGCCGATGCCGCCGCCTTCGCCCAAGCCCTTCGCCTTCGTAAGCGAGTTCTCGCTCGGCGTTTCCATGTGGTGCAGTTCGATCAGCGGCACTTCGTGCGCGGTCGGCGGCAGATAGTCGGCGAGCGTGGAAGAAAGAATGTTTCCGGTCTCGTCGTAGACGATCTCTTCCAGCAGCGCGTTGCCAATGCCTTGCGCAACGCCACCGTGCACCTGCCCATCGGCGATCATCGGATTGATGATGCGGCCGGCATCTTCCGCGACGAGATAACGCTCAATCATCGCGCGGCCCGTCTCGACATCGACCTCGACGATTGCGGCATGGCATGCATTGGAAAACGTGCCGGGCGGATCGTAGGTTGCCGTTTCGGTGATGCCCGGCTCGATCTCGCCCTTGAACCGATGCGTCTGCGTGTAGGCCTCGCGCGCCATCGCGGCGATGCTGACGCTGCGGTCGGTGCCCGCGACCTTTGCGTAGCCGCTTTCCAGCACGATGTCACCTGTCGCCGCCTCCAGCATGTGGCTCGCGATCTTGAGGAGCTTGGCGCGCACTTTCTGTGCCGCCATCATCGTTGCGCCGCCGCAGATCACCAGCGAGCGGCTGGCGAAGGTGCCCCAGCCATAAGGCGCGCGGTCGGTGTCGCCGTGCACGATCTTGATCACGTCGGGCGTGACGCCGATCTCATCGGCAATGATCTGCGCCAGCGTCGTGCGCAGACCCTGGCCGTGCGGCGAGGCGCCGATGCGCGCTTCGACAAAACCGGAGGGATCGATTGACAAGATCACCGTTTCCCAGCCGACCGTGATGTCCATGCCGCGCGCGGCGAAGGCGGGGCTGCCGTAGCCGGTGCGCTCGGAGAAGGTCGCAAAGCCGATGCCGAGATAGCGGCCTTGCGCGCGCGCTTCCTTTTGCCGCTTGCGAAAGGCAGGCACGTCGATAGCCTCGACCGACATCTCCAGCGTTTGTTTGTAGCTCGCGTCATCGAAAACGAGACCGGTCGCCGATGTATAGGGAAATTGGCTGACCAGGTTGCGGCGGCGGATGTCGATCGGATCGATGCCGAACGTGGCGGCCGCCTTGTCCATCAACCGCTCGAGCGCGAACGTGATGATCGGGCGCGACACGCCGCGGTAGGGCGCCATCGTGCAGGTGTTCGTAAGCACGCCGCGGGCATGACAGGCATAGGCGTGGAAGTCATAGGGTCCCGGCAATTCGGCGAGTGCCATCAGCGGCTCGACGCCGCAAGTGGTCGGGTAGCAGGAATAAGCGCCGACATTGGAGACGATGTCGGCGTCGAGTGCGAGCAGCTTGCCGTCTTTGCCGAATGCGCCCTCCAGCGTCACGTACTGGTCGCGGCTGTGAAAGCTGGCGATCAGGTTCTCGCGTCGGTCCTCCGTCCATGCGACGGAACTTTTGAACTTGCGCGCCAGCCACACCAGCAACACGTATTCGGGCGCGAGCGACATCTTCTGTCCGAAGCCGCCGCCGACATCGGGGGCGATCACGCGCAGATCGGATTCCGGAAAGCCGAGCACGTCGGCGATGGCCGTGCGCGTGAGATGCGGCATCTGCGTCGTGCAGGTGAGCGTCACGCGTCCGGTTGCGGCATCGTAGGCGGCATGGCCGGCACGCGCTTCCATTGGCGTCGCGTTCTGCCGGTACGAGCGCACTTCGACCTTGACGGTCTTCGCCGCGCCTTTCCAAGCGCCATCGAAGTCTGGTGTCTTTATCTGCGCATCGAGAATAAGGTTGCCCGGCACATCGGCGTGCACGCGCGGCGCATTTTCATGAAGTGCATCGTGCGCGTCGATAACCGCAGCGCTTTCGTCGATTTCTGGCGCGACGCGATCGGCGATATCTTCGGCTTCTTCCTTACTCGCCGCGACAATCGCCGCCACGGCCTCGCCAGTGAAGCGCACGATATCATCGGCCAGGATCGGCTGGCCGACCGGCTTGTAGTTGAACTTGTGCAGCATCGGCGCGATCGGTTTCACGTCCTTGAGATCGGCGGCGGTGATCACGGTTGCGCCCTTTGGCGGCGCGATCGATTTGATCGTTCCGGTGGCCACGGGGCTGCGCACGAAGCGCACCCAGTATGCGGCGGGAAGATCGGCAGTGAAGCGCCCGCGTCCTGTGACGAGCGCGGGGTCTTCCACGCGCCGCATCGCGCGGCCGACCCATTTCGCACCGGAGCCTTTGGTGATCTGACGATGCGCGGTCATTGCCAGCTCGCCTCGAGTGCGCGGCGCACGACGGCGCGCACGAGGTCGCGCCGGTACTCGGCTGTCGTCTGGTGATCTTCCAGCGGATCGATCGCATCGGCAGCAGCCTCTGCGGCCGCGCGAAACGTTTTGTCTTCCGGCGCTTTGCGGTTCAGCGCGGCTTCGGCTTGCGCAATCCGGCGCGGACGATCTTCGGCGCCACCGACGCCGACGCGTGCATCGACAATTTTGCCGCCATTTACGCGATAAGTGACGAGTGCGGCCGACATGGCGAAGTCGCCGGCGCGGCGGCTGAATTCGTTGAAGCCGAATTTGGCATCGGCAGTAAGAAGCGGCAGTCGCGCTTCGGCGAGCAAT
>JAICMO010000094.1 GCA_025929185.1 Pseudolabrys sp.
ATCTCACGCTCGCCCTGGAAGACGCGGATGGTGACCGCGTTCTGGTTATCCTCGGCAGTCGAGAATACCTGGCTCTTCTTGGTCGGGATCGTGGTGTTGCGGTCGATCAGCCGGGTGAACACGCCGCCCAGCGTCTCGATGCCGAGCGACAGCGGCGTCACGTCGAGCAGCAGCACGTCCTTGACGTCGCCCGCGAGCACGCCGGCCTGGATCGCCGCGCCGATCGCGACCACTTCGTCGGGGTTGACGCCCTTGTGCGGCTCCTTGCCGAAGAACTGCTTCACGATCTCCTGCACCTTCGGCATGCGCGTCATGCCGCCGACCAGAACGACCTCGTTGATCTCGCCCGCCGAGATGCCGGCGTCCTTGATCGCCTTGCGGCACGGCTCGACGGTCTTCTGGATGAGGTCGTCGACCAGCGCCTCGAACTTGGCCCGGGTCAACTTCATGGTCAGGTGCTTGGGACCGGACGCGTCCGCCGTGATGAACGGCAGATTGATTTCGGTTTGCGTCGTGGAGGAGAGCTCGATCTTCGCCTTCTCCGCGGCCTCTTTCAGGCGTTGCAGCGCGAGCTTGTCGCGACGCAGGTCGATGCCCTGCTCCTTCTGGAATTCGTCGGCGAGATAATTGACGAGACGCATGTCGAAGTCTTCGCCGCCGAGGAACGTGTCGCCGTTCGTCGACTTCACTTCGAAGACGCCGTCGCCGATTTCCAGGATCGAAATATCGAAGGTGCCGCCGCCGAGATCGTAGACAGCAATGGTCCCGGTCTTCTGCTTGTCGAGGCCGTAGGCGAGCGCAGCCGCCGTCGGCTCGTTGATGATGCGCAGCACTTCGAGGCCGGAGATCTTGCCGGCATCCTTGGTCGCCTGACGCTGGGCGTCGTTGAAGTAGGCGGGAACGGTGATGACCGCCTGATCGACCTTGCTGCCGAGATAGGCCTCAGCCGTCTCCTTCATCTTCTGAAGGACGAAGGCGGAGATTTGCGACGGCGAGTAGGTCTTGCCGTCCGCTTCGAGCCAGGCGTCGCCGTTCGACGCCTTCATGATCTTGTAGGGGACAAGCTTCTTGTCCTTCTCGACCATGGGGTCGTCGTAGCGGCGACCGATAAGACGCTTGACCGCGAAGAATGTTTTTTCCGGATTGGTGACCGCCTGGCGCTTGGCCGGCTGGCCCACGAGCCGCTCGCCATCGTCGGTAAACGCGACGATCGACGGCGTCGTACGCATTCCTTCTGCGTTTTCGATGACTTTCGGCGTCTTGCCTTCCATTACGGCGACGCACGAATTAGTGGTGCCGAGGTCTATACCGATGACCTTGCCCATAGCTTATTCCCCTCAATTTGCGGCAGGCCGGCCGGGCCCATAGGCGCCCAGATGGAGCCACCCGCGGACCATCCGCAGCGCTCCGAACCAACCCCCTGAGTGCTCAATATCGCCGCATTTCCGCGGCTTCGTCAGTCATATAGGTGGGCCACCCCGCTCGGTGCAAGACAGAGTGTTGCAAATCCGGCCTTGTGTGCCCGTCGTTAACACGCCCGTCCTCGAGGCGCGCCATTGCCGGCCCGGCTGTGCCGGGATAGGCAGTCCGCCACGGGCCCATATCCAAATAAACAAGCGAGTCCGATGCTCCGCCTCCGTACGATCATCCTGGTTACCGCTTTTGCGGCCACGCTCTTTGGCACCCTGCCCGCGCGCGCAGAAGTTCTATATCCGAAGGGCTTACGTGTCGGCCTTTCGCCGCCCGCCGGGATGAGGGCAAGCGCGCGGTTCTCGGGCTTCGAGGACGCGGACCGAAAAGCCAACATCAAAATCCTCGATCTCCCGGCAATCGCGTACGAGAGCCTGGAAAAGGGCATGTTCGCCGCCCCGAAGACGGGCTCGAGCGTCACCATCGAAAACCGCGAAAGCTTCCCGTTCAAGGATGGTCTCGGCTTCCTCGTCACCTTCCAGCAGAAAAAAGACGGCGTCACGCTTCATCGCTGGGTGATGGTCGCGAAATCCATGTCGCGTTCGGTGCCGAACCTCGCCACGATGGTCGATGTCGAAGTGCCCGACGCGGCACTGTCAGTGTACAGCGATGCCGCGGTGCGCGCAGCGCTCAAAAGCGTCACTTTCCGGCCTGCACCGGTCGAGGAACAATTGAGCCTGATGCCCTTCAAGCTCGACGACCGCGCGAGCTTCCGGGTGATGCGCGTCCTGCCGACCGGCGCCGTCATTCTAATCGACGGTCCCAACGAGGACGTGACCCGCAATCCTTACATGATCGTTTCCGTCGGAAACGGCGCGCCGGAGAAAACGGGCGACCGCGCTGAGTTTTCGCGCCAGCTTCTGATGACCGCGCCGCTTACCGATCTCAGGCTGACCTCGATGGAGACCATCCGCGTGCAGAATTTTCCCGCGATCGAAATCCGCGCCGAAGCCAAAAGCCCGCACGGCGATCCGCTCTCGGTCATCCAATGGATCCGTTTCGGCGGCACGGGCTTTCTTCGGGTTGTGGGCGTCGCGCCGAAAGACAAGTGGGACGCGCTATTCCCGCGCTTCCGCGCGGTGCGCGACGGCGTCACGCCTCGCGAGCATTAAAGCATGATTGCTTTGGATTGAATCGTCTCAATATCTTCGGCGTCACCCGCGGGCTTGACCCGCGGGTCATCTCCTTCGCAAAGATGGATTGCCGGATCAAGTCCGGCAATGACGCTGCGGCGAGCGGCATTTCCGTTTTAAGCGATCATGCCCTAGTCACGCGCATGCTCGTGAACGCTAAGCGAGAGAATCGGGGCCGGCAGGATTATCGTTGGCGGAAGCCTGCGCAGTCTTGGACGCCTTGGCTACGGCAACCAGCGCCGGCCGCAGCACGCGCTCGCCAATCTTGTATCCGGCCTGGATGACCTGAGCGACGGTACCCGGCGCAGCCGAGCCATCCGCCACCTCGAACATCGCCTGGTGGAAATTCGGGTCGAACTTTTCGCCCAGCGGCGAGAATTTCGTCACGCCGTTTTTTTCCAGCACCTTGAGTAACTCGCGTTCGGTGAGTTCCACGCCTTCGAGCAGCGCCTTCACGTTGGCATCGTCGCTTTCTCGCAGCTCGGGCCCGATCGCCTCGCGCGCGCGATGCATGTTGTCCGCGATCTGGAGAACGTCGCGCGCGAACGATGTAATTCCGTAAAGTCGCGCGTCCGCGACTTCGCGCTCGGTCCGCCTGCGCAGGTTTTCCATCTCCGCAAGCGTGCGCAGGTGCTTGTCCTTGAAATCAGCCGCCGCCTCTAGCGCCGCCGTCACCTGCTCGGCCGGCACCATCTCTCCCGACGGAGCCGGCGCCTCGCTTTCCAGCCCTTCGGCCACAGGCGCACCGGTGTTATCGCTCGGGTCCGCCATCACTTTTCCGTTCCGTTGCCATCGAATGCAGGGGATATCAGGCGTCGATGGAAAAAAATCAAGCGTTCGGGGGGCGGCTAGCTCGTCAGCAGCCGGCTCACGACCTTGGCGGTGTAATCGACCATGGGGATGATGCGCGCATAGTTGAGCCTGGTCGGGCCGATCACGCCGATGACGCCGACGATCGAGCCCTTGCCGTCATGGTAGGGGGCGATAATGGTGGATGAACCCGATAGCGAGAACAGCTTGTTTTCCGACCCGATGAAGATGCGCACGCCCTCGCCGCGCTCGGCCCGCCCCAGCAGGTCGATGACGCCGCGCTTGGTCTCGAGCGCGTCGAACAGCGAGCGGACGCGTTCCAAATCCTCAAGCGCCTTGAGATCTTCAAGCAGATTGGCATGGCCGCGCACGATTAATTGCCGGTCCTCGTTTTCTCCTCCCGACCAGCTCGCCAGGCCGGCGGCGATAATCTTCTGGGTCAATTGATCGAGCGCCGCCTGCCCTGCCTCGACCGAGTGCTCGATCTCGGCGCGCAATTCGGCGAGCGTCTTGCCGTTGATGCGCGCGTTGAGAAAATTGCCCGCCTCGATGAGCGCCGAAGCGGGCAAGCCCGCCGGCACGTTGAGCACGCGGTTTTCGACCTGTCCGTCTTCCGCAACAAGCACGGCCAGCGCGCGCTCCGGCTCGAGTCGCACGAACTCGATGTGCTTTAGCCGCGCGTTCGTTTTGGCCGTAAGCACCACGCCGGCCGACCGCGTCAGTCCGGAGAGCATTTGCGAGGCCTCGGTCAGCACAGCCTCGAATGACCTGTTGCCGCCGGCCGCCGCAACCTGGGCCTCGATCGAGCGGCGATCGTTTTCGTTCAGGTCGCCCACTTCCATCAGCGCGTCGACAAAGAAGCGCAGCCCGAGCTCCGTGGGCAATCGGCCCGCCGACGTATGCGGCGCGAAGATGAGGCCGAGCTGCTCGAGATCCGACATCACGTTGCGCACGGAGGCCGGCGACAGCGTCATCGGCAGGATGCGCGAAAGATTGCGCGATCCAACCGGCTCGCCGGTCGCCAGATAGCTCTCGACGATGTGCCGGAAGATCTCGCGCGAGCGCTCGTTGAGCGCCGCGAGAGTCATCTGAGCCGAGCCGATCGGGACATCGTGGGATGCCAAGGCTTTCCTCCGCTTGTCGAACCGAGAATTGACCATTCGCCCGGCCTTGTTCAAGCCGGGCTTATGGGTATGGTGGACGCGACTGAAATGCTTGAACGGAAGGACGATTGCATGCGGCCGAGCCGCCGTGAGCCCGACGAGTTGCGTGCCGTATCGCTCGAGCGCGGCGTGGTGAAATACGCCGAAGGCTCCTGCTTCGTTAAATTTGGCGACACGCATGTGCTGGTGACCGCGAGCCTCGAAGAGCGGCTGCCGCCATGGCTCAAGGGCCAGGGGCGCGGCTGGATTACGGCCGAATACGGCATGCTGCCGCGCGCCACCTCCGAGCGCACGCGTCGCGAGGCAAGCGCCGGCAAGCAGGGCGGACGCACGGTCGAAATTCAACGGCTGATTGGGCGCTCGCTGCGTTCGGTCGTCGATTTGCCAGCGCTTGGCGAACGGCAGATCACCATCGACTGCGACGTGATCCAGGCCGATGGCGGCACGCGCACTGCGTCGATTACCGGGGCATGGGTCGCCCTCTCCGATTGCCTTGCCTGGATGAAGGCGCGCGACATGTTGCGCGGCGACGTTTTGCGCGACCACATCGCGGCGGTCTCATGCGGCGTCTACCAGAACGTCGCCGTGCTCGACCTCGATTACGCAGAAGATTCCGAAGCGGAGACCGACGCCAATTTTGTCATGACCGGCGGCGGCAACCTCGTCGAGATACAGGCGACCGCGGAAAAGACGCCGTTCAGCGAAGATCAGTTCAACGCGCTGCTCGCGCTCGCGCGCAAGGGCGTCGAGAAGCTCGTGAACCTGCAAAAAATGGCCGTGATGTAAGCGCTCTGTCATGGCCCGGCTTGACCCGGCCATCCCGATAAGGGACGCACTGCCTTCCTAAGCGGGATGCCCGGCACAAGCCCGGGCATGACAAGTACTAATGGCTCGACAGCTCACCGGCCGCATCGTCATCGCCACGCACAATTCCGGCAAGCTCAGGGAGATGCGCGAGCTGCTGGCGCCCCACGGCATCGAAGCGGAATCCGCGGCTGCTTTGGGATTGGCGGAGCCGGAAGAGACCGGCAAGACCTTTGCGGCCAACGCGCGCATCAAGGCGCTTGCCGCAGCCAAGGCAACGAAGCTGCCGGCGTTCGCCGACGACTCCGGTCTTGTGGTCGATGCGCTTGGCGGCGAGCCCGGAATCTATTCGGCGCGTTGGGCGGGACCGGGCAAAGATTTCCGCTTCGCAATGAATCGCATCCAGACGCTGCTCATCGAGCGCAACGCGCGCGCGCCAGACGAGCGGCGCTGCCATTTCATCGCGGCGCTCTGCCTTGCCTGGCCCGACGGACACACGGAAGATTTCGAGGGCCGCGTCGACGGCGTCGCGGTCTGGCCGCCGCGTGGCGCGCGCGGCTTTGGCTACGACCCGCTATTCCTGCCTGACGGCTTCGATCGCACCTTCGGCGAAATGGATGCCCAGGAAAAACACGGACTGCCGCCAAAGGGCAAAGGACTCTCGCATCGCGCGCGCGCCTTTATGAAATTGGCGGATGCGTGCTTGAAGCGCCGCGATTGATCTCGCCAGAGCGCGGCGCCGACCTCCTCGCGATCGAAATTCGATAAAATTTTAACGATCTATTTTCCACGACAAACGAAATCGCGCTGGCCCGCCGCTGCCGGCGCGGCGTATAATCTTAACATGTCGTTAACCAAAAAAGATTCCGCCTTCGGCGTCTATCTGCACTGGCCGTTTTGCCTGTCGAAATGTCCGTACTGCGACTTCAATAGTCACGTGCGTCACGCCGGCGTTGACGAGGCGCGCTATGTGCGCGCGTTCGAGTCTGAAATCGCGGCGACCGCGGCGCGCGTGCCGGGGCGGACCGTTTCGACGATCTTTTTCGGCGGCGGCACGCCCTCGCTGATGCGGCCCGCAACCGTCGAGGCGATCCTCGATGCGATCGGCAAGCATTGGAACATTGCGAACGATGCTGAAGTGACGCTCGAAGCCAATCCGACCAGCGTCGAGGCCACGCGCTTTCGCGGCTATCGCGCAGCCGGCGTCAATCGCGTCTCGCTCGGTGTCCAGGCGCTCGATGATGCGGCGCTCAAGGAACTCGGCCGCCTGCACACCGCGCAGGAAGCGCTCGATGCGGTCGCTGTGGCCCGATCGATTTTCGAGCGCTGTTCGTTCGACCTCATCTACGCACGGCCGCGCCAGACGCCGCAAACCTGGGCCGCCGAGCTCAAGCGCGCGATTGCCGAAGCCGCCGAGCACCTGTCGCTTTATCAACTGACCATCGAGCCGGACACGCCCTTCGCGGCGCTGCACGCCGCCGGCAAGCTCGTTATTCCCGACGACGACACCGGCCGCGACCTCTACGACGTCACGCAAGAAGTTTGCGGTGCCGCCGGTTTGCCGGCTTACGAAATTTCAAACCATGCGCGGCCGGGCGCCGAATGCCGGCACAACCTCGTTTATTGGCGCGGGCACGAATACGCCGGGATCGGGCCGGGCGCGCACGGGCGTCTCAACATCGACGGCCGCCGTTACGCAACCGAAACGGAGAAGCGGCCGGAAAGCTGGCTGATGCGAGTCGAGGCACGCGGCCACGGCCTCATAGTCGAAGACAGGCTTACCGCCGGCGAGCAGGCCGACGAATTCCTTTTGATGGGCCTGCGGCTTGCCGAAGGCATCGATCCCAAGCGCTATGCCGCGCTCGCCGGACGGGCGCTCGATGAAAAGCGCATAGCGATTTTGCGCGAGGAAGGCGCGGTCGAAACCACGCCCGAGGGCCGGTTGCGCGTGACGCTCTCGGGCTTTCCGGTGCTGGATGCGGTGGTCGCCGATCTGGCGGCGTAGGCTTCAGGTCGCCGAGCCAAACGCCCGCGGCGCCGGACTGATCACCTGCGCGCCATTCGGTGTCACGCGCAGCACTGCAAGCCCACGGTCGTTCGTTCCATTCGCACGAAAGCGGAAGATGCCGTCGATGCCGGAAAATCCCGAGGGATTCGTCAGCACCTGCTCGGTAAACCGCTGCTGCCCGTGCGTCTTCACCAGCGCCGCGACGAGCGCAACCGCGTCATAGGCGAGCGCGGCGGTGCGCACCGGATCCTGTCCATAGCGTGCGCGGTAACGGCCCGCGAAGCTGCGGAAGCCGGACGGGTCGGGCGCCGCGAACCATGCATTGTCAAGCTCGGGCGCCGCGAACACGCGCGGATCGTCCCACAGGCCGGTGCCGAGCAATTGCACGCGCTTGAGATTGACGCCGCTGGAAGCAAGCGATTTTGCGATCTGCGCCGCCGCAGCGTTGTCGGGAATGAAAATCGCGTCGGCGCGGGAGGCGGCTTGCGCGACGCGGCGCACGGGGTCGGCAAGGCTTGCGCCGTTTGACGGATAACGCTCGAGCGCAACAACGCGCGCGCCGTGCCGCGCCACCTCCTGCTGGAACGCCGCTTCGATCACGCCGCCATAGGCGTTGTCGGGCAGGAGCGCGGCGAACGAGCGTTTGCCGCGCGATACAGCATAGTCGACGATGCGCCGCACGTCGGCTTCCGGCAGGAAGCTCAAGAGATAAACGCCGGGCGAAGCGACCGTCGTGTCCGTCGAAAACGCGATCACCGGAATGTTGCGGCTGCGCGCGACCTGCCCGGCGGCGGCAACCGATTGCGCGAACAGCGGCCCGACAATGATCTCCGCGCCTTCGTCCACCGCCTGCTGTGCGCCCAACTGCGCAGCCTGCGGCGTGCCCCCGTCGTCTTTGACCAGAAGCTGGATGTTCGGATTCTTGAATTCGGCGAGCGCCATGTCGGCCGCGTTTTTCATGGATTGCGCGGCGACGCCCGCGTTGCCCGCGGCCGACAGGGGCAAAATCAGGCCGACGCGAACTTGTCCATTGGCGGGAGGAGGCAATTCGGTTGCGCCCGGCCCCGGCGCGGCTGGGCCCGTCGTCCGCTGGAAATCGTTGCTGGCGCAAGCGGCAAGCGACGCCGCGGCCATGACGGCCAGTGCCACGCACCAACGGCGCGTGCAGCCCCGCACTTCCCGCTCCATCCGACATTCCCCGCGCATGCGCTTCCCCAAAGCTCACACTATGCCGCAGATTGCAGGTCTTTAAGGGGCGATTTTGTCGCTAAAGGGGTAAGTCCATGAAGCGCAAACAGGATTTGTCCCCAGCAAGACGCGGGCAGCCGCTCTCGGCTAAAGTGCCGCAATGAGCGAAGCGAGAAACAAGCGCGAAACCGAATCACGCACCGAGCGGCGCTATGCCGTTGCCGGAACGCAAGCGATCGCGCCGCCGCTCGCAGCGGGCCTCTATCTGGTCGCGACTCCGATCGGAAACCTGCGCGACGTGACGCTGCGGGCACTCGAGACGCTTGCCGCCGCCGATGCGATCGCCTGCGAAGACACGCGCGTCACCCGCAAGCTCATCGACCATTACGGCATCTCGGCCCCGCTCACGCCCTATCACGAACACAATGCCGCCGCGGTGCGGCCGAAGCTATTGGCGCGGCTCGCGCGCGGCGAAGCTCTCGCGCTCGTGTCCGATGCCGGCACGCCGCTGATTTCCGACCCTGGCTACAAATTGGTGCGCGAAGCCTGTGTCGCGGGCCACGCCGTCACCGCGCTGCCCGGCGCGTCGTCTGTCCTCGTCGCGCTCGGCGTCGCCGGCTTGCCGACCGACCGCTTCTTCTTCGATGGCTTTCTGCCGCCGAAAGCTGCCGCACGGCAAAAGCGAATCGCCGAACTGGCGCGCGTTCCGGCGACGCTCGTTCTGTTCGAGAGCAATTCGCGCATCGGCGACGCATTAAGCGATCTCGCCGAGCAGCTCGGCCCGCGCGACGCTGCGATCTGCCGCGAGCTGACCAAGCTGCATGAAGACGTGCGGCGCGCGCCGCTCGACCGGCTCGCCCGCGATTACGCTGCCGGTGCTGAAACGCGCGGCGAGTTTGTGATCGTGATCGCACCGCCCGCGGACGAAATCGCGGAGGTACCCGACGCGATCGACGCCATGTTGCGCCAGGCGCTTGCGCGCATCTCCGTAAAAGACGCCGTTGCCGAGGTCGCCTCGGCGACCGGCCGCCCCCGCCGCGAAATTTATCAGCGCGCGCTCGCGCTTGGCAAAGAGGACGAAAATGGCGCGGCCGATTGACCGCAAGGACCTTGTTAAACATCCGCCGCGTCCCGAACGGGTGGCCGCGTTTCGCACCGGCATTTCGGCGGAAAGCCGTGCGGCAGCATTCCTGCTGGCGAAAGGCTATCGAATTCTGGCGCGGCGATGGAAAAGCCCGCTCGGCGAGATCGACATCGTCGCGCGGCGGCGGCGGCTTTTGATCTTCGTCGAAGTCAAAGCGCGTGCGAGCCTGGACGAAGCGGCGGAAGTGGTCACGCCGCGCCAGCGCAGCCGCATCGCCGCGGCGGCGGAAATCTGGCTCGCACGTCATCCGGACGAAAGCGTTCAGGATATCCGTTTCGACGCGATGCTGGTCGCGCCGGGGAAACTGCCGCGCCACATCCCGGCGGCGTTCGAAACCTAAAAGCATGATTGCTTTGGATTGAATCGTCTCAATGTCTTCGGCGTTACCCGCGGGTCCATCTCCTTCGCAAAGATGGATTGCCGGATCAAGTCCGGCAATGACGCTGCGGCGAGCGGCGCTTCCGCTTTAAGCGATCATGCCCTAACTCGCCACGATGCGACGTTAAGCGCTGAGCCGCTCGAAGAACTGATCGACCTGATTGCGCAGCCGGCCGGCGATGCCGCCGAGATCGTCGGCCACCGTTTTGACGGCACCCGCGCTTGAGCGCGTGTCGTCGGTCGCCGCGCCGACGAGCGTCACTTCGTCGGCGGTTTCCACCGTGCGCTGGGCCGCGATTTCGACGCTGCGCGCGATCTCCTGCGTGGCCGCGCCCTGCTCGGTGACGGCCGCAGCAATCGCGCCGCTGATGTCTCCGATTTCGCGGATGGTGCGCTCGATCGCTTCGATTGCTTCGATCGAGCGTTGCGTCGCGCGTTGCATGCCGGCGATCTGCGCCCCGATCTCCTCTGTGGCGCGGCCGGTTTGTCCCGCGAGCGCCTTCACTTCGCCGGCCACGACGGCAAAGCCGCGTCCCGCTTCACCCGCGCGCGCGGCTTCGATGGTCGCATTGAGCGCGAGCAGATTTGTTTGTTCCGCGATATCGGTGATGAGCTTGACCACGTCGCCGATGCGCGCCGCGGCCTCGCCCAGTTCTTTCACCGCGATGTTGGTGCGCTCGGCCTCGCTCACCGCCGTGTTCGCGATCGCGTTCGACTGTGCGACCTGCCGGTCGATTTCGTTGACCGACGCGGACAGTTCGTCGGCCGCGGAGGCGATATCGCGCACGTTGGCGGAGGCTTCCGTGGAAGCGGTCGCCGCGCGCGCGGTCTTGGAGGCCGCATCGTCGGCGGCGCCGGCGAGCTTGCCCGACGCATTCACCATTTCATCCGAGATGCGTCCGAGCTCGGCGAGCGTTGCCTCCACCTCGGCGGAGAAGCGCGCGATTTCCGACGACATCGCCTCCTGGCGCGCCGCGCGGGCCTGCGCGTCTTCGACCACGGTGCGATTAAGCTCCTCATTGTGCGACATCGCGCGTTGAAAGACTGAAATCGAGCGCGCAAGCGCGCCGATTTCGTCGCTGCGATCGCTGAACGGCACCGCGGTGTGGGCGCGGCCTTCGGCGACGGCCTCGGTCATGTTAGTGATCAGCTTCAGCGGCTTGGCGACGCCGCGCGAAATCATCCAGATGCCGAATGCCGCCAGCATGACGGCGACGGCGGCGAGCACGGTCATCATCAGCGCGGTCCGGCTGATGCTGCCGTCGATCTCGGTATACATCTGCCCGGCATGCCTCGAGTAGTTCTGCGCAAGCTTCTCGAGGTCCTTGTTCAGTTCGCTGCGGATCGTCTCCAGGTCGTTCTTTGCGGCCCAGGCGCGCGCCGCCTCCGGGCCTTTGGTCTGCGCCACCTCGATGAGCTCGGCCGGATATTGAAGGAAGGCATCGATGCGGACGGCAAAATTGCTGAAGTCGGCGGCATCGGAGGCCATGACCGAGCCTTGCCAGTCGGCCACCACGGACCTGATCTGGTCGGTGACCTTGACCAGTTCGCTGCTGTATCTGGCCGCCGTCGCCTTGTCGAGCGACAGGAAAATGCCGCGTGACTTGGCCACCACGGCGTAGATCAGGCCATTGACCCGCTCGACGTTCCAGCTTCCGGCATTGGCCGACTGAAACGAATCTGTCAGCGCTTCATGCCGACGCGCGTTATGCGCCGCCACAACGGACAGCGCTACGGTCGTTGTGGCCATCAGCGCGAAGATCGCATAGAGCTTGGCGGCAATCGAAAGCTTCGGCAAAGTCACGAATTGTCCCACCCTGAAAATCGGTCCCCGAGTAGGTCCATACTGGCGGTAAAATGTTAAAGACCTGTTTTCCTTACATTTTCAAAGTCGAAGGCCGCCAATGTCCCTGAACGTCGCCGTGCAGATGGATCCGATCGAGCGGATCAACGTCCGGGGGGATTCGACGCTGGCTTTGCTGCTGGAAGCGCAGAATCGCGGGCATAAGCTCGCTTACTACACCCCCGACCGGCTAGCCCAGCGCGACGGGCATATTTTCGCGGCCCTCCAGACGCTTCAGGTTCGCGACGTCGTCGGCGACCATTTCCGGCTGGGCGAGCCGCGCCGCCGAGAACTCACCGAGTTCGATGTGGTGTTGCTGCGGCAGGACCCTCCGTTCGACCTCGCCTATATCACCACCACCCACATGCTCGAGCGCATTCACCCCAGGACGCTGGTGGTAAACGATCCCGCCGCGGTGCGTAACGCGCCGGAGAAGGTGCTGGTCACCGAATTTCCCGACCTGATGCCGCCGACTTTGGTCACGCGCGATCTTGCCGAGATCAAGGCCTTCCGCGCGGAGCACAACGACATCGTGATGAAGCCGCTTTACGGTTACGGCGGCGGAGCCGTGTTTCGGATCAAGCAAGACGATCTGAATTTCGGCTCGCTCTACGACATGTTCGCGGCGACGTTCCGCGAGGCGTGGGTGATCCAGAAATTTCTGCCCGCCGTGCGCGAGGGCGACAAGCGCATCATCCTGGTCGACGGCGAATATGCCGGCGCGGTCAACCGCGTGCCGGCCGCGGACGATTTGCGTTCCAACATGGTGCGCGGCGGCGCGCCCAAGGCAACCGAACTCACCAAACGCGAGGCGGAAATCTGCAAGCGCATCGGGCCGGTATTCCGCGAGCGCGGCCTGCTGTTCGTCGGCATCGACGTGATCGGCGATTATCTCACCGAGATCAACGTCACCTCTCCGACCGGCCTGCGCGCGATCAAGAGTCTCGGCGGGCCCGACGGCGCCGCGTTGATCTGGGACAAGATCGAGGCGAAGCGCGCGAAGGCGTGAACGCAATGGGTCCGCTCAAGCTCACCGTCGCCACCACCGACTACGACCACTTCCGCGATTTCCGCCTCGGCGCTGTGCAGGCGGAGGGCATCGAGGCGACCTGGCTCACGCTCGGGCATCACGAGATTTTTTCGCGCTTCACCTTCAACCGCGAATGGGACGTGTCGGAGCTGTCGTTCGCCAAATTCATGGCGCAGGTGACGCGGCCGAATGCCGATATCATCGGCTTGCCGGTTTATGCATCGCGGCTGTTCCGCTTCGCCTCGTTCTATGTGAACCGGAAGCAGGGAATAAAAAGCGCGAAGGATTTGAAGGGAAAGCGCGTCGGCGTGCCGGAATGGGCGCACACCGCCGCCGTTTACATGCGCGGCTGGCTCATGCACGAAGGGGGCGTCGCGCTCTCCGACATCGAATGGGTGCAGGCCGGCACCAACGAAGCGGGACGCATCGAAAAAGTCGAATTGGCGCTGCCCAAAGGCGTGCGCCTCACCTCCGCGCCGGAGAAGACCTTAAGCGGCATGATCGCCAGCGGCGAGCTCGATTGCGTCATCATCGCGCGCCCGCCCAATTCGTTCCGCGAGAAACATCCCGACGTCGCGCGGCTCTTTCCCGACTATGAGGAGATGGAGCGGCGCTGTTACGAGCAGACCCGCGTCTACCCGATCATGCACGTGATCGCGATGCGCAAGGCAGTCGTCGAAGAAAACCCATGGGCGGCACGCAATCTCTATAACGCCTTTGCCGAATCGAAACGGCGCAGCATCGAGCGTATCCTCGATCCGGCCGTCTCGCGCTATCCGGTGCCGTGGCTGGCGAATTACGCGACGCGCATGCAACAAATGTTCGGCGCTGAGTTATTCCCTTACGGTATCGAAGCGAATCGGCCGACGCTCGAGTTGTTTTTGCAATATGCTTACGAGCAAGGCATCGCGCACCGGCGCGTCCAGCCGGAAGACATTTTCCCGCCCGGCATCATGGCCTCGGTGAAGATCTAGTCATCTGGAACGCAAGTTCGTCACATTATAAAAAGAGCGCTCTGAGCGATTAAAGGAGAGCGCTCATGGCGAAAGCAGGTGTGCGAGGCCGGCCGATCGCGCCGTTGGTGCTGAGTGCTCGGGAACGGGATTATC
>JAICMO010000001.1 GCA_025929185.1 Pseudolabrys sp.
CAAATCAACCCGTGACTCTACCCATCCCTGGATGAAAGAAGGGGCTCAGGTCATGTTTATTCAGTCTCGTGCCTGCCAAAACATTCAAGTTTTTGAATTTCTTTGTAAAATTTTCGGTTCACAGGGAATTGCGAACGGCGCCAACGGTTTCCAGATTCTGCCGGCAGTCTTTGGCGTTTTGCTAAGAAATTCCGCTTTTCGAGTTGAGAAGAGCAGACTGGTTGGATTGAGCCCCGCGTGTCGAGTTGCAATCCGGTATCGGTCTGACTCATTACATAGACTGCGGACAGGCCGGCCTGGTGTACGCGCAGCTGTTCTTCTGAAGATCCAGGCAAGATGGAGTTAGTTAATGCAAGTGGCAATTGTCGGTAAAGGAAATGTCGGAAAAGCGCTGGCGCCAAATATAGCCGCAGTCGGGCATAGCGTCGTCTATGGCGTCCGAGAACCGCAAGACCCGAAATATGCGTCGGACGATGGCATCCCGCTCAAGACTGTCCGCGAGGCAGTTTCGAACGCCGACATCATTATTCTCGCAATCAACTGGGCCGCGGTCGACAACGTGCTCGCCGAATGTGGCGACATGGCAGGCAAGGTGCTGATCGACTGCATCAATCCGTACGATTTCCGAAATAACCTCGCGCCGCTCGTGCTGGCCGATCAGTCGGCCGCGAAGATCATCGCCGGTAAAACGGCAGCTAAAGTCGTGAAGGCGTTCAATCAGGTCGGCGCGGCGGTCATGGCGGACGCCCGCAATCGCAAATCCAGGCCGCTCCAATTCATTGCATCCGATGACGAAGATGCGAAGAAAAGTATTATCAAATTGGCAAACGACATTGGTTTCGATGCGCGAGACGGTGGCAGCCTCGACTATGCGCGAGAGTTGGAAGGAATGGCGCGGCTGTGGATCGCACAGGCCTTTTGGCGCGGGATGGCGCCTACGACAGGCTGGTTGCTGGTCGCGGACTAGGTCACTCTTTATCGTTCTCATGCGGAAACAGGCAGGCTAACCCGTCTCGTCGACCATGATTTTTGCAATGGCTCCGACATATTGCGAAAATTGCGTCAGTGCCGTGAACGCTTTGTAAACCAGGTTATTTAACAGCAAATTCCGCCGTTGCCGGTAAGCTTCTGTAATCAAGGAGCGTCAAATGCCGGTCACGCGCGGCCAAAGAATTCAACGAGAAGACGACGAGTTAGACATACTTCTCTCGCTGCATGCCATTGCGCTGGACGGCATGACCGACGGAATTTGCGTGCTCGACAGCGAACTCAGAATCGTACTTTTTAATTCTCGGCTGCTCGAAATTACCGGCTCGCAACCGAATTCGGTTAAGACCGGAACCTCATTGCGTGGCATACTCGAAGAGCTGAGATCGGATCAATCTGATTCATTTTCTTCGGCCGCACAAATGTGGCGGCACCTGCAAGAGGCCCTTCGGCAAAGAAAAACCTTTGAAGTCGATCGACGCAACGCGACCGGCGCTATGATTCGCATCCAGTGGCGGCCGGTCGCCGGCGACGGTTGGGTATCAACCTGGCGCCCGATTTCGGGAGAGTATTTGCAACACGACTTGGAGGCACAATTCAGCCGTCTAAGGGAAGCGTTCGCAAACAGCACGCGCGGCGCCTGCCTCTATGATGCACAGAAACGCCTGGCTGCATACAACGATCAGTATCTCAAGATATACGGATTCGAACGAGGCGACGTCAAATTGGGTATGTCCTACAAGGATATCCTCGCCCTCGCGATAAGGCGCGGGATTTACGCGGATGTGACCCCAGAGGATCTGCTCCAAAGTCGCGACGCATTATTCACGACGGAGCCCGCGACGCGAAGCATCAACTTGACCGACGGCCGCGTTGTCCAACTCACGGTTCATCCAATCGGCGAGGACGGATGGGCGTGCGATTACGAGGACATCACAATACGCGTGCGTCACGAGCGGGAATTGCAGGAGCACAATCAACTGCTCGACGCGGTGCTGTCGCACATGACTCACGGATTGTGCGCATATGATCAAAATCTCCGTGTTATCGCCGTTAATCGGCGTTACCTCGAAATTTATGGATTGACCGAGGCCGAAGCGCGTCCAGGCACCTCATTGCTCGATTTGATGGCGGGAAGCATTGCCCATGGAGTTCACCGCCCCGGCATAACCGCGGAAGAAATGTTCCTGGATTTCAAGGCTCGCTTAATCGAGAACAAGGAGCCGGTTCTTCACCGCACGTTGGCGAACGGCCGGATTATAGCCGTTCGCCATCAGCCCATGGCAAACGGGGGCTGGGTTGGCACGTATGAAGACGTTACCGAACGTGCGCAGGCTGAAGAAAACATTTCGCGTATGGCGCGGCATGACGCGCTGACCGGACTGCCAAATCGCGTTCTGTTCCGTGAGCAGATGTCCGAGGGCTTGGCTCGGGTGGAAAGCTACAACGGCACGATGGCAGTCATGTACCTCGATCTCGACAATTTCAAGACGATCAACGATTCGCTGGGACATCCGACGGGCGACAAGCTTTTGCAGGAGGTGGCGTCCCGACTCGGCGCCGCGGTTGGCAGGGGAGATACGATTGCGCGGCTCGGCGGCGATGAGTTCGCCATTTTGCATCCTGTCGAGGATGACAACGATATCGATCTCCTCGCGCGGCGGCTGATCAATTCGGTTTCGGATCCCATTCTTGTTGACGATCACGAGCTGAATACCAGCATCAGTATCGGGATTGCCATCGCCCCGGACCACGGGAATTCGAGCAATCAGCTGATGAAGTCCGCCGATCTCGCGCTCTATCGCGCGAAGGCGCAGGGTCGCAACAATTATAAATTCTTTGAGCCGGCCATGGACGTCCAATTACAAGCGCGTCGGGCCCTCGAAACCGATTTGCGCCGCGCTCTTTCTGCCGGAGAGTTTCATCTGGTCTATCAGCCGCAGATCAGCCTCGCTACAAACAAACCGGTCGCAATTGAGGCTCTGCTGCGTTGGAATCATCCCGAACGAGGACTGGTGGAGCCTGCAGAATTTATTCCGGTGGCGGAAGAAACCGGCTTGATCGTGCCGCTCGGCCAGTGGGCGCTTCGGCAGGCTTGTTCTGACGCCGCGCGGTGGCCATCCGGCATCAGGGTAGCGGTCAATCTGTCGCCGGCGCAATTCCGCCCCCGTGGGCTCGTGTCGATGGTTACGCAAATCTTGGCGGCGACAGGCTTGCCGGCCCACCGGCTTGAATTGGAGATAACCGAAGCATTGCTCATGCAGCAGGACGAAAGCAGCGTGAACGCGCTGCATCAGCTTCGTGCGCTTGGTCTGCGGATTGCAATGGATGACTTCGGAACGGGCTATTCATCGCTGAGCTACTTGCGAAGCTTTCCCTTCGACAAGATCAAGATCGACCAATCATTTGTTGCCGGCGGCAGCAAGCGGCTGCAGAGCGAAGCAATTGTCCGCGCTGTCGCGGAGCTTGGGTTGAGCCTTGGAATTGAAACGACCGCTGAGGGAATCGAAACGGACGAGCAACTAGACCTCGTGCGTCGCGCAGGATGCGCCAACTGGCAGGGATATCTCGCGGGACAGCCCTGCGGAGAATCGGAGATTGTCAAAGTGATCACGCGGTTGAGCCGGAATGCGGCCGCCGCCTAGGGCATGATTGCTTTGGATTGAATCGTCTCAATGTCTTCGGCGTCACCCGCGGGCTTGACCCGCGGATCCATCTCCTTCGTAAAGATGGATTGCCGGATCAAGTCCGGCAATGACGCTGCGGCGAGCGGCGCTTCCGTTGTAAGCGATCATGCTCTAGGGCAGTGTTTGCTTAAGCCGCAAGCAGAGCCTGCCGCTAATCTTCCAGATTGGGCTTGGCCATATCCTCAGCCAGAACCCGTCCCGCCTTTTTGCTTACGATATAATCTTCCAAGGCCAGCAGATCGATATTGGTTGAAAGAAAACATCGGATTGCATCCTCGGGGGTGCATACGATGGGCTCGCCGCGCACGTTGAATGACGTATTCAACACCACCGGAATTCCTGTCCGGCTGCCGAAAGCGGCAATGACCTTCCAGAACGAACCGTTGATGTGGCGTTCGACCGTCTGAATGCGCGCGGATCCATCGAAGTGAACGACGGCCTTGACCTTCTCGCGCCCGGCAGCACGAGCGGGCACGACAAATTCCATGAAATTCGAACGGCCGACGCCGTCCATATCGAAATATTCATCCGCAATCTCGGCAAGCGCGGCGGGGGCGAATGGCCTGAACTCCTCGCGAAGCTTCACGCGCTGGTTGACGATCTCGCGCATGTCGGCGCTACGCGGATCCGCCAGAATGCTGCGATTTCCGAGCGCTCGCGGCCCGAACTCCATTCGGCCGCGAAACCATCCAACGACCTTACCTTCGATCAATGCGTCTGCAACGACTTCCTCGATATGATCCGCTCGATGGAAATTCAGCTTTTCCGCGTTCGTTTGAAGGGCTTCGAGGACCCGTTCATTGTCATAAGCGGGGCCCAAACTCATCGACGCCACGGCTTTATGTAGCGGAGGGCGCTTCAAAACATGATGATACACATATTGCGCGGCGCCGACGCTCGCTCCGTCGTCGCCGGAGGCAGGAAAGACGTACGTTTGCTTGAACATGCCGGAGCGGGCGAGCTTGCCCGTCATGACGACATTGAGGGCGACGCCTCCCGAGAGGCAAATTCGATCGACATCATGGTTTTTCTTTAGCTGTTCCAGCCTGCAAAAGACTGCTTCTTCAAGTCCGGCCTGCAACGCAGCTGCAATGTCCATTTCGCGCTGCGTAACGGCTTCGGCATATCCTCGCGGCGGTCCGAACAAGCTTTTTACATGCTCGCCGAAATCGTCCCGTAACAAGACCGTCGTTCTGCACGATCCATCGGCTGCTGTTTCGAGCAATCCGTCGATCTCTTTCCGGTAGGTCTTCGGATTGCCGTAAGACGCGAGCCCCATGACCTTGTACTCGCCGTCTAAGGGCCTGAAACCCAAAAAGGCGGTCATCATCATGTACAACACGCCCAGCGAGCCCGGCAGCATGGTTTCTTCTACGAGCTCGATGCCGCCGGCCGTCCCAATCGCGAAAATCGAGCTCGACTTTTCGCCGAATCCGTCAATGGTGAAGATGCCGGCCTCCGGATATCCGGAAGAATAAAATGCTGAAGCGGCATGCGAGAGGTGATGCGGAACGAAATGGATCGTCGGCTTTTGCTTGCGCTCTCCGAACAGTTCATCGATTTCCGCTAAAATGCTCTCATTCGATACGGTGCCGTTGTAGACAGCGCGGTAGCCGGAAATCACCCGATCTTTGATTTTGCTCGACAGATAAGGCTCAACCGCTTGTATCCTTTGCGCCAGAGCCGCATCGTTGAAATCGCAATAAAAGGCGAGGTGATCGACATCCTCGATGCCGGCGCCGTTTTGCGAAAGACAAAATTCAACCGACCGGCGCGGAGGTAATATTTTGCCCCCCGCGGCCGTCGAATGCTTGAAACGGTTGAAACGCTCCTCAGCAGCTGCCGCGGTTAATTGACCGTCGCGCAAGACGGCGGCCGCGCTATCGTGGCCGACCCCGTCAAGCGGGAAAAGGTTAAGCGGCAAGTCTTCGACATCCTCTCCAAACGAGGTAATCGAGTCGAAAATAAGGGGATGAGATTGTGAATGGCGGAGCCGCGACTGCAGTTTGTGGCCCGATTTCCATCCGTGCCTTTGGTGGCCAGCATAGCCTAGGATGAGCATATCACCTCAACAAGAGACGTTATTGCCGATTGCAAAATGTAATGCTGTTTACCAATCGGAGCATTTTATCGACTTGTCATCTTTAATTCGGTACAGGGGATGGGTTAAAATTTTACATTAACGGATGGGGCCTGCCGGCCCTCTTAAGGTTTTCGGGCCGCCGAACCGCAAGCGGGGATCCCATCTATGGGTAATGGGGGCAGTAACGCCGGGGGGATGGACGGCGCAGAGAACAGTCTACTGCTGCCTATTCTGAGTTCGGCCACGGCCAGCGTCATCACCGGCACCGCGCTAGCCACGACCCGGTACGTCGTATCGCAGACGGACGGCTTGTCGGTCGCGATGCTGCGCTATGCCTTGGCTGCCGCGTGCTTGTTGGCGTTGTCGCTGGCCTTTTACCGGGTTCATGTGGCGAAGAAAGATTTCGTTATCATCGCTATTTTCGGGGTGCTCTACTTTTGCATTTTCCCATGGTGCATCAGCGTGGCAATGCAGTTTGTCACCGCATCCAGCGGCGCGATCGTGCTGACCTGTACACCGGCGATAACCCTCGTTCTAGCGACGCTGCAAGGCAGCGAGAATTGGTCGAAACGAAAGGTCCTCGGAGTTCTCTTGGCGATTTTCGGGGCCGCGGTTGCGGTCGGCCACGGGGCGGCCGATTTCAATGGAGTCGGCTGGTTCGGCTACGCGCTGATGATCTTTGCGACACTCTGCGGCGCCGTCTATGCGGTATTCTCAAAGCCTTATCTCGCCAAATACCCGCCTGTTCTGGTCACCGCGATCGCGATGGTGGCGGGGGCGACGGCGCTTTTCGCGTCGTGGCTGGTCTTGGATTTTCCGACAGGGATGCCTCACTTGACGCCTCTAGGGTGGCTCGGGATTCTTTATATCGGCGTCGGGGGCGGTGCTTTGTCTTTCTTCCTTTACGCCTGGTCGCTCGGCCGCACCGCCCCGACCGCGACCATGATATCTCTGCCGCTCAACCCGATTGCCGCAATTCTCGCCGGCGCAGTGGCTCTGAACGAGCATATTACGCCGGCGCTTTTCATCGGATTTTGCTTCGTCGTCTCGGGTATGTATCTCGTGGTCAGCCGCAAAGATGGCGGTGGAATGAAAGCCACCGAGGCTAAGGAGAGGATTCATGAAATTCCTCTTGCTTAGCAACGTCAACGTACAACCGCTCGTGTCGGCGCTTAAGCCGTTCGAAGTTGTTCCGGGGGCTTACAACAGCATGCTCTCGGAGCTTTCGATTGCAAATTCGCGCGCCTCAGCAAGCGAGATCAGCCACGTTATCTCCGTCTTCGATAGCGATAGCCTGATGGGAGATGCTTTTTACGGCGGCGGGAAGCCAGGCCAGTGCGACACGTTTCTCGACGCGCTTGAGCAATTTTGCTCCCGGCACCCCGAAAAGATCGTTGTCGCAAACTCGTTTTGCCTGAGTTCGTCTCGTTGGCTCAGCTTTGCGGATCTGACTCACGCCGATTCGATCAAGTGCCTCGAGGCATCGCTCAATCAGCGGCTGATCGCGATCGCAAAGGAGCATTCGAATCTGGTTGTTTTCGACATGGAGCTTCTGTTTCGCCGCCATGGCGAAGATGCGCTGATATCGAACGCGATGTGGTATGCAGGCCGCATAAGATACACCGCACGCATGTTCGAGTTGCTTTCCGCCTCGATTCGCGGCGCGCTTGCGGCGCACGCTCAACAGAGTCGAAAAGTGCTCATTCTCGACCTCGACAACACGTTGTGGGGTGGCGTCGTCGGAGAGCTTGGCTGCCACGGAATAGCGCTGGGCGAGGACGGCACGGCGCGCTGCTATCGCGATTTCCAGCGCTCGCTAAAAGCGCTTCAACGAACCGGCATCTTGCTTGTCATTGCGAGCAAGAACAACGAGTCCGACGTCGACGAGGTCTTTGAGCGCAACTCGTCGATGCTATTAAAGCGCGAGGACTTTGCCGCCGTTTGTGCGAATTGGCGTCCCAAAGTGGAGAACATTTCGGAAGTCGCCCAACTGCTAAATCTCGGAACCGAGAGCTTTGTTTTTATCGATGACAATCCGGTAGAACGGGAAGCGATCCGCAAATTCATGCCCGAGATTGCGGTGCCCGAATTTCCCGATCGTGTCGAGAATTTGCAAACGTGGTTCGTGCGGGAGGTGGTGCCCGTCTATTTCGGGAAATATGCAATTACCACCGAGGACAGGGCGAAGACGGAGCAATACCGCGCCAACATGGCTCGGAAAAAACTGGCGCAGAGTTTCGACCTAGACGGCTATTTGGCCGAGCTCGGCATCGAGTGCGATATTCGCATCGATTCAGGAGCGGACTTGGTTCGCGCCGCTCAGATGACGCAAAAGACGAACCAGTTCAATCTCACGACGCGGCGCTACACGGTAGCCGACCTTGCGCGTTTTGTTGAAAGTGCCGAGCATGCGGTGTTGATGCTCGACTACCGGGATCGTTTCGGCGATGAGGGCTCCGTTGGACTTGCGATTCTTGATCTTGGCCAAGGGCAGATCGATACGTTTTTGGCGAGTTGCCGTGTGATTGGTCGCAAAGTTGAGGATCACTTGCTGGATAAAGCTATCCAGCTTTGCCGCGGCCGAGGTTTCAGCAGAATTATCGGGGAATACATCCCCTCGCGAAAGAACGAGATTGCCGCCTCGTTTTATGAAGATCACGGATTCAAGCTGGTGACGAGACATCCGAACGGAAGCATTACGTACGAAAAGGCGATCGATGCAGAATACTAAGTTGCAGACGGCAATTGAGATTGTTGTAAAGGCGCTCGACGTTCCCCCAGATGATATCGGACCTGAGTCCTCGATCGAGAACACTCCGGCTTGGGATTCGATGGGGCACATGAGCGTGTGCCTGGAGTTTGAGCGGCGCTACGGGAAGGCACTCGCGCTCGAGAACATTATAGCGACGGCGAGCGTTCGCGACCTGGCGGCGATGATTCCTTGATGGGAGGCCCGCCGTCCGGGCGACGGTCAGAGGAGCGATTTCAGCCGCGCCATATCGATGTTGCCGCCGCTGACCACGCAGCAAACGGAGCTTCCTGCGGGCAAATTCAGGTTGCCATGGACAAGCGCGGCAACGGGAGCGGCCCCTGCGCCTTCGCTCAGGCATTTGCAGCGCATGAGCAGCAACCTCATTGCATCGACGATTTGCTCGTCCGACACGAGAGCCACCGACGCGACGTAATCGCGCACGATCGGGAATGTTCGTTCGCCGGCAAACGGCGCACCCAACCCGTCGGCGATGGTTTGCACCTTATCGATCTCGACCGGCTTTCCAGCTTCCAGGCTGCGCGTCATCGCCGCCGCGCCTGTAGGCTCGACGCCGATGACCTTGGCACGCCCGTTCAGAGCATTGCGCGCCAGCGCAATGCCGCCGATCAGGCCGCCGCCGCCGATACCGACAACAATCGCGTCGAGATTGGGCAGGTCGGCGAGAATCTCGAGGCCAAGCGATGCGTGACCCTGCATGAGATCGTCGTCGTCGAACGCGGAGACGAAAGTAAGGTTCTCCGCCTTCTGAATCGCCATGCAGCGTGCAACGGCTTCGGCGATGTCTCCATGCAGCACGACCTTCGCCCCATAGCCGCGGGTCGCTTCCGCTTTGCTGGCGCTCGCAGCCTCGGGCATCACGACGGTGACCGGCGTTTTGGTGATCAAACCGGCATAGGCGAGCCCCTGCGCGGCATTGCCTGCCGAAAACGTGATCGCGCCTCGCGCGCGTTCATCCGGCCTGAGCGTCAGCAGCTTTGCCAACATGCCGCGCGGCTTGAACGAGCCCGTCTTCTGGAACAGCTCGGCTTTCAGATAAACGTCGTAGCCGGTGAGCTTGCTCAGGAACTCGGAGTGAACGAGAGGGGTGCGATGGAGATAAGGTGCGATGCGGCGCGCAATGTCTTCAAGTTTTTCGAAGCTCGGTTCCGCCCGGGGCATGACACAAAAGACTTATCGCTCGCGCGGATCGAGCGCGTCGCGCAAACCGTCGCCGACAAGGTTGAACGACAGCACGCTCAGGAAGATCGCGAGGCCGGGCCACACGGCCATCCATGGGGCGCTGGTAAGGAACCGCTGCGCCGCATTGAGCATCGATCCCCAGGACGGATAAGGCGGCTGCTGGCCGAGGCCGAGATAGGAGAGGGCAGCCTCTGCGATAATTGCGGCTGCAACCGAGAGGGTCGCCTGCACCAATAGCGCGGGGAGTATGTTCGGCAATATGTGCACGATCGCAATGCGCCAGCGTGGATTGCCGACGGCACGCGCAGCCTCGATGTACTCCTCAACTTTAACCGACATCACTTGTCCGCGCGTCAGCCGAAGAAAGATCGGGGTCGTCGTGATGCCGATGGCGATCATCGCGTTGCCAAGGCTCGGACCGAGGAATGCCGCGAGCGCGATCGCCAAAATGATGAAGGGACAGGCCAGCATCGCATCGGTCATGCGTGAGAGCAGCGCGTCGATAAATCCGCCGCGATAACCGGCGAGAAGGCCGAGCGGCACGCCGACCGACAGCGCGATGCCGACCGAGATCACGCCCGCGAACAACGAGGCGCGGGCGCCATAAACGACGCGTGAGAACACGTCGCGGCCGACATCGTCGGTGCCGAAAAGGTGCGCCCAGGACGGAGCTTTGCGCACCGCCGACCAGCTTTGTTGGATCGGATCGTAGGGCACGATCAGCGGCGCCAGCAGCGCAGCGGAAATGAAGAGGATAATCACGAAAAGCCCGAGTAGCGCCCCTTTTCGCCGCAACAGCCGCCGCCAGGCGCGCGCGGCCGGGCTCTCAATCGTTGGCTCGGTAGCGAGCGGCGCACTCAAAATGGCGTCGGTCACAGCGTGGCTCGCAAGCGCGGGTTGACAAGATGATAGGCGACGTCGGCAAGCAGATTGAGGAAGATGAAGGCGGTCGCGGTCACCAACACGACGCCTTGCACAACCGCGTAATCGCGGTTGAAGACGGAATCGACGATGAGCTTTCCGAAGCCCGGAATGGTGAAAATCTGCTCAGTGAGCACGGCGCCCGACAAGAGCGTGCCGAATTCAAGCGCACCCAAGGTGATGACCGGCGTGAGTGCATTGCGCAATGCGTGCTTGAGGATGATCCGCCGTTCGAGCAAGCCCTTCGCGCGCGCGGTGCGTATGTAGTCGCTTTCCAACACTTGCAGCATCGCGCTACGCGTGTGGCGCATCAGTATCGCGGCGATTGCATTGCCGAGGACGAATGCCGGCATAATGGTGGACGCGAGGCTTTCCTCCCAGTTTTCGCGCAACGGCACATAACCCGACGCCGGCAGCCAGCCGAGCTGTACGGAAAAAAAGAAAATCAGCATGATGCCGAGCCAGAAATTCGGCGTGGAGATGCCCCACAACGCGAAGACGTTGGCCGCATAATCCCACACCGTATTTTTCTTCACCGCCGAAATAACGCCGGCCGATATACCGATGGTCAAGGCGATGACGATCGCCATCGACGCAAGCTGCATAGTGACCGGCAGCTTCTCGAGGATGAGGCGAAGGACGGGCACCTTGATCCGCATCGATTCGCCGAGGTCGCCGGAAACGACGCCCTTCATCCAGTAGACGTATTGGACCACGATCGGTTGATCGAGGTGATACTGCTTGCGGATCTGCTCGATGGCGACCGGGTCGTTTTCCTCGCCCGCCATCACCGTCGCCGGATCGCCGGGAAGCAGATGCTGGAGCGAGAAGATCAACACCGACACAAAGAACAAGGTCGGAATGAGTTGCAGCAACCGCTTGCCGATGTATTTCAGCATCGGGAACCAGGATCATCCCTTACTTGAGCTTCAGTCCGACAACCCGCACCAGGCCATCCGGCATCTGCTTGTAGCCTTCGAGCTTGGCGGTATGCGCGATCAAGATGCGCCGGTGATAGAGGTAAAGGATCGGATGATCCGCCAGCAGCTTCTGTGCAATCTTTTCGTAGATCGTCATTCGCGCCTTCGGGTCGGACGGGATACGCGATTCGTCCAGAAGCTTGTCGACGTCGGGATTGCAATAGCCGGCGTAGTTAAGGGGCGCCTTGCATTTATAAAACGAGTAGAGGTTGCCGTCCGGGTCGGTGCGTCCGCTCCAGGCGAGCAGATAGGCCTGATATTCTCCGGCTTCCGCTTTTTTCAGCGAAGTGGCGAATTCCGTCACCCGGATTTTCATGTCAATGCCGATTTCCGCCGCCATCGCCTGGATGACCTCCGCGACAGCCTGCGTTTCGGCACCCTTAGGCACCATGAAGTCGACCGAGACGCGCCCCTTAACCCCGGCCTCCTTCATCAACGCTTTCGCTTTGGTAACGTCGCGCCCAGGCACGGGAAATTTTTTCTGATAGTAAGGATGCTGCGAGCTGATCCACTGGTTGCCCGGCACAAACTCGCCGTTGAAGACAACCTGCGTCAGCGCCTTGCGGTCGATCGCCAGGTTGAGCGCTTGGCGCACCTTGGCAGATTGGCCCAGCGGGCCCTTGGATTCCTCACCTTTGCCGACATTGATGTCCATGCCCTGGTAACCGAGCTCGAGTGCCGTCGCGAGGCGGAGATTCTTGTCGGCGCGAACGGCCTTGATATCGGTTGCAAGCAGGCGCTCGATCAGATCGAGCCCGCCGGATTTCAGGTTGGCGAGGCGAACGGTGGCGTCGACGATCGGGAGATAAATGATCTTATCGATGAAGACATTCTTGGCATTCCAGTAACCGGCATATTTCTCGACCACGATCCGGTCCTGCGGCACGCGCTCGACGAATTTGTAAGGTCCCGCGCAGACCGGATGCAGGCCGAACTTGTCGCCTTCGGCTTTCGCCGCTTTCGGCGACACCATCATCCCTGAGCGGTCGGTAAGTTGCGCGATCAGCGGCGCGAACGGATGCTTCAAGACGATTTTGATGGTCAGCGGATCGACCACATCGATGTGGTCGACGGCGGCGAGCTCCGGCTTGCGGAACGACCCCGTCATCGTCATGTGGCGCTCAAGCGAGAATTTGGCTGCGGCGGCATCGAATTTTTCGCCGTCCTGGAAGGTCACGTTTGGGCGCAGCTTGATGGTGACTGTTTTCCCGTCCTGCGATGTTTCGTGCGACAGCGCGAGTTGCGGCACCACGTTGAGATGCTCGTCGATATCGAACAGCTTGTCGCAAATCGATGCGAAGACAATGCGGCCGACGTAGGTACGCGCCAGTGTCGGGTCCAGAATATCCGGATCCTCGGCAAGGCCGATGCGCAGCACGCTCTCGGCCTGCGCGGCGGTAGCCGCAAGCGCGAGCAATGCTGCCGAAATGACGATTTTGAATGTTTTCATAACCATCCCCCTCGCGGCCCTCAGCCGCTTTGTCGGCTTTACTTCGGTCCGATCATATCAACACCGGCGGCAGCCCGCCTATCCGATTTGCGGGCGAAAGCCGCCATTAAATGCTCCAGCGACCGCGACATGCGGGGACCGGCGACCGGCTCGGCAGGAGGCAGGTCGCCGGCCCGGTGACAGGCCACCGCCCGATCTTGCCGCTCAAATTCAAGCTTCGGCACTTCGGTCCGGCAGCGCTCGACCACGAACGGGCAACGGGTGTGAAACCGGCAGCCCGGGGGCGGAGCGATTGGGCTTGGCAATTCGCCATGGAGAATGATCCGTTCACGGCGCGCCTGCGGATTGGGCACCGGGATGGCCGCGAGCAAAGCGCGGCTATAAGGATGGCGCGGCGAGGAGAACAATTCGCGCGCCGGCGCGAGCTCGACGAACTGCCCCAGATTCATGACCGCGACCTTGTTGGCGATGTGCTTCACGACGGCGAGATCGTGCGAAATGAAAATGTAGGTGAGGCCGAAACGGCGTTGCAGGTCGCGCAGCAGATTAAGCACCTGCGAGCGGATCGAAACATCGAGCGCGGACACCGGCTCATCGCAGACGATGAGCTTCGGCTCGACCGCAAGCGCGCGCGCGATTGCGATGCGCTGCCGCTGGCCGCCTGAAAATTCGTGCGGATAGCGTTGCGCCGCGGACGGCGAGAGTCCGACGAGACGCAGCAACTCTGTCACACGCTGCGCGCGCTTCGGCGAGGGAACAACGTCGTGCAAAAACAAAGGCTCGAGCAGGATTTGCTCGACGGTCATGCGCGGATTGAGCGAGGCGTAAGGATCTTGGAAAATAAGCTGCGCATTACGCCGGAACATGCGCAGATCGCTTTCACCGAGCGCCGTGATATTCTTGCCTTCGAAAAGAATTCGTCCCCGTTGAGGCTCGATCAGGCGCAGGATCAGCCGGCCGAGCGTTGACTTTCCGCAGCCCGACTCGCCGACGAGACCGAACGTATCGCCGGCCTCGATCGAAAAGCTGACGCCGTCGACCGCCTTGACGGTTGCGAGCGGGCGCCCGAACAGCGTCCGCTGCACCACGAAATGACGTGCGAGATCCTCGACTTGAAGCAACGCGGTCACGAGATGTTTTTTTCCAAAGGCGCATAGAAACAGCGTGACCACCGGCCGTTATCGAGTCCGATGATCGGCGGTCGTTCGCTGCGGCAGCGGTCGTCGGCGAAGGGGCAACGCGGCGAGAAGCGGCATCCGGCGGGTAAAGCCGACATTTCCGGCACCATGCCGTCGATCGCGGCCAGTTCTTCGGTTTGCTGATCGAGCCGGGGAATGGAGCCGAGAAGTCCTATCGTGTAGGGATGCTCCGGCCGGTCGAACAGCGCGGTGGCGGGCGCGCGCTCCACGATTTCGCCGGCGTACATTACCGCGACTTCATCGCAGATTTCACCGATTACGCCGAGATCGTGCGAAATAAGAATGATCGCTGCGCCGGATTCGTTCTTCAAATCGCGCATCAAATCGAGAATTTGTGCCTGAATGGTCACATCGAGGGCGGTGGTCGGCTCATCTGCAATGAGCAGTTGCGGATCGCAGGCAAGCGCGATCGCGATCATCACGCGTTGCCGCATGCCGCCCGATAGGTTGTGCGGGTATTCATCGAGCCGCTTTTCCGCGGACGGAATCCTGACGCGCCTTAGGAGGTCGATCGTTTTGGCCCGTGCGTCATCCGGAGAACAACCTCGGTGGCGAACGAGCACTTCAGCGATCTGGTCGCCGATGGTGAGGCTCGGGTTGAGCGAGGTCATCGGCTCCTGAAAAATCATGGCGAGCCGGTTGCCGCGCAGGTCGCGCATATCGCGATCGGAAACGTCGAGCAGGTTACGGCCGTCAAACTGCACCGACCCGCCGATCTCCGCATTCTCCGTCAGCAGCCTCATGACCGCGAGCGCGGTGACGCTTTTGCCCGAACCGGATTCACCCACGATGCCCAGCGTTGCCCCGCGGGCGACGCTCAGATCGACCTGATCGACCGCGTACGTGACGCGGCCACGGTCGCCGTGAAACGCGACTTTCAGTCCGCTGATTTCGATAAGCGGCGCCTCGGTCATGATTGCGCCTGTGCCGCCAATGCTTTCTGCACTCCGGCTTCGATGATCGCCCGGTCGATGGTGCCCGCGGGATTGGCGCGGTTCGGCAGGAATTGCATGAAATGCACGAAGCGCTCGCGACTTACTTTCTCCAGGCGCTCCAGTTCGGCAAGCGGATCGATATGGTCGTCGACGCGCAGGTCGAGATCGGGCCAGTCCTCGTCGCCCTGAATGAGGAGCGCCGCCGATTGCTTGCCGCGCTTGTCGCCGCCGGCAGCCTCTCCGGCCTTGAGCGCCGCAATCAGCCGTTGGGCGAAAGGCATCTTGGCGCCGGCGCGAAAGGCCGCGGCGGTATCTCCAATGACGTTCTCGTTCGCCAGCATATTGCCGGCTACCGACAAGTCAGGCTCGCAAATCGCGCCGCACCAGTCGATGCATTCCGCGCCGGTATGGGCCGCAGCCCGGCCGCTCCCATCGATCACGTGCAACTGGCGATGCGCTTGCCCTTCGTCAGCGGCGACAAGCTTTGCAACGGTCTCCGCGGCTGTAAGCCCCTCGCGCAGCAGCTTTAGCCCATTCACGCCGAAAAACGGATTGATCAAAGCCTGAGTGGCGATAGCTCCCGCGCCGGGTTGCGCATGCGGGACCAACGCGCCGACCGCGAAAAAACGGGTCGCTACCGCGACTCCGAATTTCCCGGTCTGCGCATCGCGCGCAATGATGGACCAGGTCATGCGGTGATTAAATCTCCCCCCGCTTTTATTGCACGGCCGTCAGCAAAAGTCTCCGTGGATTCGATGACAGCCCGGCCGGCCGCCGCTCGCGGGCGACGTGCTGTATGGAGGTAAACAATCCGAAAAGCGCGGGGAACGCTAGCCAGGGCGCATCCGATGCCGCGGTTCTTTACCAAGCAGCGTTTCGAGCGCGGATATGTCGGACAGGAGAGCGAACGTTTCTTGCGTATCAAGGAGTGCAATGGCGTCTTCACGATCCTCCGCTTGTGCGATTTTCGCCAGCCCGACCACGAGATTCACATCCACCTCGCCTTTTGCCTTGGGTGCAGGCGGCTCTAGCATTTTCAAATGCGCACAGTAGAGGCTTGGATCGCCGATCAAAGATGCAAACGGCTCACGAATCGCGAGCGATTTATACTCGTCGGCAAGCTCGTTGGCGCGCCGGAGAATTCTTGGCGCGGTGCGCTCCTCTGGCGTCAGTAGCAGCCCGGCGGCCCGCAAGCCGCGACCGACGGAAGGCAGCGCCGTCAGCCATCCGATCGGGATGGTCAGGATGAGACCGGCCACCACGGGCAGCATCCAAACGAGGAGCGGGGTCGAGACGGAGTACGCGCCCACGCCGAGCACGAAGCCCAAAACGGTCGGAGAGACATAACGACGGATGAACCTGGCGTGGCTGAAGCCGCTTTCCTCGCGTTGCTGGACCGACCAACCCGCGTCGCGGCCGAGCAGGATTTCGGCCACGGCGCGGCTTTGCATCAGCATCATCACCGGCGCGATCAGTGCGGAAATGACGATTTCTGTAATTGTGCTGCCGAGCGCGAACAGCGCTCCCCCGATCGCGCGCCGCTCGTTGCGGCGGACGATCACCGCGATCCACCCCAGGAACTTGGGCACAAGCAACATCGCCATTGTCCCGGCGAAGACGTAAGCCGACCGGATGGGGTCTTGCATCGGCCATTGAGGAAACAAAGACGCATGGTGGGGGAAGTAATCGGGCGGGATGAATCGCGCCTGTAAGGAAATCAAGATGCCCACGAGCAGAAAGATCAGCCATAGCGGAGCGGTGACGTAGGACCCGATCCCCGTAAGCAGATGCAGGCGCGACACCCAATGCAGGCCGCGCGCCGGGAGAACGCCAATGTGTTGCAGGTTGCCTTGGCACCAACGGCGGTCGCGCGTGAGATAGTCGGCAAGCGTCGGCGGGCATTCTTCATACGAGCCGCCAAGCTCCGGCGCCAAATGGATGGCCCAGCCGGCGCGGCGCATTAACGCCGCCTCGACGAAGTCGTGGCTGAGGACATGACCGCCGAAAGGCTTTCGGCCGCGCAAGAGCGGCAACCCGGCCTCACTGGCGAATGCCTGAACGCGGATGATCGCATTGTGGCCCCAGTAATTGCTTTCGGCGCCATGCCACCATGCGATTCCATAGGCGATCAGCGGGCCATAAACGCGGCCTGCGAATTGTTGCAGCCGTGCGAAGAGCGTGTTGCCGTTGAGGAGCAATGGAAACGTCTGGATCAGGCCGATTTCCCGGTTTCGCTCCATCGTGGCAGCGAGGCGCACGATTGTTTCGCCGTCCATCAGGCTGTCGGCGTCAAGAACGATCATGTGATCGTAGGCCCCGCCGAAGCGCGCGACCCATTCGCCGATATTGCCGGCCTTGCGACCCGTATTGTGGGTCCGATGCCGATAATAGAGCGGCTTATCGCCTGTCGTGCTGCGCAGACGTAAAAGCGCTGCCTCTTCCGCAATCCAGATGGCCGGATCGGTCGTGTCACTCAGGATGAAAAAATCAAAATTGGAAAGAAAGCCGGTCTCGCGAACGGATTCGTAGATTGCCTGTATTCGCGCCATTACCCGATGCGGGTTTTCGTTATAGGTCGGCAATAGCAGGGCAGTACGGGACCGGAGGTCGGTTCGCCCGGCGGAATCAATCCGGAATTTGCCGCCACGGCTGAATAATATGGTGACAAAGCCGATGATCGCGCTGACAAAGGACAAGGCAATCCAGGCAAACAGCAGAATAAAAAGGACAAGCACGAGTTGTTCGAGAACCGTCATGCCGCCGACCTGGAGCACCTCGTACATTTCGTAGGCAGCGATTCCAGTCAGAGAAATTGCCGAGACGAACACGAACAGCCGCCGCAACCGAATAAGCGGCGCGGTCGTTGCCGGCGTGCCCGCGCGTTCGCGGGCTACCCATAGTGATTGCTGCGGCATCGCAATCGGCGCTTCCCGTGGAAGCGTCTCGAGGTCGCGCGTCGTTTCGCTTGCAATCTGCGCTAGCGCGTCCATCGATAAAGCCAAGTTTCCGAAATTGGTTTCTTTTCGTTTTGCAGTTGTCCACGCAGTTCGACGATCGGCTCACCCTTCGTATCGAGGTCGAAACTCAGTCGTAGTCCGCCGGTTTCCGGATTTGGCTGAAGTACTAAATTTTTGATCTCGCCCTTATTGGCGCTGACGACCGGCTGGATCGCCTTGGTGTCGTTTGAAAGCGTTGTTCCGGTCATTTCGAGCACGAAACGGCGCGTGCCGTCCGGGCCGGCGCCGATGCGTGTTTTCGTGAAGTGTGCGGCATCTTTTATCCGCTTCGAAGGGCCGTTTCCCCAGTGCAGACGATAAGTGAAAATGTATTCTCCCTTCGCCTTGAGTGCGTCTTTTGGCCGCCAGAACGTCACGATATTGTCGTGGATTTCCTGCTTCGTCGGTATTTCGAGCAGTTCCACGTTTCCTTCGCCCCAGTCGCCGATGGGCTCAACCCATAGGCTTGGCCGTTTTTCAAAATGCGACTCGAGATCGTCGTAGGCGAAGAAATCGCGCTCGCGTTGCATGAGCCCGAAGCCGCGCGGATTGATGTCGCCGAAATAGCTTAACTGGAGATCACGTGGATTGTTGAGCGGACGCCAGATTTCCTCGTTGCGACCGCTGTGGATGGCCAGTCCGTCCGAATCGTGCACGGCAGATCGAAAGTCGTCGACGCCCACTCGGTCGTTGGCATCGAACAAGAACATGCTGGTGCCGGCGCCAATACCGGACTCCGCGATATCGGTGCGCGGATAAAGCGCCATCTCGGTATCGTAGATCGTCGTATCGCCCGGTCGAATCGTGAAACGGAAGGCAGCCGCGGCGCTCGGACTGTCGAGGAGCGCGTGCACCACGAGAGAGGTACTGTGCTGTGCCGGCTTCTCGATCCAGAAGGTGGTAAACGCGGGGAATTCTTCTCCTTTGGGATCGCCAGTGCGAAGAGACAGTCCGCGCGCCGACATGCCATAGACTTGCCCCTTGGCGACCGCGCGAAAGTAGCTCGCGCCGAGAAAGACGCCGACCTCATCGTAATAATCCGGCCGATTTATTTTTGCGTGCATTCGGAAGCCGGCAAAACCGATATCGGTCCCTGCTGGCGGCGGCTTGATTTTGCCGAAGTCGAACAGATCGGGAGAATAGGAGATGAGTTTCGCGCTGCCGTCGCTGACGACATAAATCGTGACGCGGCCCTTGAAGATCCATCCGCGGTGAAAAAATTGCACCTGGAACGGCAGGTTTTCATTGCGCCAAAGCGCCCGATCGGGATTAAAGCGAATGCTGCGGTAGGCATCGTAGTCGATATCCTTGAACGGCTCCGGCAGCGAGTTATCCGGCGCCTTGTAGGCCTTGCTTGCGAGCTCTTGCGCTTGCCTGCGCACCATATCGGCGCTGAAGACCCCGCCGCCGGCCGCTCTCGCTTTTCGAGTAGCTTTGAGAATCGAGATCGCCGCCGCCGATCCGGCAATAAATTGTCGTCGATCCAAGATGGACAACTCCAAAGACCTAATTGGCGTCGTTGCGGGCTGCGGGGCGCGTCAATAATAAGTCTCAGGAATGAAACGAGTTCCGTCGGAGCCGCGGTTGCGACATAAGAAGCAATGGGTGGATAACGAGGCGCTTCGGGTCGCTAAGACCAGCTCATAGCGAGGATCATGTGCCCGTCGCAGGTAAACGGTTTCCGGTTTGGTCGCGATTATCTTTCGCCGCGCAACGGAAGATCGCCGGGCAGGCTGCCGAACGAGCGCGGCGCCTTGACAGGCGCTTGCACGCGTTCGTGGCGGTCGAAGACACGGTCCTCTCTCTTGCGCCCACTGCCGCGCTTGCGCTTATGCCTTACGCCGCGAAGGACATGTTTGCAGCCCCAAATCGTCGTCCTCGGTGCGGGCTTGCCGCCGCCGAGAACATCGGCCTGCGTGGATACGCGGATGTGTTGCGGCGATTGGACGACGCAGGCGGTTGCCGCGGCGGCTTCACTGCGATGACGGCGCTCGCCTACGAGCCGTCCGGCTATAATGCTGTTGCCGATTACGCTCGCAACCCCTGGGACACCGATTTCATTCCGGGCGGTTCTTCGTCAGGTTCGGCGGTCGCGGTGGCGAGCGGGTCCGTTCTCTTCGCGCTGGGATCTGACACCGGCGGCTCGATTCGTATTCCCGCGCACTGCTGTGGCGTGACCGGCTGGAAACCGACATGGGGCAGCGTTAGCGCCGCCGGCGCCCTGCCGCTTGCGCCGTTTCTCGATTGCATCGGCCTTCTGGCGCGCGATGCGTCCGAGCTTGCACCCGCGGCGGCTGTGCTTTCGTCCCTTGCCGAACCGCGTATGCCGATCAAGCGCGTCGTGGTTCTCCGCGATGCCGTCGCGAACGCCGAGCCGAGCGTAAGGATTGCTTGCCGCAACGGGATCGACGCCATCGAGGCAAGCGGCGTCGCGATGTCGAGCGTAGACGGGCTGGACGCAATCGAGGCAATCGATTTCCACGCTCTGCGGGTCATGCAGGGTGAGGCGGTGCGGATTCACCGCGACCGACTTGACGATCCGTCAATCGATGCGGTTCTGCGCGCGCGTCTGGCGAAGGGTCTCGAGATCGACGACTCGATGCTGTCGGCAAGTCGCTCGGCACGAGCGCGGTTGGCGAAGGATTTCGAGGAGAAGATTTTGGGCAAGGCCGACGCCGCGATATTGCCGGTGATGCCGATGCGTACGCCGCCTTTCAGCGAGGTCAATCCGTCTTCTCCCTTGTTCAGTGCCCGCCGACTCTATGCGCTCAGCAGCTATTGCCGCTTCGTCAACATGCTCGGCTTTCCCGCTGTCGCGTTTCCGGTCGGTTTTGACGATCGCGGGCTGCCGGTCGCCTTGCAAATGATCGCGCGCGCCGGCCTGGACGGCGACCTGATTGCGCTCACGGCGAGAATGCAGGAAAAGACCGATTGGCACGGCCGCGTCCCTACCGCCGTTCACGATCTCCTCGATGTTTGAAAGGGATTTCCCTGCTGCACGAGTTGGGTCTTGCCGCGGATGAGAGAGTGGCTGCGCAGTTCGAAAGTGGTTTAGCCGTCATGTCGAACGTACTGGTCACTGGAGCAAGCGGATTTTTAGGGGGCGCCGTCATCGAGCGCCTCATAGCGCAAAATCATCGAGCGATCGGACTCGATCCCACGCCGGCGAACATCGCGGGTCGGCACGTTCGGGACGATCTGTCTGATCGAAATCGGTTGGAGACGCTGTTAAGGGGCGAGAAGATTTCACACGTTCTGCATTGCGGCGGCATCTCAGGACCAATGGTCATGACCGACGATCCGGCACGCGTGATGGATATCAACGTTGGCGGCAGCCTCAACCTGCTGCAGGCATCGCTGGCGAGCGGCGTGAGAACTTTCGTCTATTGCTCTTCGGTCTCGGCGCTGGGTAACTTCTACGAAGAAAAGCCGGTCACCGACGATTATCCGCTGCGGCCGGCGAGTGCCTACGGAAGCTCAAAGGCGGCGATGGACATGGTGCTGCGCGGCCTCTGGCAGCGCGTGCCGCTCGATCTCTGCTCGTTGCGCTTCACCAGCATCTACGGTCCCGCGCGGCAAACACGTTTCGTCGTGGACGACATCGTGGCCGCGGCGGTTAGCGGCGAAGCGATTTCGGTCGAACCGACTTCAGACTGGCCTTACATTTATATCGACGACGCCGCGGATGCCGCCATTGCGGCATGTTTCTCGAGCAATCGCCGCCAGCTCCATTACTTCATTGCCTATCCTGAGCAGGTCTCCCTCGAAGACCTTGCGCGGGCGGCGGAGAAAAGCGGCGGCAAGCCGGTCCGGCTTATCATTGACGACGAAGCGCCATTGGCCAGACGGGGACCTCTCGACATCGCTCCGGCGCAGCGGGACTTCGGCTTCGCGCCGAAGATCGATCACCGAGAAGGCATTCGGCGCATGGTCGAAGCGCGGCGCGCAACGCAGACGTGACTTGCGCCGATGCTCTTGTCCGGGTGCTGTCCGGCCGTCATAGTCGCTCGCCGCTTCCCCCGCCGCGGATGAGCCGCTTTCATCGCACCGGAGACCAGTCGATGGACCTCAAGCTTGCTGGAAAATCTGCGCTGATTACCGGCGCCTCGAAAGGCATCGGACGCGCGACGGCGGAAAGCCTTGCTGCGGAGGGGTGCAACGTCATTCTGGTTTCGCGCACGGCGACCGATCTTGCCGCAGCGAAGGAGCGGATTGCGCGCAAATCGAACGTCCGCGTCGACACGGTTGCCGCCGACCTGTCGGACAGCAAATATGTCAATCAGCTCGCGGGAGATTTTCCAAATGTCGATATTCTGGTGAACAATGCCGGCGCCATTCCCGGCGGCAAGCTGCTCGATATCGACGAGAAGACCTGGCGCAAGTCCTGGGATCTGAAGGTGCTCGGCTATGTCAACATGTGCCGCGCCTTCTACGCATTGATGAAAGAACGCGGCTCCGGCGTGATCATCAATGTCACGGGCAATGCCGCTCAGACACACGACCCGGAATATATCTGCGGCGTTGCGGGCAACGCAGCGCTGATGGCGTTCAGCCAGTCGCTTGGCAGCGTCAGTCCGCGGGACGGCATCCGCGTGATCTCAGTCAACCCCGGTCCCGTCGAAACAGAGCGGCTGGTTGGTCTTATGAAGAAGAAGGCGCTCGATCGCACCGGCAATGCCGATAATTGGCGCGATCTGTTCAAGCCGCTCCCGTTCGGCCGCGCGTGCGCACCGGAAGAGATCGGCGCCATGATCGCATTTCTTGCGTCCGACCGCTGCGGCTACAACAGCGGTTCGGTCGTGACGATCGACGCCGGCCTATCGGCGCGGTCCATGAATTTTTGACATCAGCGGGCGAGGACGATCATGCCACATCTGACAACCGACGACGGCGTCAAGCTCTTTTACGAGGAAACCGGAAGCGGGATTCCAATCGTCTTCGTGCATGAATTCGCCGGCGATTACCGCTCGTATGAATTGCAAATGCGGTACTTCGGGCAACGCTATCGTTGCATCGCCTACAACGCGCGTGGCTACCCGCCATCGGATGTGCCGAAAGACGGAGAGCGCTATTCGCAAGAGCGCGCGCGCGATGACATCCGCGCGGTGCTCGACGCGCTGAAGATCGACAAGGCGCACGTCGTCGGCCTCTCGATGGGGGGCTTTGCCGCATTGCATTTCGGCTTCACGTATCCCGACCGTGCGCGTTCGATCATCGTTGCCGGCTGCGGCTATGGCGCTGCGCTCGACAAGCGTGCGCAATTTGCAGAAGAGGCGGAAGCCGCCGCCCGGCAGTTCGAAGAGCAGACGATGGCCAAGGCGGCGGAAGCCTACGGCCTTGGGCCCACCCGCGTGCAGTTCCAGAACAAGGATCCGCGCGGCTGGCGCGAGTTCGTCGCCCAGCTGAGAGAGCACTCGACTGAGGGCTCGGCGCTGACCATGCGGGGCGTGCAGAAGCGGCGGCCGTCATTGTTCGACCTCGTCGAGCAGATGAAGCGGATGACGGTGCCGGCGTTGATAATCACGGGCGACGAGGATTGGCCGTGCCTGGAGCCCGGCCTGCTGATGAAGAGGATGATCCCGACCGCGGCGCTGGTGGTGATGCCGAACGCAGGCCACACCATTAATCTCGAGGATCCGGCGGCGTTCAATCAGCACATCGCCGATTTCATCGGCACCGTCGACGTCGGGGCATGGCGCAAGCGCGATCCGCGCGCAATGGCGTCGTCGATTCTCGGCCGATGACGCTGCTCGGAGTCAGGTCGTCGTGTAGCCGCCGTCGACCAGCATGTCGGCGCCGGTCATGAAGCTCGCGGCGTCACTAGCGAGAAACAGGGCGGCTTGCGCGATTTCGTCCGGCTGCCCCAGCCGGTTCAGCAAATGCTTCGGCCCGGACTCGCGGCGCGCCGTCGCCATATCGCCGAAGCGCTTGACCAAACGCCGCGTTTCGACCGCGCCGGGTGAGAGCGCGTTGACGCGGATATTTTGGGCCGCGTGATCGGCGGCCATCGCCTTGGCGAGCTGGATGATCGCGCCCTTGGACGTGCAGTAGGCGGCGCGTGCAGGCGCGGCAACGCGTCCGAGTTGCGAGGCGATGTGAATGATGCTGCCGCCGCCCGCCGCCATCATCGAGGGCAGAACGGCGCGGCTCATGAGGTAAGCTCCCGTCACGTTGACCGAGAGCACACGATTCCAATCCGCCGGCGAAATATTGAGCACGCTGCCGTTCGGGTCATCTGTCGCGGCCGCATTGACCAACACGTGGATATTGCCGAACGCTTTTTGCGCCGCTTCCGCCGCGGCATGCGTGTCGCTTTCCAGGCTGACATCGCAGCACCGCGCCAGAGCGCGTCCGGCGGCCTTTTCAATCCTGCGTGCGGTTTCTTCAGCCGCGCCAGCATCGAGATCGAGGCACATCACCGCGGCGCCTGCGGCAGCGAAGGTCGTGGCGATGGCGCGGCCGATGCCGTTGCCCGCGCCGGTAACGATGGCCGTCTTGCCGGTAAGCGTGGTCATTGCGCGGCAACCGCGGCGCTGCGGCCGAGATAGGCCTGCTGCACGCGCTCGTCCTGTTTCAACATACTGCATGCTCCGGAGACAATGATGGAGCCGGTCTGCAAGACGTAGCCGCGGCTCGCCGTCTCAAGCGCGTAGCGCGCGTTCTGCTCGACCAGAAGCACGCTGGTGCCGCCCTCGTTGATCGAGCGGATGGTGCGGAAGATGTCCTGCACAACGAGCGGCGCGAGCCCGAGCGAGGGCTCATCCAGACAAAGAAGGCGCGGCTCCGACATCATTGCGCGGCCGAGCACCAACATCTGCTGCTCGCCTCCGCTGAGCGTGCCCGCGTTCTGCGAAGCCCTCGCTTTGAGCCGCGGAAACATGCCGAACATACGATCTATCAACGATCTGATCTTGGCGGCATTCTTGCGGAATTTGAAGCCGCCGAGCTCCAGGTTCTCGCGTACCGTCAAGAACGGAAAAACATGGCGGCCTTCGGGCACGAGCGCAATGCCGAGCTTACTGCGCTCATGCGACGGCAGCCGCGTGATGTCGCGCCCCGCGAAGCGGATCGCGCCCGCGCGCGGAAACAGCGCGCCGGCGATCGCCCGTAATGTCGTCGATTTGCCGGCGCCGTTCGCGCCGATGAGCGTGACGATTTCACCTTCATCGACGTGAAGCGTGATCTCACGGCAGGCCGGCACCTGGCCGTAGGCGAGTTCGAGTCTCTCGGCGGCGAGCAGGGCGCTCATCGCACTTCGGCTCCCAGATAGGCCGCGATGACGCCGGGATGCGCCTGAACGTCGGCCGGCGTGCCCTCGAACAGGTGCTGTCCGTAATCCATCACGAGAATGCGGTCGGCGATCCGCATGACCAGGTCCATATTGTGCTCGACCATTACGACCGTCATGCCGCGCGCACGCAAGGCAACGATCCGCCCCAGCAGTGCTTCGACTTCGGCGGCATTCAGGCCGGCCGCCGGCTCATCGATCATCAAAAGGCGAGGCGCGGTGGCAAGCGCGCGCGCAACTTCCAGCATACGCTGCTCGCCGTAAGAGAGCGAACCGGCCGGCACGTGCGCGCGCGGCTTGAGACCAACGAAGGCGAGCAGGTTCGCCGCATCATCGCGGCAACGTTCGCGATCGCGGCGGAACGCCGCGCCATGCAGGATATACTGCCACGGCGGGATTTGATGATGCAGATGAAAGCCCGCGAGCACGTTTTCGAGCACGGAGAGCTGCTTGAACAATCGGATTTTCTGGAACGTGCGGGCAAGGCCGTGGCGCACGCGGCGATGCGACGGCATGCCGATCATATCGACGCCGGAAAACGTCAGCTTGCCTGCGTCAGGTTGATAGATGCCGCTCATCAGATTGAGCAGGGTCGATTTGCCGGCTCCGTTTGGCCCGATTACCGCGAATACAGTGCCGCCCGTGATGTCCAGCGATATGTCACGCACCGCTTGCACCCCGCCGAAGCTTTTACGCAAGCCCTCGGCACGCAGCAGAATTTCGCCGGCGCCGGTCACGGGTCGCGCCCCACCTTCGCCGGGCGGCGCACGCGTGCCGCAACCAGGCGCGCGGCTTGTACCAGTCCGCCCGGCATAAACAGCACGACCAGGGTGACGGAGACGCCGTACACGATCAGCCGCAGATCGCCAATGCCGCGCAACAGTTCGGGCAGCACCGTTAGCAAAATGGCCCCGAGCACGGGGCCGATCAGCGTGCCCATGCCGCCGACGATCACCATCGCGAGGATGCTGAATGACTCGGTGATAAAGAACGCGTCCGGTACGAGCGTTCCCACGAAGCTTGCGTAAAAGCAACCGCCGGCGCCGGCAACCGCAGAGCTCACTGCAAAAGCAAACACCTTCCACTTCTGGCCGTTCACGCCGAGTGATGCCGCCGAGACTTCATCCTCTCGGATTGCCGTTAGCGTCTCGCCCACGGGTGAGCGGACCAGTTGGTCGAGCAGGAGATAAACGAGAAATGCAAAGCCGGCAGTGAGATAGAACAGACTGGCGAGATTGCTAAACTCGATGGGCGGCAATCCCGGAATGGCAAACGGTGGCGGCGGCGCGATGCCATAGATGCCGAGCGGACCTTGCGTGAGGCTGATCCAGTTGAGCAGCACCTGGTAAGTGATGACGGCAAAACCGAGCGAGGCGATGGCGAGATAGTGCCCGCGCAGGCGGACCGCGAACACCGAGAGAAATACGCCGGCTACTCCGGCAAGCAGAACACCCGCGACGAACGCGACCCAGAAGGGCACGCCGACTTGCGTGATCAGCAGCGTGGAAGCGTAAGCGCCAATGCCATAGAATGCGGACTGCCCGAGATTGAGCTGGCCGGCATAGCCCAGCACGAAATCGAGCCCGATCGCCAGCAGCACGTTGATCGCGCACACGATCAGGTTGGTGCGCCAGTAGGAATCCGTGAAGATGGCGGGCAATAGTCCGATGACAATCGCGGCCACCACCAGCCAAAACCGCCGCGATGTGACAATTGACATTGCCGACGCCGATGTCGCTGATTGAGCAGCCGCAGGGTTAGACATTTTCTTCGCGTCGTTCGGCAACGAGCCCGGTTGGTCGCACCGCGAGCGTCAGCAAAAGCAGTGCAAAAACGACGATATCGATCCAGCCTGGGTCGAGAAATTGCGTCGTGTAGCTTTCGATGAGTCCAACGATCAATCCGGCGATGATTGTGCCTTCAACGTTGCCGAATCCGCCGATAATCACGATCGCGAACGCTTTGACGATGACCGAAGTGCCGGCAAACGGCGTGAGCACCAGCACCGGCCCAAGCATCGCGCCGCCCATGCCGGCCAGTGCCGACGCGATGACGAACGTCAGCATGATGACGTAGTTCGGGTTTATGCCCATGAGGCCGGCGGTCTCGCGATCCTGCGAGACGGCGCGCAGCGCCTTGCCGAGAAAAGTGAATTTCATGAACGCGTAAAGCAGTACGATCGTGATCGTCGATACAATGATGATCAACGCGTTCTGCACGGTTAAAAAGGTGCCACCAAGACGGATTACCTCGTTGCTGTACGGCGTGTTGAACGCATAGGGGATGGGCCCAAGCAACACCAGCATGGCATTCTGCAGCATGATCGAAACTCCGATCGTCGCAATCAAGGGCAGCAATTCGTTGCCACGATCGCGCAAGGGAGCAAAGATGGCTGCGTTCATCAGCCATCCGAACACCGCGCCGACGGCGAGTGCGGCGGCAATGCCGGCGAAGTAATTTCCGCTCAGCCAATGCGTGACGAAATAGGCGACAAAGGCACCGACCGTGACGATGTCGGCATGGGCGAAATTGATCTGAACCAGAACGCCATAGATGAGGGTAAGCCCCAGCGCGACCAGCACATAGAGGCTTCCCACAACAATGCCGTTTATTCCCTGCTGAAGGACGACCGTCAGCATGCCGGCAGAGCTAGTTCCACTTCAACGCGGTCCAGGAGAGGTCTGGCTTCGTCTCCATGTAATGGACGGTGTCCATCTTTACGTTCTGATTGTGCTTGTCGAATTCCACGCTGCCGGTGACGCCAACGAAATTCTTTGTGGCGGCAAGGCCGTCCCGGATGGATTGAGCGTCCTTTCCGCCGCGCTTCACCACGTCCGCGATCAGCATGATCTGGTCATAGGCGTGGGCGTTAAGATGCGTCGGGCTCTGGTTGTATTTTGCCTTGAAGGCGTCGACGAACTTACGCACCACCTCGCGCTGGTCCGTAGGATCGAACTGGACGATGCGGATGTAGCCCAGCGCGGCCTTGCCGGCCTTTTGCTCGAAGCCGAACGGCAGCCAGATCGTGCCCAGCTGAATGGCATGGCCCCCGCCGCCTTTGACGACGCCGGCTTGGGCGAGCGCCTGCGTGATTTTGAGTCCCTGGCCCTCGAGCGTATACGTCGGAATAACGTCGATCTGTCCGAGTCCGGCGACGCGCGTTGCAATTGACGTGAAATCGTTGACGTCTCTGCCGAAACCGATGTCGGCAAGGATTTTTCCCCCGTCCTTCGTGAAGGTATCCGCGAACACCTTCGCATTGCCGATGCCGGCATTCGTGTTTTCGTGCAGGATGACGGCCGTCCGCGCGTTCAGCCGCTTGTAGGCATTATTGGCAATATCGATTCCCTGCATGACTTCGTTCGGCATGATGCGGAACGTCCAGGGGTTGCCCGGCTCGGTGATTTTGATCGAGGAGGAGCCGGCGTTCAGCAGGGGAATCTTGGCGCGCGCCATAATCGGCATGATGGCCAGCGTTGCATCCGAGCATTCCTCGCCTATGGCGACGTCGGGCTTGAACTGCTCGATCAAGCGCTTGGTCGCTTGCGTCGCGGGAAGCGGACTGCAAGCGGAATCCTCGTATTTGACTTCGAATTTGTATCCGTTCACGCCGGCCTTGTTGAGCTGTTCGAGCGCGAGCTCGACACCCTGCTTGTCTTGCGTGCCGAAATAGGAGCCCGGCCCGGAAATCGGAAAGAGCGCGCCGATCTTGATGGTCTTGTCCGCGGCAAACGCAGACGTCGTCGAGACTGCCGGTGCTCCGAAAATCGAGGCAACCATCAGCAGCGCGCAATACAGCCACTTTGTCATTGTTGTCCTCCCACGCTTGGCCCGGTATTAGACCTGTATTCGATCCAAATTGGCAATGGCCTAAGTGGGCGGAGCACGCGCCTCACGGACCCGAGCCGCAGGAGCCGATTGCCGTTCCGGCAGCGATATCACCTGAATTGAAGGCTCGGTTGCGAGCGGAAGCGATGCAACTTAGCGGCTGAAAACGGTCGCGAGTGGGTGGAGCTTGCGGTGCGCTTGAAAGAAAGGTCGAGGATCGGAGAGTTGAAGAGTTGAATTGATTAATTGAGCTATGCAATCCATCGCCAGGCCAATAAAGAATTCCTACAAGCTCACTGCGCGGCCTGGCTGTTTGCAATCCGAGATAGTTTCGTTTTTTTTAGAGGCATCATTTCATATGCGAAATTCTGGCCCGCCGGGCCGCGTGCCGATCGTGCGCTTGCGTCGGTGAAAGCGGCGAGTTCGGGCCGACGTGCGACGCTGATCACCGTGGCACGGGAAAGGCGGTTTAGAATGAGCCGCATCATGTCGGCTTGCGCCCGCACGTGGAGCGCAGAGGTCGCCTCATCGAGCACAACGATCTTTCCGGCGGGATCGGAACCGTCTAACCCGGCATACATTATAGGTGGTGACAATCTATTAGAGGCTCGTCATTTCGATGGCCCAGATGTCCGGCCGAATTACGCTCGTTCAGGAGGGCAGATTCCTTCTAGAGAGCGACGGCGGCGGCCATCGGCTTTTCGTTACCTCTGCTGAACTTGGTTTTAATCCCGAGGACCTGCGTTCGTTAAGCCGTGCGCAGCGGCGGATCACGGTCCACTATCACGAACCGGAGCACCTTATCGCCGGGGTGGCTGAGGCGATCGATATTGCCGACGGCGCAAACAATGGCCGACCCGCTGCGCATCACGGCCTTTCCGACACGGTTCGCGGTTTCCTGCGCGATTGGTCGCTGCCGCGGCAATTGGCCGGCCAAAGCAACCGATCAGATGCTGCAAAGAGCACGGAATCGCGACAGCTACGGGCGCGGCTGGCCGATGCAGACAACGTTGGTACGAGCATTTGCGGCTACTGCGCCGTCGGATGCGCCCAGTTGGTCTATACCAAGCAAGGCCGAGTCATTCACGTCGAAGGCGATCCGCGCAGCCCGATCAACCAGGGCACCCTTTGCCCAAAGGGCGCTGCAACGCTCGATTTGCTGAACAGTCCGCAACGGCTCAATGCCGTTCTCTATCGTGCACCGGGTTCCGATCATTGGGAACGCAAACCGCTCGACTGGGCAATGGATCGCATCGCGCAGCTCATAAAGCGGACCCGAGACGAGACATTCGTCGAAAAGCTGCCAAACAGCACGACCGTCAATCACACCATCGGAATAGGATCGCTCGGCGGGGCGACCCTGGACAACGAAGAAAATTACTTGATCAAGAAGTTGTTCGGCGGGGGCCTCGGCATGGTGGGGATCGAGAACCAGGCACGCGTCTGCCATAGCGCGTCAGTGCCGAGCCTTGGCGCTACCTACGGTCGCGGCGCAGCGACCCTGCCGCAATGGGATCTGGCGAATTCGGATTGTATCGTGGTGATGGGCTCCAACATGGCGGAGAACCATCCGGTCGCTTTCCGCTTCGTTGTTCAGGCGAAAGAAAAGGGCGCGACGATCATTCATGTTGATCCGCGCTTCACGCGGACGTCTGCGCTTGCGGACATTTATGCGTCGATCCGCACCGGCTCGGATATCGCTTTCCTCGGCGGCATCATCCATTACATCCTGGAAAACGATCTCTGGTTCAGGGAGTACGCGCTCAATTACACCAACATTGCCACCATCATCGATGACCGCTTCAAGGATACCGACCAGCTCGACGGATTCTTCTCGGGTTGGAATCCGGAAAAGGATTGTTATCAGTACGAGTCGTGGCAGTACAAAGGGGAGGCGGTACCGTCCTCGTTATCCGACCATGCAGTTAACACGACGGAGTCATTCAGCGAAAAGACCAAACGGATGGAGAAAGGGCCGCCGCCTCAGGATCGCACGCTTCAACATCCCAATTGCGTCTACCAGATCATGCGGCGGCATTATGCGAGGTATACGCCGGAAATGGTGGAGCGCATCACCGGCTGCCCGAAGGAGACTTTCATCAAGATCGCCGAGGCGCTGGTGCGCAATTCAGGTCCCGAACGCACCGGCGCATTTTGCTATGCCGTTGCCTGGACCCACCACACCACTGGCGTTCAGATCATTCGCGCCGCTGCGATCATTCAGGGGCTGCTCGGCAATACCGGTCGGCCGGGGGGAGGCATTTTAGCGCTACGGGGACATTGCAGCATCCAGGGCAGCACCGACATTCCGACACTCTATAACATGCTGCCGACGTATTTGCCGCAGCCGCAGGCTTATAAAGCACACGCCAGCTTCTCAGAGTTCTTGAAATCCGAAACCACTCCGACGGGGTGGTGGCACAATTTTCCGAAATACGCGGTGAGTCTGCTGAAGGCTTGGTACGGCGAGCACGCCACGCGCGCAAACGACTGGGGCTACGAGTGGATTCCCAAGATCGTCGGCGATCACTCGCAGTTGCCGATGACGCTTGCCATGCGTGACGGGATCATCCGCGGCATGCTGTTTCTGGGCCAAAATCCGGTCATCGGCGGCAGCAATTCGCGGCTGATCGAGCGCGGCCTCGCAAGACTTGAATGGATGGTGGTGCGCGACATCACGGAGACGGAAACGGCCGGTTTCTGGCGCGCCGGCCAGCTTGTTCGCAGCGGAGAACTGCGCACCGAAGATATCAAGACAGAAGTATTTCTGATGCCCGCCTCACTCCCCGGCGAAAAGGGCGGCACCTTCACGAACACGCATCGATTGATTCAGTGGCACGACAAAGTCGCCGACGCTCCCGGCGATAATCGCTCGGAATTGTGGTTCATCTATCACCTCGGCCGGAAGTTGCGCGAGCTTTACGCCGATAGCGATCAGAAAAAAGACATCCCACTGAAAAACCTTACGTGGAAATACCCGTTGGAGGACGAGCGGGGCGAGCCCAGCGCGGAAGCCGTGCTCAAGGAGATGAACGGGTACACCGTCACTGATCGCAAGCAGATTGAAAAATTCCAGTCGTTGAAGGACGACGGTTCGACCGCCTGCGGCGCCTGGCTTTACTGCGGGGTCTTTCCGGGGGCCAAAACAAACAAATCGCGGTCACGAATACCGGACGGACCCGACGGCCCCGGCACCCATCTCGGCTGGGGATTTGCGTGGCCGGCCAATCGGCGAACGATGTACAACCGCGCTTCAGCCGACGCGCAAGGACGCCCGTGGTCCGAGCGCAAGAAAATGATGTGGTGGGATGCGGCCAAAGGAAAATGGGACGGAACGGACTCGCTCGATTTCGAGCCGACGAAGCCGCCTGATTTCGAGCCGGATTGGCAAAAAGAGCCGACGGGCATGGATGCGCTCGATGGCCGGGCGGCGTTCATTATGATTGCCGACGGCCGCGCTTCGCTTTTCGTGCCGACCGGTTTGAAGGATGGTCCGTTGCCCGCGCATTATGAGCCGGTCGAATCGCCGGTCCGAAATGCGCTTTACAAGCAGCAGGACAATCCGGTCGCGAAAAAATGGGAGCGCGAGGACAATCGCTATCATGCGCCGGGGGACGAGCGCTATCCTTACTCGCTGACAACCTACCGGCTGACCGAGCACCATTCCGGCGCGATCCCAACGCGTGCGGTGCCGGTCACCGCCGAATTGCAGCCTGAAGGATTTGCGGAAATTCCGCCGGAACTCGCGCGCGAGCTTGGCATCGAGAATCTCGATTGGGTCGTTATCTCGACTGCGCGCGGAGAAATCGAAACGCGAGCGATGATTACGGAGCGGCTCAGGCCATTCATGATCGATGGCCGCAGAATCTATCAGATCGGCATGTTATGGCATTACGGCTGGTCGGGATATGCGACAGGCGACATTGCCAATGCGCTCACCGCGGTCGTCGGCGAGCCGAATACCAGCATCCATGAGAATAAATCCTTGACCTGCAACCTGCGTAAGGGGCGGCTGAGCGGTCGCCGGCCAAATGCGCCGCAAGAGCACGCGCACGCCACCGACACGGTCATCGCATAGGAGCCGAGGATGACCATCCATCCGCGCGCACCAAAGGATCCGCGATCGATTCTGCCGGGCCTCATTCCGGACGAGTCGGAGTTGACCGCGGGGGTGAAAATCGAAGCCGGTCGTCAATATGGTTTTTTCACCGATACGACTTTGTGCATCGGTTGCAAGGCCTGCGAAGTGGCTTGCAAGGAATGGAACGCGCTGCCCGCCGAAAATCTGACACTGACGGGGATGAGCTACGATAACACAGGCGCGCTGTCGGCCAATACGTGGCGGCACGTGGCGTTCGTCGAGAAGGTGCGCGATGGCAAAGCCGACGGCACGATGCTGATGCCGCCGTTCCAAAGTCATTGGAAAATGATGAGCGACGTCTGCAAGCATTGCGACAACGCGCCGTGCCAGGAGGCGTGCCCGACCGGCGCGCTTTTCCGCACCGAATTCGACACCGTCGTTGTTCAGCAGGATATCTGCAACGGCTGCGGCTATTGCGTGCCCGCGTGCCCGTTCGGCGTCATCGACCTTAGCCATTTCGACGGGAAGGCGCACAAGTGCACGCTCTGTTACGACCGATTGAAGGTGGGCCTGGAGCCGGCCTGCGCGAAATCCTGTCCGACTAACTCGATCCAGTTCGGCGAACTATCGGAACTGCATGAACGGGCCAACCGGAGGGTCGCTTCATTGCATGATCAGGGCGCGCACGACGCCTACCTTTACGGCGCGCCGGAGACGCCGGGTGCAACCGGTGGCCTCAACCATTTGCATGCATTCTTTCTGCTGACCGATCGGCCGGAAGTATACAATCTGCCGTCGCATCCCTCGCGCGGAGCCAATCGTGTGTTGCCGAGCCTCATCGCGGGCATCGCTACGGCCATCGTCCTGACCGGGGCCGCGTTCGGTTTTCTGCTAACGACGCTATAGGATTTGTGTGATGGACGCGAGGACATCAGCGTTGGCAACGCCGGCCGGCAAAATTCCGACGTATTATGGCCGCCCGGCCATCAAGCCGAGCCTCTACGGTTGGATCGTTGCGCTTTACATTTTCGTCGGCGGTTTAGCTGCCGGCGTGCAGATCATGGTCACCGCCGCTGAGCTTCTCGCGATTCCCGGTAGTGGTAACGTCTCGTTCGTCGGGCGGGCCATTGCGCTTGCGCTCGCGATCTTCGGTGGAATCCTGTTGATCATCGATCTGCATACCAAGAGCCGATTTTACAACATGCTCCGGATTTTTCGGCCGACCTCGCCGATGTCGATCGGCACCTATGCGCTGATCGGCTTCGGATTCTGGAGCCTTGTCGCATTCATCGCACAGGCGGTGGGCGCGTCATTGATTGGGCTCGTCTGCGGCTGTTTCGCCGCGGTGACCGGCTGGTGGATGGCGAGCTATACGGCCTCGCTGCTCGCGGCCACGGCAACCCCGCTGTGGGCGGCAGCGCCAAAGCTTCTTGCCGTGCGCTTCGCAGCCTCCGCGCTCGCGACAGGGGCTGCGGCGGCATGCCTCATTTCGCTCGGCGTCAGCGCGAATCCCGGTCTGCCGCGCGCATTCGGCAATCTCGGCGCGCTGGCGCTCTTCATTCAGCTTGTCGCCTCGATTGGATCGGCCGCAATCTATCGAAAGGTTGGCGTGAACGATCCCTTGCAAGGTTGGCCGTGGGGTCCTCTCTACATCGCCGGTGTGCAGCTTGCCGGAATCCTGGCGCCGCTTGTGCTTTACGTGCTGGCTAATTTCTTTCACGGCGCGGGGACGACCTTTTGGCTTATCGCGTCGGGTTTGGCGCTGTGCGGCGGCTTGTTGATGCGCGCAGTCGTTCTGCTTGCCGGCAATGCATCCGCTCGTCGTCCTGAGGACTATTTTAGCTTCGCTCAAGAGCGAGGATAGGAGGCAACTTGAATCAACCGGAACCTCACATCCGCGCACATGGGGAAGACGCGCTTAAAGAACTCGATCGATTGAAATCAGGTGGCGGGACGGAAATCAAAGAGCGGATTGCGCACGTCATTGATCAACTCGTCTTGATGCGCAACGAACTAATCGCTGCGCAGCGCGGCGGCAAGCCGGTCGATGAATGGCTGGCGCGCACGAACGCGATCTTGAGCTCGATCTTCGGCACCGAATTTCCAAAAGGCGGCCTGCAATGGAAGCGCATCTGTGAATCAAGGGATGCACTCCGTAATCTCCTCGGCAACGCATGATTTAAGCTTCTTGAGAACGGCGCCTCCATCTAGAATCACGCCGATGTGGCTGTGACATTCGGTTCTTTCATCGACGCCGGCTTTTGGCTCTCTGCGCCCGCTTGCCGCCGATCCCGATCCACGCGAGTTATCCGAAACGCTGCTGGGCCATTCAATGCGGTATGCCACGACGATCGGAGTGGCTGATTGTCGAGGGTTAGCCGTGCCTAGTTTATGCTGGTCAGTCTGGAACGCGCGGCCGAAGCCGCCGTGTTCTCGCCAACGTCGACGCGTTTATGATGCTCGAATTGCGTTATGACAAAGCCGCCGCGGTTCTCGGAGATGAGTGAGGCGGAGAACCGATCGAACCGGATGCTGAAGGTGATAAGCCGACCTTTGGTAGGCACGGGCTCATTCGATGGGCATCAGAGGAAAGCGAACTGCGGGATGAAGGCGACCAAGAACACTATCATTCATGTGGCACGAGTGTTCGGAATGGTCCTGCTCGGCCTTGTCGTCGTTTTGACATTAGCTCCGCCTCGGTTTCGCCCCTATACGGCGGTGCCCCACATTCTCGAGCATGGGAGCATTTTTCTTCTCGTGGGACTGGCATTCGCTATGGGTTATCCCGAGCGGGTGCTGCGGGTCACGATTAGCCTGGTGTTATTTTGCGCCATACTGGAAGTAGCACAGGTTTTCGTTCCAGGCCGCCATGCTCGCTTGAGCGATTTCTTGGTCGACGCTGCTGCGGCTTGCGTTGGGACCGTTGTAGGGCGCCTATTGGCGCGGGCGATTCGTCTCGCGTAGAGGATTGACCGAATTGCCGAGCACCGGCTGTGACATCCGAATGCGCCGGGCAGGCAGGGCGGCCTCTTGCCTGCAGCTTGGGACATAGCGTCAGCAGCTCTCTGGCACATGTGTCTGCGCACCGCCGATCTACCGAGGCGCTGATCAGATTGGGGAAAATGGTCGAATGGAACATCGAAGCGTGGAGGTCGTTATAGGCGCGTACAACGCGTACAGGAGTAGCCATGCAGCTCACGCCTGCTTCCGTCGCCCTTGTGCGGGGTGCAGCAGTCCAGCAGGTGCATCGCGCCGAAACGCACGAGATCGCTCCCGGGGCAGGGAGCGGCATGAATTCGCCGCCTACCATATTACCGGCGGGACGCGTACTATTCTGGCAAGGCGACGACCAGCGGCAGCAGATCGAGATTTGTAAAGGCCTGGTACGCGCCGTACGGCTCTTCGGCAATGGACGACGTCAGATTCTCGCATTCTACTGGCCAGGGGACATTATTCGGGCTATTCGCGGCTCATCCTACTCATATACGGCCGAAACGGTTAGCCAGTGCGAATTGCGCTGGTGCAGCGAGGTGCACCTTGCTTGCGGCCCCACGAACCGATCCGGTGCGGATCAGATCCTCGGACAAGTCCTGCCGTTGCTCACGGCAATTGCCCAGAAAAGCACCGTCGCGCGTTTGGCGTGGTTTTTACTGCGGGTCCGGAATCATTTGCCCCCCGACCCCCGGATAGAAGGAGTGTTGAGGATCGTGTTTCCACGCGCCGATATCGCTGACTATCTGGGTATGTCAGTGGAAACTGTTTGTCGGACGTTGTCGGATTTCAAGACACGGCATCTGATCGATCTTCCAACCCGCAAAACTCTGCGGATTCGGGATGTCTCCCGCCTGCGAAAAATCGCGCAAGGGTGGTCGGCGTTCTGAACAAGACGTAAAAGGCGCCTAGCGCAGTATGCCTGCCTGACATTGTACGGCCCGCGGCATCGCTGAGCTCATCGAGCTGAGCGCGCGAGGCGCCTTGAAATCCGCCGCGAAACGAATCCAGCTCCCACCGCAAACCGCATCAGTGGACCGAAGCAATTGGCGGCGGCGGGACCGACGAAATAAAGTCCGGGAATTGACGATTCAAATTGCGAAGACAGAACGGGAGTCCATTCGACGTGTTGAAGACGGCCGCGGAGATCATCGTCGAGAAAGGTCAACGCACGCAAATCGACGCGATATCCAGTAGCTGCGATCACATGCTCCGTCGTAAGCCGCTTCTCGCCGCCACTAGCGGTTTGGAATCGCAGCTCCACATCAGAGTCGCGATGCGAGGCTTGCCGCAAGCGATGTCCTTCAATGATTTGAACGCGACCCACCACCCGATCGTGCATGAACCAGCCGCCACCCGGCCCAAGATGATTCTTGACGATGCGCAAGCGGGTTTCGCGGGGAAGAAGATAGAATGCTAATGGTGCGTCGGTGTAGAATCGTGACCTCCACCCTGGTCCAATGCCGGACATTGGATTCCGTACTCGCTCGTGCAGCGGGCGCGGCAATTGCATTTTGGTCATGAGAACGATGGCTCGGCGAGCGATGAGACGCACCTTGGCGCCTTGCTCGTGAACGAGTGCCGCCAAATCGATTGCCGATGCGCCTCCTCCGAGTACGATAACGTCCTTGTTCTTCAGACCGGACAGATCTCCATAGTCGGCGCTGTGCGACCGGTGCTCCGGCGGAATTTTTTTGAGTTCGGCCGGCACGTTACGAAAGTAGGAAAGACCAACCGCTATCACGACATTTCGGGCCGCAAACGAGGTCCCATCATCAACGTCCAAATGGAACGCGGATGTGCCTGGATTGTGATGGATCGCGACGATATTTCTCTGCTCGAGATGAGGAACCAATCGTTCCTGAAATGCGCGACCGTAAGAGACAAAGACGTCGAGCGGAATAGGGTGACCCATATCGGCATAGGGCAAAGCATTCTGCTTGCAGAAGTCCTGGAGGGTGAGTGTCGCTCCCGGATCAAAAAGGCTCGAAGCAAACCCTTCCGACTTGAGCAGCATTCCACGCGGCATCTCCGTTTTCCAACTGTGCATGGCGTGGCCGAAAATTCGATGCTCGACACCTCGTTTCTGCAAAAAGGCGGAAATCGACAATCCGTATGGTCCAGCCCCTACGATGGCAGTACAAACTGATGGCACACTATTCCTCCACGTTGCTAATCAACTCTAGCTGGTTGTGCGCTTGCTGCGCCGGGTCGCCCATGAGTTTCCGTGTATCCAGAGGGGCTGCACCGCGCTGGCGCAATTTTTTCCAAAACTGTCTCAGCAAGCCACCCTTGCTCGCCATCTTGAAGCAAGCGGCAATGAATTCTGGTTCTTCCCACGGGACGTCATGACGTCCTGACGTGAGGTGGGGGCTAAAGGGCGAGCGCAGCCACTCCTGCGGAAAGAGCGTAATGATTTCGTCGCTCGGATTCGCCGGTTTAGCCGCTGTCACGGCTCCGGTCAGATGCTGAAAAAGTTGAGCGGGCAGCGAAGTACCGTCGCGCAATTTCAAGTGACAAATCGGTGTAACGCGTGGGTTCATCTCGAGAAGCCATGCCCGGCCTTCATCATCGATAATGAAGTCGAAGCCTACGAATCCCGACAACTTCAGGTGATCGACTAGCACGGCGGCAGCTCGCGTCATTTCAGGATGGTCAATGACACGAACCACTGTGGCAGGTCCAGTCTCATATAACGTTGCGAGTGCCTCGACACTGATACCATTGAGAATTTGTCCATGCAGGCAAAACACCGCGCGATTCGCAGGCCGGCCAGCTATATATGGCTGCGTCGTAACGACACGCCGATAATGCGGAGGGAAGTAGCGCGCCAACGGCGTCTCGCGCGCCGCGACACGCGTGAATGCGTTACTCCACATGAGATCGTGAAACGATCTGCGCGCTTGCTGCTCATTGGATGCGATGCGGACGCCATTGCCTCCCCATGACCCATCCGCCTTCAATACGATTGGAAAAGTGCTAGAGGCCAGTTGCCGAACGAGAGCCGCCTCATCGGGTATGATTGTCGTCTCAGGACATCGAATCCCGCTCGCCCATGCCACTTGCATGAAGTTGCTTTTGGCCGCCGCGACTGCGAATGAACTCGGCTCGCCGAGCGAGAATTCGATCAGCTTTTGAATTCGCTGCGAAACCGAATTAATGGAGAGCCGTTCGCGCCCATGCAACCGATGCAGATCGAGAATGGCTTGGTCATCGGAGCCGACAACGATCGAAGGCGCCCAGGATACGATTGCATTTCGCAACGATATGAGCGGTGCGACGGCAAGATAGCGATAGTGACGAGCGATCGCCCGTGTTGTCCGAACGAGATCGCCCGTCGGGGAAAGTGCGGCGACGTCGAATCCGGCCGCCTTTAGTCCAAGGGCCACGCGAACCCCGAGCGGCCATGACTTTGTGGTTATAATAAGCGCCCTGGGGGATGTTACCTCTTTGGCCATCGACGTGTATGCGTCCAGGGCGGAGGGTGGCCAAGAACCACCGTTCAAGTTTACGATTTTTGGGCCAAATTCCGGCTCCCGTCAATTCGGCCTCCTGCGATCTCGAGTTAAAACGAGACGAGCATTTCAACACGAGAAGAGGGAATATCGCCGACGCCGTTTGGGCAGAGTATAACTGGTCAAAACGCCGCAGCGCGGCCGCGGGCATGAGCCGCCGCCTGGACGGAACCTCGACCGGATTTCAGAGCGCGGAAGGAGCTATGTCATTTTCGCCATTACACCGAAAATTAAAGGCGGTGACGCAAGAGAGTTCGTTGCGCGCAGCCCAAACCTATCTCACCGATCATTTCGGCGATTCATCCATAATGGTCTATGAGGCGGGAGGTGGCTCCGACAGCTACCTTCCTCTCGACAGGCTGCAGGTCACCAATGTTCTGGTGGTAGATATCGATTTTGGTCAACTCAAACGAAATGAATATTCCAAATGGAAAGTAAAAGGCGACGTACAAAGCTGTGCGTTTAAGGAGGGGTCGTTCGACCTTATTGTCTGCTATAACGTCATCGAACACCTTGACGCGCCGGATGCAGCGATCCGTTTGTTTTATGAGGCGCTCGCTCCTGGTGGCTTGCTATTTATCGGAGCCCCCAACCCCAGTTCGCTCACTGGACTCATTACAAAATACACCCCCCATCTCCTTCACGTCGCTTACTACAAGTATTTGAGGGGTTGGGAGGATGCCGGAAAGCCCGGCTTCGCTCCGTTCCCGACCGTCTACAGCCCAATTGTGAAGCCGGAGCGGCTTAAGAAATTCTGCGTCGAACTGGGATTCCACATCGAGTATTTCTGCGAATATCGCAGCTCCCATTACGCGTCGATTGAAGAATCGAATCCTCTGCTTGGCCGGCTGCTCATCGGACTAACCGGAGTGCTCAATGCAATGACGTTTGGAACCCGCGACTTAACAAATGGTGATTATCACCTGATTGCGCGGAAATCAGGCTCGACACTCTCGCGTCGCGCGCGCGTCTAATCCGAACAAATCGATATAGCGGCGATCACGATAATTTAGCCAGTTTGGCATGACGTTGCTCCATGATGAGGGCCGCCAAAAGGCCCAAGCTGAAGCCGCCCACCAGGGAAAGGGCGATCGTGAAGAGTACCTTGGGTGAGCTCGGCGTAAGCGGCGGAAGCGCTTCGGTTACAATGCGGGCGTCCGTCACAGGAAAGGATTGTTGCTGAATGGTTTGAACGTAGCGGCTGAGAAATCCCTCGTATATCGATTTGTAGGTCTGTGCCTGAGCATCAAGTTCGCGCAGTCGAACTTGGCCTTCACGGGTAGCCGCAGCATTTTCCGATTTAAAAGTTTCGACAGTCCGGAATGCATTGCTCATCTGCCGTGACAGCTCTTGGATGCGGTCTTGAAGCCAAGCTCCGGCTTGTCGGCTCTGCTCGATCCGTGCGTCCAGCTGATCCTGAATATACGCCTTTGCCACCTCGTTAGCGATCTTAGCCGCCTTATTCGGATTGACCGACGTAAATGCAATTTCGACTACGTAGCTTTGACCCAATCGGCGGACGCTCAAAACGCGTTTGAACTTTGCCAGCGCTCGCTGCAATTTTTCATTTTCGAGATTTTCTCGTGAGGAACGGCCCAACAGATCGAAGCTTAAGGCAGCTTTGAAGTCGCTCAGCAGGCGCCTGACGGTTGCTATGGTGGGGCGAGTGTTGTCATTTTGCAGGGCGTCAATGCTTGTACTCGCAGATGTCAGGAACTGATTTCCCGTGAATTCCGGATCCTCTTCGAGTTTGAGTTTCTGTATTACCGAAAGTGCGATCCGCTCCGCCTTTATTGTCTCGACTTGGCTTTCCACAACGGCAATGTCGACGAGGGCATCTGGAGCCGTTTCACTTTGAAAGCCATGAGACCGCTTGGTATCCACGACGAGGGCTGCGATCGCCGTGTAGCGCGCCGGAGCGACCGCCAAATAGAGCAATCCCATACAAAGGAAAAAGCCAACGCACGCGGCAATAACCAATTTGTGCCGCTGCAACAGATTCCAGATCAAGAGCAGCGGCCAGTTGTCACGTGGACGATGCTGTTGGACGAAAACGGGCGTCTCTCCCCGTTTCGCCGTCATCAGCATTGGGTCAACCTCGATCTGTTCACGTGCCGATGCAGCATCATTATTGGCTGTTCGAGTGCGTGTTGGCGCTGTCTTTTTGCTCGGCGTCGCCGACATACTCTGTCCTAATCGCCACTTCGACAAGATCGCCGGGTTGAAGTTCGGTGTACTCCTCCGCATCGATGCGCTCACGATGCCCGCCGGCAGTTCGGAAGATCACGAGCTTTGGTCGCCCGCTTTCGCCATGAGCAAGCTGCGATCGAAGTATTCCGGTATATGCAAGCTTCTCTTTAACGCCTTGTATTTGAGAGCTCAGCTTCTCAAGGTTGACCTTCGCGTCCTCCAGTTCGCGCACCAGCGTCGATCGTCGCTCTTCAGGCAATTTCTGTAGTTTCCGATTGAGGTCCTGCCGCTCCCTGACAGCTTGGCCGAGCATCGACCCGGTCTGCAGAGCGCTCGTGGAAGAAAGCAGCGCCATGCGACGAGCCTCGGTAACGCGTGTGAAGGGAAGCGTGCCTTTCTCCGACAGCGTCCGAATTCTCTTGAGTTCGTCAAGATCGGCACCAGCCCCGTCCTGCTCTTTTCGCTCTTGATCGGACAAGGTTGTGACGCGTTTGGCTACGGAGTTGATAGCGTTCTGAAGATATGATTTTTCATTTTCAAAATCGGTCGATCGAAGCCTAAGCTGCTCCGCCTCCGCCTTGGCGATGTCATTCAGGATAGAAAGCGGAACTTGTGGAATATCGACCGCCTTATTTTGGTCCAGAGCGCTTTTGTTGTTCTGCAATTCTGCTTGCAATCGGAGCGTGATCGCGAATTGCTTCGCGTACTCCAACTGTAGCGAATGCAGCTGACTGTTGAAATCTGCGGCGTCCAGAAATGGATTATTCATGCGGAACCGCATGATCTCGTAGCCGCCGGCGAGCGCGATTGCCTGGTGAACCGTCATTCCCGGTCGATATTCCTGCTCTCCCGGCTTGCTGACGTCTCCATTGAGGTAAACCGGCCGATATTGCGCGACCTTCAAATTGATTTCGTCAGGTGCAATGACGATCGGATATTCTCGTCCCTCTGGTGAGCGGCGGCGAAACACCTTGGTTGGCAACAGCGCTTGGATTTTTGAGCGCAGATCGGCGAGCGTTAAACCCGCAGCCGGAAGCTGACCGAGAAGCGAAAACGAGACCTGGCCGTCGAGGCCGATCATGCTTTTTTGGCCAATATCGGGGACGCCGGCCGCCGACAATTCGACCACGTCACCGCGTTGTAGATGATACTCCGCTTTGGCCGGCCAAAACGGTGTGAGTACGGCGAAGAATAGGACCAACCAAGCGGCCCTTGACGGCACGGTCGGCGCTCGAAATGCGGGACGCGAAAAGCCGGTCATTGCGGCCACGATCCGATCCTCCACGCGTCAGGGGAACTTAACGGCCGCCCGGATGCTTCCAGCATCCGAGCAATTTGCCGTTTTGTCGTGCGACTGGGCTGAATTGGATTCCCCATTAGCGTGAGGCTTAAAACGCGTATTGCGGTCCTCTGGTTCCATGATTCTCCGCTGTCAGGGTGCATTTGACCCCCGTTATAGGTGCGCCCGGGGCGGCGCGAATTGCGATCGGTCATAAACCTCGGCACACCCGTGTTGAATAGTTCCCATCGTCTGGAAGGCCCCGTTTGCCGGGGCGGATGAGGATATGACGATGTCTGAAGAGCCGGTGCGCCGTGTGCCACGTGCATTGATCGGGGGCATCTCAATTGCCGCGCTAAGTCGCGCAGAAACCGCAGATTTGATCATCGCGACGGCGGGTAGGCGGACGCGCCGCCGCGGGCCGCCGCCGTTGTTTACCTCGGCGAACGGGGAGGTTCTGTCTCGTTGCGCTCGTTCGACCGAGATTCGGAGACTGTTCTGTGACGCCGATCTCGTGAGCGCAGACGGACAGCCGCTCGTTTTTGCCTCTCGTTGGCTTTCACAGCGCCCATTGGTTGAGAGGGTTGCGACGACGGACTTGTTTCATGACGTTGCTATCCGTGCTGCCCGCCGGAAAATGAGTTTTGCGTTCTACGGCGCAACCGAAGGGGAATGCCAGGCCGCGGTCGACAACGTCCAGCGTCATTACCCGGATGTCCGCATACTGATCCACTCGCATGGTTTCCTGGATGATCGGCAGGAATTCGAATTTGTGAAAAAGGTTTCGAAGCTGAAACCGGATATTCTCTGGGTGTGTCTCGGCATTCCGCGCGAGCAAGCTTTCTACTACCGCAGACGACAGGTTCTGCGGGGTGTCGGCTTGATCAAAACCGGGGGTGGCCTGCTGAACTTCCTCTCAGGCACGGCCAGTCGTGCGCCGCTCATTTGGCAAGTTAGTGGCTTCGAGTGGCTTTATCGTCTCCTGCGTGAACCTCGTCGGCTTTTTTGGCGTTATGCGCTGACAAATCCACATTCGCTGATGTTGTTAATTACACAAACGCGATAGCGGCTATGGACAGATTCTGAATGCTGAGCTCGAGCTTCGCGCAAACCGACCTCCCGATGGAACCTAGCGCTCAGATATCGAGCGTAATCTGTATTCCGACGTTTCGTCGCCCCGAGCTTCTTCGCCAAACGCTCCGATCCCTCGTAGCATTGTCCGAAACACCGCGATACGGATGTGTTGTCGTCGATAACGATGTAATCGAGCGGGCTGGTGCTCGAGTGGTTGCCAAAATGACATTCGGCTCAATGCCGGTCATGTGCGCTGTCGAGCCGTCTCAGGGGAACTGCCAAGCAATTAATACCTGCTTTCGTCTCGCACTGTCGCGCTTTCCCCGGGCCGAATACATCCTGATGATCGATGACGACGAGTGGGCATCTGAGCGATGGCTATTTTGGATGATTACTGCGGCCGAGCTGTCGGGGGCCGACATCGTTGGCGGCCCCGTGTTTCCTGTTTTTTCAGACCCGAGCAAGCAACACCTAGCCCACCATCCCGTATTTCGTCCTGCATACGATTGCACCGGCGAGGTCCCTACGATCTATGGGACCGGAAATTGCCTCATCCGCAGAAGCGTGTTCGAAAAGATGGGTGATTCTCCCTTAGACGAGGCATTCACATTTCTTGGAGGCGGCGATACCGATTTCTTTTTGCGATGCGCGCGTGCAGGTTTGCGATTCTTTTGGGAGCAACGTGCCGAAATCTTCGAACATGTCTCACCCGAAAGGACTACCACACGATGGGTGCTGGCCCGCAGTTTGCGGATCGGAGCGATCAACTATTGTGTCGATCGGAAGAAAGGAGGCTTGTACCGATATCGCACTTTCGTGACAATGAAATCAGTAGCGGTGTTGGCGAAATCGATCATTGAGTTCGTCCCCGCGTTGATCAGAAGCCGCAGCGTGATTATTGCGTCGCATGGCGCCTTTGTCGCGCTGGGACGTCTGCTTGCCGAGGTTGGTCTCGTTCCTCAGCAGTACAAGAGTCGAAAAGTGCCAACAGGACAATGACCGCCACATCTGCCCAGGAATCATCATGGATCGCGGAAGACGCGGGCGTTCTGGTCCGATCTACGCTGTTCGTGACCGTCTTTTTGCTAGAGCTGTTGACGCTGCACCCGTTTCCAAGCCTTTCAAATATTGCACTGCTCGAGGCCTGGGAGGCGGGCGATACGCTCAATCAAATCGTGTACATCAGCCTTTTGGCGGCGGTGCTGATCGTTGCGAGCCGCATCTCGTCCTCAACCCTCTATAGCCTGTTCGGTCGAACCACCATTGCGACGTGGATCTGGTTTGCTGCGACGGTGATTTGGTCGAATGATCCGGACCTTTCGGTAAGGCGGCTCGGGTTTGTGATCGTGGTGATGATTACGGCAGCCTGCGTCCTTCTGCTGCCGATCAGTCTTCGCCACCTCAGCATGCTGCTCGCGACCATAGCAGGAATAACCCTGATCCTCTGCTACTTCGGCGTGGCGCTCCTTCCCGACCGCTCGATTCACCAAGCCACCGACTATATCGAGCCTCAATTGCATGGAGATTGGCGCGGCTTTTTTGGGCACAAGAACGGAGCCGGCGCGGTCATGACCATCATGATATTCACCGGGCTCTTCGTGGCACGCACACTGTCAATTCCACTGGGAGTGAGTATTGCAACTGGGGCATTCGTGTTTCTAGTCTTCTCGCACGCAAAGTCCCCGTTACTGATCTTTCCTGTTGTGATGCTCGTGTCGCTGCTGTGCGGCTTCTGCCGGAGCGCAGCCTGCAAATTCGTGATTGCTGTCACTCCTTTCATCATCTTCAACGGAATTGGTGTTCTGGGGTCGTATACGGGGTTGCTCGGAGATATCGTTCCCTACGTTCTTAAGGACCCGTCCTTTACAGGCCGTACCGACGTCTGGAACTTCGCCATTGCACATCTGACCAGCCATCCTTTGACGGGAAGCGGCTTCTTCGCGTTTTGGCGAACGGATGACGTTTATTTGAGCAACGTCCACGGGATTTGGGCCAACCGAGCATCGAACAGCCATAACGGCATGTTGGACCTCACGTTGACCACGGGCATCGTAGGTCTTGCACTGGTGATGATGCTTTTGGTCGTTAATCCGGTTCGGAATTTTCACAATTGCTTGCCGCTGGATGCAAACCGAGAATTGTCGACGTACTTGTTTAAAATTGCTATGTTCGGGCTTTATCTGAATTGCTTTGAAAGCGTTGCATTCGATCGCGGCAGCGTGGTGTGGTTCTTCTGGATTTTTGCCGTTTTTGGCCTGCGCCTGTCAGCTCGCGTTCCCCTCGCTATGTGACCTATCCTTTCCCAGGATGCGGCGGGCAAAGCGGTCGATGCTTTGATGCCGCCGGATCGTATCCTTCGCCCGATCATATGCGACAAGAGGCCAGCCGCGCGACGAGAGCGCGCCAGTGAAGGCAAACAAGGGACTTGGCTTGGCGCCAAGACGGCGCTTGTAGGCTTGATCTCCGATGGAAAAATCAAAATGGCGGAATCCTTGAGATTGCAGCATTTGCATCGTTCTCACGATTACCAGCCGGCCAGGGGAGCAGTGTGCCCACTCTCGATCACCGCTCGAGAGGCGAACCATGACAAAGCTCTTGTTGTGTTTTAGACCAAGGAGAGCCGAGACGATCTCTTCACCTTGCATAAGAGCAGTCAATACGACGCTATCCGCGGCGATGCCATCCGCGGCAAGGGTCCGGTAGAAGTTTGTGATGTGCGGCTGATCGAGGAGATAGCGACAACCTCGACCTGCAAAACGCGCGCGCTGATGTTGCTCGATTGCGGTCATAACGCGGTCGATTTCGACAGGATCGGTGATTTGCCGGAATGCCGCACCCTGGTGCCTTTCGAACAACCGCCAACTGCGGCGCAACTCCTTCCGAAACATCCGCTCCAGTGAACGGAGATAGGTGCTCCAGTCATCGATGACCACGGAATTGCCGCGAACGGCGCAGCTCAGTAGCGGGGAGACCAGACCGAAAGGATTTACATCTGCTTCGACCCGGTGTGGCATCTTTGTGAGTCGAATAACGTCGTCTTTGCTCAATGCCGAACGCAGCGCGGCCCAAAGCTCCTTTGCTTCGGCGGGAGTGGTGGGAGCGGCAGGCCCCAGCACCGGAAAATTGTAATCGCTCACGCCGCCGTCCGCGAACTCGACGACTCGCAGACCGGCAGTTCGGCGGCGGACAAGAGGCAATATTGCTGCGACCGAGCCGGTGCTCCGATGGGTGACCGTGGCAAGCAGCGGTTCGCCCAGTGCGGGGCCGATGGTTCGGTACCATGATTTTAGAAAAATGGCGCTTTGGAATGCCGTGGCATTGCCCGCCAATTCCGGCTCCGGCAAGCACTCTGCGATGCGGCCGGCATCCGTCTCGAGGCTTACATGGAAGCGAGAGGCCGCACCCGAAAGCATCGCCGGTCACCGTCTGCCTCTATATCGAAAATATTCGATGACAGAGTACAGCGGCTTTGGACGCATATTTCTATCGAACGGAAGTGGACGGTTAGGCAGCTTATCCGCACGAGTGAAATATATGGGCACCCAAGTATACTTATCCGTGATCCCCCAGGTTAGAACAGCCGGTGGTGCCGCAACCCCACACACTACATCGAGAAACTCATATGCTTTTGCGGCGACCAGCGCATCTCGCAACTGAATATCGGCCGGCAGGCTGAAGTCGATCACGTCCAGTTCGGTAACGATGACCTCGAGGCCAAGGCTGCTGATCGCGTGCAGAAATTCCTGCAATCCAACGGAGTCGATCTGCCGGTCTGCGTTGATATGTGCCTGAATGCCGACACCATGTATCGGCACTTTGTTATTGACGAGTTCTCGGACGAGGCCAAGGAGTGCGTCGCGCTTGGATTTAAATCGTGAACCGGCAAACGCAATATCGTACTCATTTATGAAAAGACGTGCGGCCGGATCGGTTTCATGCGCTATCCGAAAGGCAAGCGGGATGTACTCTCGCCCGATCTGCTCAAGCCATACTGATTTGCGAAGATCATGGGAGGAGCGCGGATCGTCCGGGAAAGGTTCGTTGACCACATCCCATGAGCGGATCGTGCCAGCGTATCGGCCAACGACAGTCCTGATGTGCTGCTCAAGCACCCGCTCAGCTTCTTGGCGCGACGCCATGTCTTTTGTCCAAGCAGGAAGGGCGGCGTACCAAGCCAGCGTGTGCCCACGCACCCCAATTCCGTGGCGCTTTGCAAAATCCACCACGGCATCCGCCTTATCGAAATTAAAAACGCCTCGCTTCGCTTGGATGCTTGCCCATTTAAGTTCGCCCTCTGGAACGACCAAGTCGCAATAGCGCGCCACCAGCTCCTGATACGGGTGATCGGTGATCAGCGCGGGAGTGCGCACGGCGGCGCCATAAAGGAAGTTCGACTGCGAGCTTGCAGGCATTCGTCTGGCAGGCGCCTCAGATTGTGCGAGTGCCATACGGCCTGAAGCCGATGAAATGGAAAGCGTAGAGGCGGCCGTTCCAGCGGCGAGAGAACCAAATACAAACTGTCGTCGAGTGTTTGTCATCAGAAGCAATCAATCACCTTAGATGTACCCAATCGTTTTTCTCATGATGTCTTCGCCGACGGATCGCAATCGTTGTGCAGGCGTGATCGTTCGTTTGTGATCGACACGCAGCGCAGCGGGCAACATGGCAATCAACTCGGTCGGGCAGATGCCAGCATGACTTTGAACGACCGCGAACAGACCGGGATCGTTGCATCCGAAGCACGACCCTGCATCCCAGTCATCGCCCGCAGCCCAAACGTTTGAAGCGCACAGTAAACGCGCGTGCCGAGCGGGCGGCACCGCATGCAGTTGATCGAGCAAACCGTAGTGCTCGGCTACGAGGTGATAAAGCGTGTATTCAGTCCAGTTAAGATTTATGTTCTTCAGTAGGGTAACTGCCCAGTCCGAGTGGTATAGAATCTGGACGTGATCGAATAATTGTTTGCAAACCCGGCGCGCCAGAATTGCGGGTGTCACGGACATCCCGGGCACTGTTAAATCAGCGTTCAGATGCAGTAGTTGAGCTGATCCACGCCACCACTCAGCGTGAACCGCCCTTGGTTCAGGTTCCAGAATCGCCTTACCATCGATTAGTATTTGCTCAGCAGATAGTGGTTTGCACAGAATGACGTCCGGGTCGAGCGTGAGATAGAACTCGGTATCAATAACATTGGCCGCATATAGTTTGATGAGTTGTTGTCGAAACCAGCCGCTGGTTCTTCTGTATTGATGGAATACAGGTAGAAATTCGTCCTCAGCCACAATGGTCAACGGCAGGTCGGACCAGCAAGAAAGCGACTTTTCGACGCGTTTCAGTTCGCGCGACGGCACCACGACTAAAATCGTGCTAAAAAGTCCGGGTGCCGCGTAGGTGCGCAGGGAAGCAAAAAGAATGTCGCAACGCGCTAGATTCGATAGATAATGTCTGCCGAAGGTTTTTAGCGGCAACACGGCGGCTAAACGCGCGACCACGGGTGTGCTCCCCGCCGTGACGATGAAGTCCATTCACATCTCAAGAATTGCGCCGGGCGTCGATTTGTCGAGGCGGAATTCGATTCGTCGATGAGAGGCTTTCTTGGCCTTTATCCAATCTGAGTTACGCAACATCTTCTGTAGAAGCGCTTTTGACCAGAAGAGCGGGCCAGTCGTAGCGTCGCTCTCGGGGTTGAGGCCAAAGCGGTAACGCAGGATTCCATTTGCTAGAGTGACCATTTGCTTGCGACGCACGGCCTCGGTCACAAAGTCAAGTGTCAGCGAAACATTAAGGCAATCGTAGTTGTCGATGCGATGCGGCGCCGTATGGGGCCAGTACAGCATCTGCCCCGGATCAAAGTCGAATACGCAGGCATATTCGTCATACCACCGCGAATAGGGGATATCGACTTCCAAGCCGTATATTGCGATGTGCTCCAGGTCCTCGGCCCGAATGAACGGCTCGTGCGGCGGATAAAAGTAGACGCGCTTGCGACCTATGAGCTGAAAGAGCGCATGAGCGGGAAGGTCCGCGTGGTAATAGACTTGTGCATTCGGAGAAGAGACCAGAATTCCGCACCGATGATTCCACGTCGCAAGCCCTGGCACGAGTTTGTGCAGCTCGGAGAATATGGTTTCTGCCATTCTGCCGATTTCCGGAGCGACCTCGCCGACGTTACGTAGGTTGAGCCAAAGCCGGCCGTTGGCGATAGCCGATATAACGTCCTGCCCGTTCAGCCCGCCGAGATCGCCTTCCCGCCAGAACCGGCGGTCGGTCTCGCGATTGCCCATGTGAATGATGCTGTAATTCTCGCGCGGATAGCTCTCTATCAGACGTGCAAGCGCATCCAGCGTGAACTCGGGCAACTCGTGGAGCCGATGCCCGATGCAAATCGGAGCCTGATTCCACAGGGCAGCATGCTTGCTTTCCCAACCGCAGAGTAGCCGCTCGTCGTGCATGGCCGCCTCCCGTCGTCGCTACCTTAGATTGTGATCGGGTTCTATAACATCCGCATAAAGACTCGGACTGCTCTCATCGCAGTCAGCCGCGCCGGCACCGGTCCAAAAATCGGCGCTATAATCCATCCGAGGGAGCGCATGCAGCCGCACCGGGTCGCAATAGTAGTAGAATGGCCTACTTTCCGTCGTTGCAGCAGACAGAAACCCCAGTTGGCGTGCCATCGTGAATTCTCGGGGACCACAGGCGAGGGGCGTCCCATAGGGATACGCCAGGTGATCAACTGCCCGGTCGACCACTTGTTCCAAGAAATCGCGGCTCTGGGTCAACTCCTCGTGGACTGCGGCCGAAGGTAAATTCGCGAGCGCCTCATGTGAACTGCCGTGCCCACCTATGGTCACCAGCGGAGACTTGGCGAGGGCGCGTAGCTCAGCAACGGAGAGAAAATACCGGTTCACGATCTCGCTCATGCTGATCCGATATTTGGCGAAGGTCGGTTGCAGATCTGTCTTGAGCCGGAAATCGGTCGCGATCCAGTTGCAGACCTCACGTAACGCGGTTGATTTGGAGTCAAGCGTTGAGCACTCGAACCGGCGGTTCATAGCCTCGATTTCCACGGTGTCGTGTGCTTTGAAGATTTGCCGGAGCGCAAGCCACCACGCGTCCATAGTGCGGGTGAGGGCCTGAGTCGGAACGTAAACACAGAATGGAGCATTCAGCTTTTCCAAGCAGGGAAGTGCTCTGCTTAATGTGTCCCGATAGCCATCATCAAAAGTGAGGACGATGAATTTCTTTTGCGATCGTTTCGCCAATAACCCAATCGCATCGTCAATCGAGACAATGGCCGCGCCTCTCGATCGAACGTATTTGATCAGATGTTCCAGGTACTTCGGACTGCACCCGGTGCGTAATTGACCGATGACATCATCCTGTATCTCGTGAAACATCATAATCGCCCCAATATTGGGGATGCCAATGCGCCACAGGTTGGAAAAAACACGACCGGCTAACAGCTGAGCCAGGCCCAGAGTTCGACGCGCAAGTGCCTTGGCTCCGGGACATACTCGCACCTGCGTATCCCTGGCATTATCAATGGGCAAAAACCGGGAAACGACCTTCATAGGTGCACTTTTGGCGCACATCGCCAAAGACCAGTCTCGCTCTTCACTTGTATAACACTGATTGGACCACTATTGGAAGATTGAGGGATGGAGCGCCACGAATGCGAGACAAAAATCACCCAAACGCTTCAGTCGGAACGGGTGATCGGACAGGCAGCGCGTTTGCAGATGGTTCATTACGGTTGTCACGATGGTTGTCGCAAATTTTCTACATTCGAGTCAGAAGGTTGACCGAGCCCTCATCATTTAGGTCCGTCTGTGAGAATGCGTAGCGAAGCTCCAACTACGGCTGGGACGCCGAAATCGCCCGCCGGTGAGGACCTATCTTCGCAACAAGGCACAGAAAGAGCGCGTGGGTACATATCGCGCTACTTCTGGCCCTACCTCACGATCATGAGTGGCTCGCTCGGCCGATTGGCAATGCAAGCGGTCTATTTTCTGCTTCTTGCCAACACGCTCTCGCTTTCCGAGTTTGGTATTTTCGCCGCCATTTCGGCTGCTGGAATTATGATCGGCAGCTTCGCCGGATTTGGATTCTCGGCTGCCGCATTCCGTGCCGCTGCGACCAGAAGATCGCTGCTCGGCGCCTACGCGACCGGTGTCTATTTCACGTTCGCAGTCTCTGCTCCCATTTGCATGGCAGCGGCGGTAATCCTTTATCTTTTTCTATTTGCGGGCCATCTCGATCCCTGGAGCTATGCTGCGATCACCGTCTCCGACATTCTTCTGTGGCGATTGTTAGAAATCGCAATGCAATTGAACAACGGGTTGGGTCTGTATGCGCGGGCATCTACAGGCGCGATGCTCGGGTCGGGAGCGCGCCTGGTGGCAGCCGTTGGATTCCAACTTTCTGGTGCAGGCGGCCTTTCGAGGTGGGCCATTTGGTACCTGTGGTGCAATTTCGCGGCCACGGCAATCTACTGCATCTGGTTTCGACCGGACTGCCGATTGCGATGGCGCGGCGTAACCAAGCTCATCGTTTGTCGCTTTGGCGAGAGCGTCTTGTTTGCGATTTCGTTCTTCGTTTTTTATGCGCAATCCGAACTGGACAAGATCATCGTTTTGCTATTGGCGGATGCTCGCATTGCAGGAATTTACTCGATTTCTATGCGCGTTGTCGATCTAACGGCAGTCCCTGTCCGCAGTTTTCTGCTTCTTCTTGTTCGGGAAATCATGATGGGCCGAGGGCTCGGCGCACGTTGGCGCGACAGCCTTGCGATTGAGGGATGGATCGGTTCAGTATCCACCTTGGGCTTTGCCGCGCTGCTGATCGTTCTTCATTTTTCGCCCAATCTCCTTGGTCGCCAGATTTATCTCGCCGAGCAGCTCTTCTTGCTGATGCTGTTCGTTCCTGCGTTTAGAAACGTGCAGGAATACCACGCGGAGCTCTTCTTCGCGTGGAATCGAATGGGAATTAGAGCGACCTCTGTAATCGGGCTGACGGTGCTGAAAGCACTCCTTGTTTCCATCATTCTGATTTGGATGACCGATCTCGCTCAACTCGGTATGATGCTGAATGGCGTCTTCGCAACGACCTATGTGCTTTCCGAGGCTATCGTCTATTTGACCTTCTTCGCCCAGAATGCCCGTCCCGCTCGGAAAATCGAAGTCTCGTAAGGACCTGCAGACGGCGGATCACACGTTCTGTCGTGCTACCGAATATCGCAACGGTGCCAAAGGACGGCGCATTGTGCTTCCCGTCTGGCGCAGAGGCGTGATTTCACCTGTGTGCCTGCCTGCTTGCTGAAAATCTACCGTCGATTTGCGCCGCGGCATGAGCCACAGCATTGGCCGTATCACGCCACCAGATTGGATAATTGATGACGTAGGGCTTCGCGTTTCGATTGGCATAACACTTCCGAACCAAGGCGCCGATGTCAGCTATGGATGCAGACTGTGGAATGAAGCTCACGATCCCGCTTTCGATGAGGGCGGAATATCTTAAGTGGTGATAAAATTCAGCGGGGTCTTTCGGGGCGGAAACGAGAACCGGTCGGCCGGTTTGAACGCATGTGAGAATGCTGGCGCGCTTAGCGCTCAAGCCTTCTGGCAGCACGAACACGAATACGTCGATGTGCTCGAAGAAAGCAAAGAGCTCCTCTTCGTTCGCTACATATTCGGTAAGTGCTACACAATCCTTGAGGTTGCGCTTGGTGATCTCATGAGCAAATTGATCTTCGTAGCCAGCCGCCGATCGGATCACGCTTCCAATGTAGATGACAGAGCATATCGTGCCTTCGTTGCGGAGCAATTGACAAACATCCAGCAGAATCTCCGGCCTCTTGCCGCTATAGATCGAACCGAAATAGCCAATCCTGATTTCGCTGTTCTTTGTAACGCGCTCGATTTGTCTAACCCTTTCAGTAACGACGAAATGATCTGGGCGGCAGATATTGGGGGCAATCGGAATCAACGAACATTTAGCGGCCATTCGACCGAAAATGCTTTGCTGCAGCTCCTGCTTCACCGTGGGCGACATAAGGAGGATGGACCGGCTCGCCAATATGAACGGGCATGTCAGTAGGCGCCTCAGGGGATGCAGGGAACGCCACTCGTGAAGGATGAGAATAACAGGCCGCCTTGCCAGCATTGCAAAAGCAAGCGTGATCAATGGAGTACAGATCATCCGCTTCCAGGCAACGAGTGGCAGGTTGTAAATGATTTGATCTGCCTTCCAGAACGTTTTTGCGATGCTTTTCCAATTCGACGAGATGTCGCATGTTACGTAATGATTGCCGTCATTGAGATCGCTCGCCGCCGCTACGAGACGCCGAGAGAAATCTTCGACGCCGCACGGCTCTTTGCTGATTGTGAGTGGAAATGCGACGAGACGGGGCGGCACGGCCTGTTTCTCTCAACTGCATTTGCCAGCAGCAGCAGCAGCAGCAGCAGCAGCAGCAGCAGCAGGGATGGTGATAGGAACGTTGGTGACAGGGATGAGTTCCCGTTGGGCCTATGCAAAACCATCGGCTTCGGCCAGCCTCGCTGGTAATCTGGTGAAGGCGGGCGGTCGCGGAGTCCCGTTAGGGCGCGGCAGATCAGCCGTGGATGACGAATTCAATCGAGGTACTGCGCCGGCTTCGTCTCCAGCTGAAACATCCAAAGCAGGGCCGTCGCCGCGCCTGCGATGGCGGCGATCAGGAAGAAGCCGACCGAGCGGCCGAACTCTTGATAAACAAAACCGGTCGCCAGCGTGCTGATCGATGCTGCGAGCCCCGACATCGCCCCGACCGCGCCGCGGGCGAAATTAAAGCGCCCGCTGCCGGTCGTCAGGTCGGTGATCACGAGCACGGTCAATACCGTCACGAACGCGCTGGTTATGCCGTCGAGCAATTGCGCGACAATGAGGAATGGATACGCCGTGGTAAAGGCAAGGAGCACCGCGCGTATCGGTTCGAGGCCGAAGCCGACGAGCAATAGAGGTCTGCGTCCTCTCGTTTCGGAATGGTAGCCGACCCATGGGGCAAGAATTGCGACGATGATCTGCGGCGCAATAATCAACCCCGACATCAGAAGCGTCGGAACGCCTGCCTGCTTTGCGAGCCCTTCGCCGATGAGCGGCAACATCGAGGCATCGGCCAACTGAAAGAGCACCACGCACCCTGTAAACAACAGGAGTCCGCGGTTCTTCGACAGATCGAGTATCTTCTCGACCTTGCCCGCTTTGTCGCCGGTCGCCGCATTGCGAGCGCGCGCATAGTCGATCTCTTCCGGACGGATGTAACTCAGGGCAACCAGCGCCGGGATGCACAGAATCGCGGCTGCAATAAAGATAGCGCTCTGAGACAAATAGGCGCCGGCGGCGCCCATGGAAACGGCGGTTAGTGCGTGACCGGCTGCGGCAAAACGATAGTTTCGCCCGGTCCGCGACGACATTGCGCGGCGGCCGACCAATCCAAGACTGATGGCGCCGATTGCAGGCGTCAGGATTCCGGCGGTTATGCCGTGGAATAACTCGGCGACGAAGATCAGAACAGGAGACGGCGCAAACGCCAAGATGATTGCAGAGCCGCCGATCAAGAGAATGCCAAGCGCGACCAAAGCGCGCTTCCAGGAGGTCGCATCGGCTAGCGCGCCGCCCGGAATCTGTGACAGAACGCCGGCGAGCCCGCCGACGGCAAGGATTTCGCCAATTTGACTTTGCGACCAGTCAAGGCCCGCCAGATAAAACGCCACGAAGCTGCCGAAGCCGGTCTGCACGTCGGCAATGAAAAAATTCATCCAGTCCAGGCCATGGCGGCTTTGCCCGGAGCCGGGAGTATTCAGCGCATTCTTCGCTTCACGGTAACGGGAGATCGCGCCGGCAAAATCCGCTCTCTCTGTAAAGCGCATGCGAGGAGTCCCATTGAGCCGCGAGCTCAGCCATTCGCCGAGCGCTCAAAGCGGCTATCGCCTGCTGTCATTCCGACGGCCGATACCGCTTCTCATGTCACTCCCGCGCGCAAAGCGCGCGCAGGATAAGTCGGCCGGCTTCGGCGACGTTCTGATCGCCGCGATTGGTGAGGATCACCAGGCCTATTTTGCGCTCTGCGATGAGGCCGAGATAGGTCGATGAATTGTTCAGGCCACCGTTCTTTTCGACGATTGGGGGGCTATTGTTGTAGTTGACCTCCCATGCCAGCGCTTGGCCGTTTCGAGGGCTGATGGAGAACAGGTCTTGTCGGGCGTGCCGCATGCTCTTTGCCAGCGCCGGATGAACTTGAAGGTCACCGAGATTTGCCGCGACAAACACCGAAAGGTCTCGCGCCGACGAGAACATCTGACCGGTGCCTGGAAAGTGATAGTAGGTTTGTTGGTCACCCGGATCGCCGACGCGTTCACCGGATTCAGAATAACCTTGCACCGCCTGTGCCATGAGGTTCGGCGGTAACTTCGCCCGTCCGTTTGCATCGCGCGGCGGGAGCAGCGTCTCGTGCAGACCGAGCGGCGCAATCACGCGCTCTTGCAGAAGCTCGGCGATCGGTTTGTTGAACCGGCGCTCAAGGACGAGCTGCAACAGCACATAACCTGCATGCGTATACATGTGCTGCTTGCCGGGCGCCTGCTCGGCGTCCTCCTGCCAGCGATTGAGCGTTTGAATAAATTCAGGGAGCGAATAGCCGCGGTCCGGCCAGGGTGGATGATCCTGTGGAAGCAAGAGGCCTGACGTATGCGTGGCCAATTGTCCAATTGTGACGCGGCGAATGTCCCGACCTTGCTGAAGTTCGGTCACGTATTTGGAGGCAGGATCGTCGAGACTTAGCTCGTCGCGATCAACTGCTTCCGCCAGGAGAACGGCCTCAAATACCTTGCGGACTGACGCGAGATTAAAAAGAGAATCCGGTGTGATGCGGTGGCCATTCGCGTGGTCCGCCCAACCGTAGTTGAAAAAGAGCGTCTGCCCATCGATCCGGACTGCGACGGCCGCGCCTGTATCGGCAGCCAGCAGCGGCTGAACCCATCTTGCAACAAGATGCTGTATGTTTTCTCGCTTCGGTACCGCAGCCGTCGCCGTCATTGTTGTCGCAACCGCGAGGATTGTTGGATACACCAGGCGCCACCGGCTCATACCGGCTGCAACCCGCAGTGCGTCCGGCAGTTCCGCCCGTCACTCTGCGTGATAACTTGATTCAGAGTTGAGTCGATCCGTCATCCGCTCATTCCCCGCGATCCGGCCTACGTTCGCTTCGCGAGCTTCGGCGGTTTGAGTCCGCCGAAGCGCGCAGTGAAGGCGGAAAGCGGGAGTCCAGACTTCATATTCGCTGGATTCCCGCTTACGCGGGAATGAGCGGAGAAAACAGCCGTTTCAATCGCAGTTGATCGCACTCTAGTGCGCAGCGCCGCTGGGTTTGGGCGACGTGGTTCCGGATCCCGTCGTGGCCGGCGGCGTAGGCGCAGGCGTAGACGTTGATTTGCTCACTGCCGGGGTATTGTTCGACGCGGTCCCGGTGTTCCTGCCGCTATTCGCCCATGAAAAGATAACGATGATGGCTATCAGAATGAGCAATCCGACGATCCATCCGGTGTAGGCGGTCCCGCCGGTCACCCGCCGGTTAGTGCGGTTCAAATTGGGGTCGTCAGGAAAGGTCATGGTCGCCTCCAGTGGTTTCAAGACCAACGTGGCTGCGCGGGCGACGTTCCCGGCGAGCTTCCCGGCCGGATTGCCTCTTTTCGAAGGCAGGCCGCGCGGAACAGCCGCTAGCCCTTGTCGCGCCATGAAAAGTTATCGAAAATGAGGCGAGGGGAATTTGCTGATGGCCGACGACATGATCCTCGAAACCGAGGATCTCACGAAAGATTTCGCGGGATTTGTCGCTGTTAATGGCGTCAGTTTGCATGTCTGTTCCGGTACCATTCACGCCCTTATTGGCCCGAATGGCGCCGGAAAAACGACCTGTTTCAATCTGCTGACGAAGTTCTTGAGGCCGACCCGGGGCCGCATTCTTTTCAAGGGCCGGGACATTACCGCAATGCAGCCGGCGGACGTCGCCCGGCTTGGCCTGGTCCGATCGTTTCAGATTTCGGCGATTTTTCCTCACATGAGCGTCCTTGATAACGTGCGCATCGCCTTGCAGCGCAAGCGCGGCACCTCGTTTGATTTTTGGCACGCCTCTTCGGTCCTCGACGTTTTCAGCGACCGCGCGATGGAGCTCATCACCGACGTTGGCTTATCGTCATATGCGAATTGGATCGCCGCCGAGTTGCCTTATGGCCGCAAGCGAGCATTGGAGATCGCGACCACGCTTGCGCTCGATCCGGAAATGATGCTCCTTGATGAGCCTACCGCGGGAATGGCTCACGAGGACATTGGCCGCATTTCACAGCTGATCAAGCGCGTTGCGGCCAATCGCACTGTGCTGATGGTCGAGCACAACTTGTCGGTCGTGGCCGACATTTCAGATCGCATCACGGTGCTGACGCGAGGGCGCATATTGGCCGAGGGCGATTACGAAGCAGTCTCCAATAATTCAGAGGTTCGCGGAGCTTACCTCGGAGTAGGGAATGCTTAACGTGCGCACGCCGCTACTCGCGGTCAACGGCCTGGAGGCTTGGTACGGTGAGTCGCACATTTTGCACGGCGCAAATTTCAACGTTCAAGAGGGAGAGGTCGTGACCTTGCTCGGCCGCAACGGCGCCGGCAAGACCACGACACTGAAATCAATCATGGGCATCGTCGGCCGGCGCGCCGGCTCGGTCCGTCTCGAAGGCCGCGAGCTGATCAACTGCACATCGGATCAGATCGCGCGCGCGGGCATCGCATTTTGTCCCGAGGAACGGGGCATTTTTTCCAGTCTCAGTGTTCAGGAAAATCTGCTTCTGCCGCCGGCCGTCAAGCCGGGCGGCCTGCCGCTCGATCAGGTCTTCGAGCTGTTTCCCAATCTCAAGGATCGGCTCGCTGCCAGCCAAGGCACGAAGCTCTCCGGCGGCGAGCAGCAAATGTTGGCGATTGGGCGAATCCTGCGGACAGGCGCGCGCCTGCTGCTGCTCGACGAACCGACTGAAGGCCTTGCGCCCGTCATCATCCAGCAGATCGGCCGCACCATCGGTGCACTGAAGGATAAAGGCTTTACCATCCTCCTTGTGGAGCAGAATTTCCGTTTTGCCTCGACGGTCGCCGACCGCTACTACATCATGGAGCACGGCCGGATCGTTGATGATTTTACCAATTCGGAGTTGGAGGCAAATACCGATAAGCTCCATGCCTATCTCGGCGTGTGAACGGCGGTGGGGCAGGACAGGTTATGAGGCAATCTGTACGACTTCAAAAAGCAAACAACATGGAGGAATAAAAAATGAAACGTTTCTTTGCGCTCGCCGCGCTTGCCGTCGCATTGACGTGCGGCTCGGCGCAGGCCCAAAACAAGACGATCAAGATCGGCGTACTCAGCGACATGTCGAGTCTTTACGCCGCCATTGGCGGACCGGGATCGGTCGTTGCGGCCAAGATGGCGGTGGAGGACTCCGGCGTCGAGAAGAAGGGCCTCAAAGTTGAAATCTTGAGCGCCGACCATCAGAACAAGCCTGACATCGGCGCCAGCATCGTGCGTCATTGGATCGACGTCGACCATGTTGACGCAGTTGCGGATACGCCGACTTCATCGGTGGCGCTCGCCGTCAATCAGGTCGTCAAAGAAAAGAATAAGGTCTTCCTGATCTCGGGTGCGGGCAGCTCCGACCTCACAGGCAAGGCCTGCTCGCCGAACAGCGTGCACTGGACGTATGACACCTGGGCATTGGCACACGGCACCGGCAAGGCCATCGTTGAAAGCGGCAAGAAGACCTGGTTCTTTCTGACTGCCGATTACGCCTTCGGCCATGCCTTGGAACGCGATACGGCTGCGGTTGTGAAAGCCAACGGCGGCAAGGTGCTTGGGACGGTGAACGTGCCGTTCCCGGCCACCGACTTCTCGTCATTCCTGCTACAAGCGCAGGCGTCGAAGGCGCAGGTGATCGGCCTTGCCAACGCCGGCGGCGACACGATCAACGCGATCAAGCAGGCGCACGAATTCGGCATTGTGAAGGGCGGCCAAAGTCTCGCCGGCCTTCTGGTCTTCGTCACCGATGTGCACTCGCTCGGACTTGAAACGTCGCAAGGTCTCCTTTTCACGACGGCCTATTACTGGGACCGCAATGACGCTAGCCGCAATTTCGGAAAGCGCTTTGCGAAGCAACACAATGGCGCGATGCCGACCATGGTGCAGGCCGGCGTGTATTCATCGGTGCTTGCTTATCTCAAGACGGTCGCTGCCATGGGCGGCAAGGCCGACGATGGCAAAGCGGTGATGGACAAGATGAAGTCCAAGCCGATCGACGACCCGCTGTTCGGGAAAGTGACGATCCGCCAGGACGGCCGCGCCATTCACGACATGTATCTCGTCGAGGTGAAGAAGCCTTCCGAGTCGAAGGGCGCGTGGGACTATCTGAACATTCGCGCCACCATTCCGGCCAAGGAAGCGTTCCGGCCTCTCAACGAGGGCGGCTGCCCGCTGGTGAAGGGTTGAACGTGCGAGTCCGCGTCCCGGATCCGATGCAGCACGGCGTGATGCGTCGCTGATTCGGGACCGCGGCTACCAGACTCGGGTGTCGGGCCGGCAGCGTCGTACGTCATACCACGCTGCGCCCGCGGCATGCGGACGGATAAGCATGTTCGAAATCTTCGGCATCCCTTCGACGGCGTTGTTCGGCCAGCTGCTTATCGGGCTGATCAACGGGTCTTTCTATGCTCTGCTGAGCTTGGGCCTCGCCGTCATTTTCGGCATGCTTAATATCATCAATTTCGCGCATGGCGCGCTGTACATGCTGGGCGCGTTCACGGCTTTTCTGCTCCTTCATTATGCCGGCGTCGACTATTGGTGGGCGCTTGTGATCGTGCCGATCGTCGTAGGGATCGTCGGAGTCGTCATCGAGCGCCTGCTCCTGCAATGGCTCTACAAGCTGGATCACCTGTACGGGCTGTTGCTGACCTTTGGGCTCGCGCTAATCATCGAAGGCATGTTTCGCAATTTTTTTGGCGCGTCCGGCCGGCCATATCAAATCCCCGAGTTGCTGCGCGGCGGACAGAACCTCGGATTTATGTTTCTGCCGAACTACCGGGCGTGGGTCGTGTTCTTTTCGGCTGTTGTGTGCTTCTCGACATGGTTTTTGATCGAGCGGACATCTCTTGGCGCCACGTTGCGCGCTGCGACGGAAAATCCGACCCTTGTGCGCGCCTTCGGCATCAACGTGCCGCGCATGATCATGCTGACCTATGGATTTGGCGCTGCGCTCGCGGCATTAGCCGGGGTCATGGCGGCGCCGATCTATAACGTTTCCCCGCAGATGGGATCGGACATCATTATCGTGGTGTTTGCTGTCGTGGTGATCGGAGGCATGGGGTCGATTCTCGGCGCCGTCCTCACCGGATTCGGCCTCGGCATTATCGAGGGTCTTACCAAGGTATTTTTCCCCGAAGCCTCCAACACGGTCGTCTTCGTGATCATGGCGATCGTGCTTCTGGTGAAACCGGCCGGGCTATTCGGGCGGAGAGGGTGATGGAGCGAGTCGTCGATCCGCTCACCGAAAGCGAATCCACCCTTCGCGCGCAGAGCGGGCGTATTGCCTTCGCTATCATGGTCGCGGCGTTGATCGTTGCGCCGTTCATGACTTATCCGCTTTTCCTGATGCAGGCGATGTGCTTTGCCCTGTTTGCCTGTGCATTCAACCTGCTGATCGGCTACGTCGGACTGTTGTCGTTTGGCCATGCGCTCTACTTCGGATGGGCGAGCTATCTTTCGGCCTATTCGGCCAAGGCGTGGGGCCTCCCGCCGGCGCTTGCGATCCTGACCGGGACGGCGACCGCGGCGGTCTGCGGCCTCGTTGCCGGCGCGCTGGCGATCCGCCGCCAAGGCATCTATTTCGCCATGATCACGCTTGCGCTGGCGCAGATGATGTATTTCTTCGCCGTGCAAGCGCAATTCACCGGAGGTGAAGACGGAATTCAAGCCGTTCCGCGCGGCAAGTTGTTTGGTTTCGTCAATCTGCAAAACGAAGCGGCAATGTATATTGTGGTGCTGGTGATTTTTCTCGCGGGATTTTTGCTGATCTATCGCATCATCCATTCACCCTTCGGCGAAGTTCTCAAGGCGATCCGGGAAAACGAGACTCGCGCGATTTCGCTCGGTTACAAGACCGAGCGCTACAAGCTGCTCGCGTTTGTCCTTTCCGCCACGCTCGCGGGTCTCGCCGGCGCCACCAAAGCCATTGTCCTCCAGCTGGCCTCGCTCACCGACGTCAATTGGCCGATGTCGGGCGAAGTCGTGTTAATGACGCTTGTCGGCGGGCTCGGCACGATTTTCGGGCCGGTGGTCGGCGCGTTCGTAATTCTGGTCATGCAATACAAGCTCGCGCCGCTCGGCGAATGGGTTTTGGTAATTCAAGGCGCGATCTTTGTCGCCTGCGTGTTGCTGTTCCGCCGCGGCATCATCGGTGAGCTTGCGAACCGGTTGCGCATTCGGGAACTATAGCCATCTCCGCCCGCGCGTCGGAACGAACCAGAACGGCTAACGTTAGCAGCCTGACCGCCGGTATCGATAAAGCTGCATCAGCCGGCTTGCCGAAAGCGCACGAAGCGGAGAGGCCATGCTGAAAATTATGCTCATTCCTGCTGCCGTTGCGATCGCGACGCTTCCTGTCGTGACGTTGGCGCAGACGACAACCCCTTCACCCAATCTCGAGAATGGAAAGGTGATGCCGACCGCGCCGAATTCCGGCGCCGGAATTCCAGGGCAGCCGGGAAATAAAAATGGACCGCCGGCGAAGTCCGGCACCACGGGCGCGGCGAACTCTGCGACCACGCCGCTCTCGAAAGAAGACGCCGCCAAGGTTCCCGGAAAGCCCGGCGGCAAGAGCGGTCCGCCCGTGATGCCGCCTTCCGGCTCGACCGCGAAATAACGTACATCGCCGGCGGTTCAATCCAGTTTCTGCTGAATCGCGCGTGCAAGCGCGAAGAGCCGGCGTTCGATCGTCGATGGTACCTCGCACACGTAGCTGATGGTGTGCCTTCGTTCGTCGAAAATGCGGGTGTCCCAAGCCACCTGATTGCCGAGCTTGTCGATCGTTCCGGGCTCTTGCTTGGAGGCGTCTTCGTGCGCCCGTAATTCCGTTAGCTCGGTACTGATTTTCTGGCGCAATTGCTGTTGACGCTGTGAGAAGCGCTTGATCCCGTCCATAACCTGCGTGCGCTCGTTGTTGAGCGTCGCGAACAGCCCGGCAAACAGTAGCTTGGCTTTCTTCTCTTTTTCCGCCCTCCCACCGGCAATGAACTCGGCGGCCGCCTTTTCCGCGTCTTGGAGTGGCGTGCGCCGCGCCGCGAGACGCGCGACGAGGTCCTCGATCGTCGGGTCGTTCTTCCAGGCGTCACGCACGTCGTCGATGGCCGGTCCGTTCCAGAAAGCGGCAATCGACAGCTGCGGCACCTCGATCTGCTGGCAGGGCCAATCCGGATGGCGCGGGTCCATTGCATATGCAGCGCCCGAGACGACGACAACCAGGGCAGAAAGGATCGCGTGTCTCACGCCACACCTCCTGTTTCACCTCGCCGCGCGAGCAAGCCGCGCGAGGGATCGTAGGCAAGGATCGCGGCAATCATAAACAGCGCGGTGCACCCGCACACGACCGCGAGCGAAATCCAGTCGATCTGCGCATAGAGCGCGAAGCGGATGAGCTCGACTGCGTGCGTGAATGGATTGTACTGGCAGATGTAATACAGCAACGGGCTTCCCTCGCGCACGCGCCACAGCGGATAGAGTGCGGAGGAAGTGAAGAACATCGGAAAGATGACGAAGTTCATCACGCCGGCGAAATTCTCGAGCTGCTTGATCACCGAGGAAATCAACATGCCGAGCGCGCCCAGCATCAGCCCTGAGAGTATCAGCGCCGGCAGCACCAGCAGATATCCAAGCGGCGGCGGTTCGATATCCCAGAACCAGGCGATGAACAAAAACGCATAGACCTGCAAAAGCGAAACGGCGGTGCCCGCGACAAGCTTGGAGCACAGCAAATACCAGCGCGGCAACGGGCTCACCAACAAGGTCCGCATGTTGCCCATCTCCCGGTCGTACACCATGGACAGCGACGACTGCATGCCGTTGAACAATTGGATCATCGCCATGAGGCCCGGCGTAATGTACTCGCCGTAAAGAATGTAAGTCTGATAGGGCGGGATGATCGAGACGCCGAGCACCTGCCGGAACCCGGCCGCGAAGATGAACAGCCACACCAACGGACGCACCAGGGCGGAAATAAAGCGTTCCCTCTGATGAAGGAAACGCAAGCTCTCGCGCCAGACAATCCCCTTGAGGCAGATCAGATACTGGCCTGCCGAGAACCCCTCCTGCGCGTCGAGGGCAGGGGCGATCCGCTGAGTATTGGCTGCTGCCGTGCTCATGCGGCCTCGCTTGCAGCCGCACCGGTCAGCCGCGTGAACGCGTCGCGGATATCGGCCGCGCCGCAATCGGCGACGACGCGCGAAACCAGACCATCCGCCAGAATGCGGCCTTGGTGCAAGACGATGACCTGATCATCATCCGCGACCTCGTCAATCAAATGGGTCGCCCACAGCACACCGACGCCTTCCTCCGCGATCAGGCGCCGCACGTGGCTGAGAATGTCTGCGCGTGACTTGATGTCGAGTCCGACGCTCGGCTCGTCCAGCACCAGCAGCCGCGGCCGGTGCAGCAGCGCGCGGGCGATCTCGACCCGTCTCATCTGCCCGCCGGAGAGATTGCGGATTTTGTCATGCGCGCGATCGGCAAGCGCGATCCGCGCGAGCACCTCTTTCGACCGTTCTCGCGCCTCACGCTTACCAATTCCGTGGAGCGCGGCATGGTAGGTCAGGTTCTGCATGACCGAAAGATCGAGATCGAGCGTCCGGGACTGGAATACCACGCCCAAAATGCGCAAGGCCGCGCCGGACGCGCGCTCGACGTCGTGGTCGAAAATGCGAATGTGCCCATGCTGTGTGCCGTAAAGCCGCGTGATCAGCGAAAACAGCGTGCTTTTCCCGGCCCCGTTCAGGCCCAGCAGCACGGCGAACGTTGCCGGCGCGACAGTGAAGGTGACGTTGTCAAGCGCCCGCCGTGCGGCGTAGGAGTGGCTCACCGCTTCAACGGAAAGCGCCGGGTTGGTTATGCCATGCATGATGCTGACGCTGTCCGCCGGACCACCTGTTCAGTGCTTCGTGATGGTTACGCCCCAGGGAAGCTCGCCGACCTGGATCGACTTGATGACTTTCAGCTTGGCGACGTCGATAATCGAAACGTCGTTGGAAATGCCGTTGGTCGTGAGCAAGTATTTCTCATCGGGCGTGAAAGCCATGTGCCAGACGCGCTGCCCGACGAGCAGATACTTCTTCACCTCGTGCGTTTTTCCATCGATGACCGCGACACGATTTGCAGGGCCGAGCGCGACAAAGCCCGTTTTGTTGTCTTTCGTGATGTTGATGCCAACCGGCTGTATCGATTCGCTGCGAAGCCCGGGGATGGAAAAGGTGATTTTCTTTGTCACCTGATGCTTGACCGGATCGATGACGCTGACCGTTCCGCCGACTTCGGAGGAAACCCAAAGCTCCGAGCCGTCGCTCTTGAACGCCGCAAAGCGCGGGCGCGAATCGACAAGCACGTTGGCGACGATCTTGCGCGTGGCTGTGTCGATGAAGTGGGCCATGTTCGTCGTTTCGGAGGTGTTGACGAGGATCTTGCCGTCCGGGCTGATTCCCATTCCTTCGGGCTCGACACCGACCTGCACCTCGCCGAGCGGCGTGCGCTTCTTCATGTTGATGATGGTGACGGTGTTGTCGTTCTCGTTCGCCACGTAGAGCAGGCTTCCGTCCGGACTGAGAATAAATAGCTCGGGATCGGGGCCTGAGGGCAGGTTAGCCGTTACCTCGCCGGTTTTCGTGTCGATCATCTGAATGGTATCGTCGTCGCCAACGGCCACCAGGCAGTACTTGTCGTCCTTCGTCAGCTCGATGCCACGGGGGCGCTGGCCGACCTTGATGGTGTTGACGACCTCGAGCTTGTCGGTATCGATGATACTGACGGTATTGCCTTTCTCGTTCGACACGTAGGCCATGTAGGCCTGCGCAGGGCCGTTGGCGGCGATTATTGAGGCGAAAAAAATGAGGCCGGCGCGCCACATGAAAACCCGTCCTACTCACATCTGAACAATCCGATCACTGTAGCTTGCATTGCGTTTCGGGCCGATCGTAGCCGAGCGTATCGAGTTCGGAGGTTTGATGCAGAAAACCTTCCTGCGGCGACACCGAAACGATGGTACGTCCGTCGGTCAGCAGGATCGGTTGGCGCAGTTGCAGGTCCCAATCGCGCAGCGTCAGCTTCTGGCCTTTGAACGCCCCCAGCGCCAGCTGCGGGCTCTTGAGGAACGCGAGGATCACCTTTGGATCGGCCGAATTCTTGCGCGACACGGCTTCGCCGATCATGCGCACCGCCGTCCACGCTTGCATGTCGAGCGCTGTCATCAGCCTTTTGAACTGCTCGGTGAAGCGGCTCTGCATTTGTATGCCGCCCCACAGGCCATTCGATGCATCCCAGCTTGTGGGCACGAGTCCCGCGGACCCTGCGACCGGCCGCGGATCCCATGTTCGATAGGGCAGATAATCGGCAAAGACTTCGCTTTCATCCGCCGCCACGAGAACGTCATAGGCGGGCGCTTGTTGCGTGAAGACGGGTATTTGGCGTTGAACCTGCACGACCCCGCTATCCGTGCGGCGCGCGCCGCCGGTATCCTTGAAAACGCGCTCCTGAACGATCTTGCCGCCAAACCGGCCGGCGGACCTTTTCAAAGCCGCGGCGTAAAGCCGGTCGCGCTCGTGCGATCCGACCACGAGAAGCCAGCGCGTCCATTTTTTCCAGACGAGATATTGCGCCAGGCCGTCGGCGAGCATCGCGCGCGATGGCGCGGTATGAATGACGTTTGCGCGACAGTCCTTCTGCCGCAGCCGATCGTCGGGAGCCGCGGCGTTGAAGAACAACATCCCG
>JAICMO010000032.1 GCA_025929185.1 Pseudolabrys sp.
GAGCTTGGTCATCGCTTACTCCGCCGCCTGTGGCATCGGCTCGCGCACGCGCTCGTTGTTTGCGTTGCGCGTGTATTCGTCGATGCGCCGCTCGATCTCCGGCCGGAAATGCCGCAGTAGCCCTTGCACCGGCCAGGCGGCGCCGTCACCGAAGGCGCAAATCGTGTGGCCTTCGATCTGCTTCGTCACCTCGAACAGCATGTCGATTTCTTTTTTCTGCGCGCGGCCTTCCGACATGCGTGTCAACACGCGCCACATCCAGCCCATGCCCTCGCGGCACGGCGTGCACTGGCCGCAGCTTTCGTGCTTGTAGAAATAGGAGATACGGGTCATCGCGCGGACGATGTCGGTCGACTTGTCCATCACGATTACCGCCGCCGTGCCGAGCGCCGACTTGTGCTTGGCGCAGCCGTCGAAATCCATCAGCAGGTCGTCGCAGCCCGTCGCGCCCGCCGGAATGAGCGGCATCGACGAGCCGCCCGGGATCACCGCAAGCAGATTGTCCCAGCCGCCTCGCACGCCGCCGGCATGCGTCTCCAGCAGTTCACGCAGCGGAACGCCCATCGCCTCTTCCACATTGCACGGCCGCTCGACATGGCCGGAGATGCAGAAGAGCTTGGTGCCGGTGTTGTTCGGGCGCCCGATGCCGGCAAACCAGGCCGCGCCGCGCCGCATGATGTCGGGCACGACTGCGATCGACTCCACATTGTTCACCGTCGTCGGGCACCCGTAGAGCCCGACGTTCGCCGGAAACGGCGGCTTCAAACGCGGTTGGCCTTTCTTGCCCTCGAGGCTCTCGAGCAGTGCGGTCTCCTCGCCGCAGATGTAGGCGCCCGCGCCGTGGTGGACGTAAAGATCGAAATCGTAGCCGGAGCCGCAGGCATTCTTGCCGATGAGCTTGGCGGCATAGGCCTCCTGGACCGCAGCTTCCAAAGCCTCGCGTTCGCGCACGAACTCGCCGCGCACGTAAATGTAGCCGGCGCGGCAATCCATGGCGCGGCCGGCGATCAGGCATCCCTCGACCAGGAGATGCGGATCGTGCCGCATGATCTCACGATCCTTGCAGGTGCCGGGTTCGGATTCGTCGGCGTTGACGACGAGGTAATGCGGCCGGTCGCCGACCTGCTTCGGCATGAACGACCATTTGAGCCCGGTCGGGAATCCCGCGCCGCCGCGCCCGCGCAAGCCTGACGCCTTCACCTCGTTGACGATTTCGTCGCGGCTCTTGGCGAGAATGGCTTTCGTGTTGTCCCAGGCGCCGCGCGCACGCGCCCCTTTCAGGCCCGCGTCGTGCTGGCCGTAGAGATTTTTGAAGACGCGGTCCTTGTCTGCGAGCATCGCTTTAGGCTTCCGACTTCAGCGTGGTCGGCCCGCCGGCCGGCGCGGATAATTGCCGATCGATCTGCGGTCCGGGTTTGACCTTCTTGCCGGCGGCAAGCCCGTCGAGAACCTTGTTGAAGCTCTCCGCCGTCAGGTCTTCGTAATAGTCGTAATTGATCTGCGCCATCGGCGCGTTCACGCAGGCGCCGAGGCACTCGACTTCCACCCAGGAAAACTTGCCGTCCTTGGTGACGTGGCCCTGCTCGCCGATGCGCTCGCGGCAAACCTTTTCGAGATCGTCGGCGCCGCGCAGCCGGCACGGCGTCGTGCCGCAGAGCTGCACGTGAAATTTGCCGACGGGCTCGAGATTGAACATGGTGTAGAACGTCGCAACCTCAAGGGCGCGGATGTGCGCGAGGCCGAGGAAATCCGCGACGTACCGGATCGCCGCCTCTGGCAGCCAGCCGCCCGATTGTTCCTGCGCCCGCCACAACAGCGGGATGATCGCCGACTGCTGCCGGCCCGGCGGATATTTCGCGATTTGCTCCTTCGCCCAAGCAATATTCTCTTTGCTGAAGGCAAAGCTCTTTGGCTGCTTGTCGGCGGGCGCGAGGCGACGGACGGCCATGATTAGACTCCGTCATTCCGGGGCGCGCTGAAAGCGCGAACCCGGAATCCAGCAAAAGATTCGGAGCGTGCATCTGGATTCCGGGTCCGGCCCTTCGGGCCGTCCCGGAATGACGTGGAGAAGAGCAGCGCGTTCACCGGTCCACCTCGCCGAACACGATGTCGATCGAGCCGAGGATCGCGGAGACGTCGGCCAGCATGTGGCCCCTGCACAGAAAATCCATCGCGCTCAGGTGCGCAAAGCCGGGCGCGCGGATCTTGCACTTGTATGGCTTGTTGGTGCCGTCGGAGACGAGATAGACGCCGAACTCGCCCTTTGGCGCTTCGACCGCGGCATACACTTCGCCTTCCGGCACGTGATAGCCCTCGGTGTAAAGCTTGAAGTGATGAATGAGCGCTTCCATCGAACGTTTCATCTCACCGCGCCGGGGCGGCGTGATCTTGTTGTCTTCAATAACCACTGGCCCTTGCCCGTCCGGACGCCGCAGCCGCTCAAGGCACTGCTTCATGATGTTGGTGGACTGCCGCATCTCTTCCATGCGGATGAGGTAGCGGTCGAAGCAATCGCCGTTCTTGCCGATGGGAATCTCGAAGTCGAGCTCGGAATAGCATTCGTAGGGCTGCGCCCGACGCAGATCCCACGCCGCGCCCGAGCCGCGCACCATGACGCCGGAGAAGCCCCAGTTCCAGGCGTCTTCGAGCTTGACCACGGCGATATCGACGTTTCGCTGCTTGAAGATGCGGTTGTCGGTCAGCAGGGTGTCGAGGTCGTCGACGACCTTCAGGAACGGATCGCAGAACGCATAGATGTCATCGATCAGCTTCGGCGGCAGGTCCTGGTGCACGCCGCCGGGCCGGAAATAAGCCGCATGCATACGGCTTCCCGACGCCCGCTCGTAGAACACCATCAGCTTCTCGCGCTCCTCGAAGCCCCAGAGCGGTGGGGTTAGCGCGCCGACGTCCATCGCCTGCGTCGTGACATTGAGCAGGTGAGAAAGAAGCCGGCCGATTTCCGAATAGAGCACGCGGATCAACTGGGCGCGGCGCGGCACGGCGATACCAAGCAGTTTCTCGACCGCGAGGCAGAAGGCGTGCTCCTGGTTCATCGGCGCGACGTAGTCGAGCCGGTCGAAGTAAGGTACAGCCTGCAAATAGGTCTTGTACTCGATCAATTTTTCAGTGCCGCGATGAAGCAGACCGATGTGCGGATCGACGCGCTCGACCACTTCGCCGTCGAGCTCGAGCACGAGGCGCAGCACGCCGTGCGCGGCCGGATGCTGCGGCCCGAAATTCAACGTGAAATTGCGAACGGCGGTTTCGGCCATATCAAATCCACATGAGTGTCTGTCTCATGGTGAAGAGCACCGCCGTAAGCGCGTTCACGCGCGTCTTCGACGCACTATGGCGGCGCGTCTCGAACCATGAGGCCTCATCCTTCGAGACGCCGACCTGCGGTCGGCTCCTCAGGATGAGGATCGCGTATTGCTTCAAGCCGCTCACGCCCCAACTCCCGCCGCTTTGGCTTTTTCGGCGACACGCGCGTTGAACTTGTCCCATGCAACGACCGCGCGGTCGTGCATGCCCTCGCCGATCACGTCGATGCCGTCATGCGCTCGCACCTTGAACATCAGCTTGCGGCCGTCGACTTTGATGCATTCGGCTTCGACCGTGACGGTCTGACCAGGAAGCGTCGCTGCGCTGTGGCTTACGTCCACATGCACGCCGAGCGATCCTTCGCCGGGATCGAGATGGGGCGCCATCAGCTGGATGCAGGTCCATTCCATCAGCACGATCATGAAGCCGGTCGCGAACACCTTCGGCATTGCCGCGATCTCGGGCGATTCCGGATAGGTGTACGGCACCGTCTTGTTTTCCGGCACGACGTAAGAAAACGTGTACTTGAGGCCGGGCTTGAGCGTCGGCTTCATCTCAAGGCCCCTTGCCCTCGGCTTTCGCTTTCTCATCGCCTGGCAGCACGTAATCCGTGCCCTCCCAGGGCGAGAGGAAATCGAACGTGCGGAATTCCTGCGCGAGCCGCACCTTGTCGTAGACGACTCGCTTCTGCTCATCGTCGTAGCGCACCTCGACAAAGCCGGTGAGCGGGAAATCCTTGCGCAGCGGATGGCCCTCGAAACCGTAATCGGTGAGAATGCGCCGCATGTCGGGATGACCCGTGAACAGCACGCCATAAAGATCGTAGGTCTCGCGCTCGAACCAGTCGGCGCCGCGATAGACGCCGATCAGCGACTGAATCGGCGTCCGCTCATCGGTCTCGATCTTCACCCGGACCCGGCGGTTCATGACCGGCGACAGGAAATGGTAGACAACGTCGAAACGGCGCTCGCGGCTCGGCCGGTCCACCGCCGTGATATCGATGATGCAGGAGAACAGGCATTCCGGATCGTCGCGCAGGAAGTTGGCCACCTTGACGATGTCGGAGGCCTTGGCGTCGATGGTCAGCTCGCCGCGCGCGACGGTGCTGTCCACGATGGAATCGCCCAAGGCGTTCTTGATCGTCTGCCCAAGCCTTTCGAGCGCTTCATCCATTCCCGGCCTCGTCAGCGCTCGATCGTGCCGGTGCGGCGGATTTTCTTTTGCAGCAGCATGACGCCGTAGAGCAGCGCCTCCGCGGTCGGCGGGCAGCCGGGCACATAAATGTCGATCGGCACGATGCGGTCGCAGCCGCGTACCACCGAATACGAGTAATGATAATAGCCGCCACCATTCGCGCACGATCCCATGGAGATCACGTAGCGCGGCTCGGGCATTTGGTCATAGACCTTGCGCAGCGCCGGCGCCATCTTGTTGGTGAGCGTACCGGCGACGATCATCACGTCCGATTGCCGGGGCGACGCGCGCGGGGCGAATCCGAAGCGCTCGGCGTCATAGCGGGGCATCGACATCTGCATCATCTCGACCGCGCAACAAGCAAGCCCGAACGTCATCCACATCAGCGAGCCGGTGCGCGCCCAAGTGATCAGGTCGTCGGCGGCGGTGACCAGGAAGCCTTTGTCGGAAAGCTCGTTGTTCATACCGACGAAAAACGAATCGTCGGCGCCGACCGGCTTGCCGGTGCGCGGATCGAGAATACCCGTGGCTGCGGGTGCGACGACGCTCATCTTACGACTCTCCTGGGCTCATCAATCCCATTCGAGCGCCCCCTTGTTCCACTCATATATGAAGCCGATCGTCAGCACGCCAAGGAACACCATCATCGCCCAGAAGCCATAGACCCCGACCTCCTTGAACGCCGCCGCCCAAGGGAACAAGAAACTCACCTCGAGGTCGAAGATGATGAAGAGAATCGCGACGAGGTAGAAACGTACGTCGAATTTCATCCGCGCGTCGTCAAACGCATTGAAGCCGCATTCGTAGGCCGACAGTTTCTCGGGATCGGGCTGCCGATAAGCGACGATAAATGGCGCAATCAGCAGCGCCAGGCCGATGGCGATCGCAACGCCAATGAAAACGACCAGAGGGAGGTACTCCAGCAATGCTTCGCTCATCGGCGACCTCAGCTCTTGCCTGCCCCGACCAGGATGACGCCCGCCCCGGACTGTCCAGTGGCGCACATTCGGCGCCGCAGCCCCGCACGAAATCGCCCTGTCATTGGTGGATTCGGCTCACGGACGGGAGCGGGCTGAGGCTTAGCGCAGCCCTTCCGGGGTGGCAAGCCGACATCCGGCTACCGGCAGCGGTGCTGCGGCATTGGCACCACGAAATTGTGGACGGCCGATAACGCGGCCCTCAGTGCCTTGGTTGACAGCGACCGAAGGACCCCGAAGATGCCGCCCGCGTCGGCCGACGCGTACCGACAGGAACCCTCATGAACAGCGGCGGAGCAAATGTTCGTAGGCCTGCTTTGGCTCGGCCGACTGCACGCCTGGAGTGGCTGCGGTTCGATCAGGTGGTCATGGCCGCCGCCGTTATCTGCCTCGTGATCCTGGTCGTGCTGCCGCTATGCTCATTGTTCATTGGCAGTATTCGTACGCCGGACGGGCTGAGTTTCGCGTTCTTCCGGGAAGCGGCAAGTGGGCGCCTTTATCGCCAGGCGCTCATCAACAGTCTCATTCTCGGCGCATGGACCGGTCTGTTCAGCGTCTTGATCGGCGTGCCGCTGGCCTGGGCGATATCGCGCACAAACGTTCCGGCAAAGCCGTTCATCCGCGTCACCGCGACGCTCTCCTATTTGTCTCCGCCGTTCCTGACGGCGATCGCGTTCGTCAACCTGTTCAGTCCCAATGCGGGCGTGATCAACCACCTGATGCGCGAGGAGTTCGGCGTCACCTGGCTCACATTCAATATTTTTTCGATGAAAGGACTGGTGCTGGTCACCGTCCTGCACACGTTTCCCTTCGTTTATCTGCTGGCCGTCACGGCGCTGCAATCGGTCGACGCCTCCTATGAAGAAGCGGCCGAAATTCTCGGCGCCGGCAAATGGCGCACGGCCTTTTCCATTACCGCGCCGCTGGTCGCGCCGGCCATTTTGTCAGGTACGTTGATCGCCTTCGTCAATTCGATCGCCTTGTTCGGCTCGCAAGCGATCATCGGACTGCCCGGGCGCATCTTTACCTTGTCGACGCGCATCTATTCGCTTTTCGACTATCCGCCGCAGTATGGGCTCGCCTCGGCGCTTTCGCTCGTTTTCATTTTCATCACGGTTGCCGCGCTGTTTATTCAGCGAAGGTTTCTGGCGCGCCGCTCCTTCGTGACGTTCGGCGGCAAAGGCTCGCGGCCGCAACTGATCGATCTCGGGTCAGCGCGGTGGGGCTTGTTCGGCTTCGCCGTTCTCGTCTTCGTCGTCGCAATTCTTCTGCCTTACGCTTCGCTCATTGCCGTCTCGCTGTCGAAGTCATGGGGCCTCGCATTCTGGAAGAACTTGACGCTGGCAAACTACAAATTTGTGCTGTTCGACTATGACGTTACCCAGCGCGCGATCATCAACAGCCTAATCCTGGCGACGCTGGCGGCAACGCTGTCGATTGCGCTCGGTACGGTAATCGGCTGGATCGACCTGCGCACCAGCGTTCCCGGACGCCGCCTGCTCGATTATGCGGCCCTCATACCGCTCGGGCTGCCGGGAATCGTCATGGCGGTGGCGCTGATCCAGTTCTGGCTGGCCATGCCGATCGCGCTCTACGGCACGCTCGTCATCCTGTTGCTGGCCTATACCGGCCGTTACGTGCCGCTCGGCTTGCGGGCGGCCAATTCCTCGCTGCGCCAGATCGATCCGACGCTTGAAGAGAGTGCCCGCATCCTTGGCGCCTCGTGGGGCGTCACCATGCGTGAGGTAACCCTGCCGCTGATCCGCCCCGGCCTATTTGCCGGCTGGCTTTTGATCTTCGTGCCCGCCATTCAGGAATTGTCGGCGTCTATCCTGTTGTTCTCGTCCAAATCGATAACGCTCGCGGTAGCCGTCTATAATCTGTACGAGACCGGTTATACGGAGCCGGTGGCGGCGCTGGCGATCATCAACGTCATCATCATCAGCCTTGCGATCTTGCTCGCCAACCGCCTCGGCGGCGAAAGAGAACGCGAACGGCTTGAATACAGACCCGCATAAGGTGTGAGCATCGTATGGCTGGCGTGACGCTTAGCGGCGTATCAAAAACCTACAGTCAGGCGGGTCTGCCTGCGATCAACGATCTCAACCTCGAAATTCGCGACGGCCAGTTCGTCACGTTGCTCGGCCCGAGCGGCTGCGGGAAAACGACGACGCTGCGCCTGATTGCCGGCTACATGGCGCCGGATGCCGGCACCATCCATGTGGGCGAACGGCTTGTCTCGTCGAAAGACACGCTCATTCTTCCCGAGCACCGCGGCATGGGCATGGTGTTCCAGAACTATGCCGTGTGGCCGCATAAGACCGTTTTCCAAAACGTCGTGTTCGGGCTCAAGCTGCGCAAGGTGCCCGCCTCCAAGGCGCGCGAGGGAGTCGAGCAGGCGCTCGCGCTCGTCGGTCTGTCGGGCTACGAAAACCGGCTTCCCAACGAACTGTCCGGCGGGCAGCAGCAGCGTGTCGCTCTGGCGCGCAGCATTGTCGTCGAGCCGGAGATTCTGCTTCTGGACGAGCCGCTCTCGAATCTCGACGCTAAGCTGCGCGAGCACATGCGCAGCGAACTAAAGCAACTACAACGCCGGATCGGCATCACGTTTATTTATGTCACGCACGACCAGGCCGAGGCTCTCGCCCTGTCAGACCAGATCGCCGTCATTCACGAAGGCTGCTTGCAGCAGTTCGGCCCGCCGCGCGAGGTCTATAATCGGCCGGTCAATCGTACGGTCGCTGACTTCATGGGCAACGTGAACTTGCTCGAGGGAAAAGTGCTGTCCAGCGACGGGCGCAAGGGCGAGATACTGATTGCGGGCCGGTTGCGTACGGTCGCTGCGTTGCCGGCCGGCATTCAAGCGGGCGCTGCAATCGATGTCGCTTTGCGCCCGGAAAACATCGAGCTCAAGCGGCTCGAAAATGCCAGCGCGGCATCCGGCACGGTCGTCGACCATACGTTTCTTGGTAATATCAGCGAGTACCAAGTGGCGCTGGATAATCAGCGTCTGCGCGTGCAGACCCACCCGAGCGCAAACATCGCGCTCGGCGATGCCGTGGAAATTTCGTTCGCGCCGGACACGATGAGCGTTTTTGCACACACCGATCCGGCCCGATAAGCTGTCGATGTGGAGGAAACAACAATGAGCAAAAACTGGCTAATTGCGATCGCCGCTATTGCGATCACCCACGTTGCGCCTGCCCAAGCCGACCCTGTCGACATGGCGGCAGCCAAAAAAGAAGGCAAAGTCGTCTGGTATACCTCGACCCCGATCAAGACGGCTCAGAATGTGGCAAAGCTGTTCGAGGATAAGACCGGCATTCACGTCGAACTGTTCCGCTCGGGCGGCTCCGCCATCCTGCGCCGCTTCATGCAGGAGCACAAAAGCGGCCTGAACGCTGCCGACGTGATGACGACCTCCGATCCCGCGGCCTCTGCAAAGCTTGCGCAGGACGGCGTCTTCGTGCCGTTCAAGCCCGCCGATTTCGACAAGGTGCCGGACGTCGCCAAAGATCCGAACGGCGAATATGTCGCGCAACGGCTCAACATGATGGTGATCTACGTGCGCAGGGACAAGGTCGCGCAAGCCGACTACCCGAAGACGTGGACCGACGTAACCAACCCCAAATACAAGGGCAAGCTGGTGATGACCGATCCGTCGTTCACCGCGCTGCAATTGATGGTCGTCTCGACGCTCTCGCGCAAGCTCGGTTGGGGTTACTACGAGCAACTCAAAAAGAACGACATCATGATCGTGCAAGGCAATCAGCAGGTCACCGATATGGTCAAAAGCGGCGAGCGCGTCATCGCCGTCGGCGCGCTTGACAGCTACGCGGCCGACGCGCGCAAGCAGGGGCACCCGATCAAAACGATCTACCCCGCCGACGGGACGTTCATCATTCCCTCGCCGACGGCCATCATCAAAGGTTCGCCGCATCCGAACGCCGCCAAGGCTTTTGCCAACTTCATGGTCAGCGAGGCCGCGCAAAAACTCTTTCCAGCCGGCGGCGGCTATGCGGCCCGCACCGACATCGATCCACCGAAGGACAGTCCGCGCCTTGCCGACGTGAAACCGATGCCCATCGACTATGCGCAGATCGAGAAGGATGCCGCCGGCGTGAAAAGGAAATTCAACGAGATATTCCAGTAAGCGGGTGGACGCGTTTCGCAAGGGATGGTGCCATGAACGAATTGAAGTCGGCTGCCGCGGCGATCGCGGGGCAGGAACACTGGACGAGCAAAGGCCCCGTCAAGCTTTTCCTGTTCGAGAAGCGCGCCGGCGACCCGGCAAGGAGCAAAGGCACAATCCTGTTTGTGCACGGCTCTTCGATGGCCTCGCAGCCGACGTTCGATCTTCAGGTGCCGGGCCGGCCGGATTCCTCCGCCATGGATTTCTTTGCCCGCCATGGCTTCGATTGCTGGTGCGTCGATATGGAGGGCTACGGCCGCTCGACCAAGGACCGCGACAACAACGCACCCATTAGCCAAGGCGCCGACGACTGCTACGCGGCGGCGCAATACATCCAGAAACTGCGCGGTGCGCGGCCTTTCCTTGTCTACGGCATATCCTCGGGCGCGCTGCGCGCAGCGATGTTCGCCGAGCGTCATCCGGAATTGGTCGCGCGCCTTGCGCTCGATGCCATGGTGTGGACCGGCGAAGGCTCGCCGACGCTCGCGCAGCGGCGCAAGAAGCTACCCGAGTTCGTTGCCAAGAACCGCCGGCCGATCGACAAGGCTTTCATCCATTCGATCTTCGACCGCGATCACGCGGGCACGGCCGAGAAGCGGGTGATCGACGCGTTTGCGGACGCGGTCACGGCGCTCGACGATTCGGTGCCGACCGGCACCTACGTGGATATGTGCTCGAAGTTGCCGGTGGTCGATCCGGAAAAGATCACGGTGCCGACATTGATCATGCGCGGCCAATGGGACGGCATCGCGTCGGTCGACGACCTGTTCAAGTTTTTTGCGAAGCTGCCGAATCCGGACAAGCAGTTCACCATCATGCCCGGCATCTCGCACGCGAGCTTTCAGCAGAAAAACTACATGCTGGTTTATCACATCCTGCTGAGCTTCTTCACGCAGCCGGAACCAGTTTACAGAGGCTGACATTCCCGCCGTCATCCTGAGGCGCTCACGTGTAGCGATGAGTCATCGCAAGTCGGCCCTGGCCGACTTGCGCACTAAATATCCGAAGTCGGGTAAACCCGACTCGGCGGGTGACGGTCCGAAAGGTGCCGGTCATCCTTCGAGGGCCGCTTCGCGGCCGCCTCAGGATGACGGATTTGTTTTCGGCGACCGGCATTCACCCGTTATCCTGACAGTCTGGCCGGAAATGCCTCGAGTCCTTTCTAATGAGTTGCACAAGGCTTCTCCATCGTCATGGCCGGCTTCGTCCCGGCCATCCACGTCTTTCTTGTTTGTGAAGGCGTGGATGCCCGGCACAAGGCCGGGCATGACGGCTGCGAAAGCCCTGATTTCGTTGGCCGCATTTCCGGCCAGACTCTCAGGACGACGGATCAAGCCCCCAATTGCTCGGCGAGATCGAGCAAACTTTTCGCTGTGTAATCGACCTTGATCGTCGGCGCACCCTCGCCGGTATTCGGCCCGTATTCGTCGGGCCGCGCCACGTGCGCGGTACGCAATCCGATGCTTGCGGCCGCCGCCAAGTCTTTGCTGTGCGCGGCCACCATCATGCACCGATCCGGCGCACGATCGAATGCTTCGCAAGCCGCGAGATAAACGCGCGGCTTCGGCTTGTAGTCGCCGGCGATTTCCGCGCCGAGAATGGCGTCCCACGGAAAATTATTGCGGCGCGCGAGATCGACCATCAGCGAGATGTTGCCGTTCGAGACGGGCGCCAGCTGGAATTTCTGTTTCAAGCGCGCCAGACCGGCCGCGACGTCGTTCCAGGCATCGAGCCGGTGCCACGCGAGGTTCAGTTCACGCAAGGTTTCTTCCGGCAGGTCGGTCAGGCCGAACTGGGGCAAGATACGCTCAAGATTGCGCCGGTGCAGAACGTCGAGCTTGCTGAACGGCTGCCGCCCCGACCGCACCTCCTCCATTCCCGGCTGGTACTGCCCCCGCCAGGCGTCAGCAAAGGCAAGCCAGCCGACCGACGCGCCTCGTGACCCAAGGATTTTCTCTGCCTCCCGTGCAACTGACGTGCGCCAATCGACGAGAGTCCCGAACACATCGAAGAACAGGGCTTCTACCATCAGCCAAACTCATGCCCTCGCAGACGACTCCCCTACATCGCCGGCCAGCCCCTCAGCCAGCGTACCCATTAAGAGTCGAATCGCAGGCACGCGAGGAATCTAATCGCCGCGGGAAAGGAGGACTAAGTGCTTGATTCAATGGCGGGAGCGACGGGGCTCGAACCCGCGACCTCCGGCGTGACAGGCCGGCACTCTAACCAACTGAGCTACGCCCCCGCGGGCGTGGGTCGGGAGTTATAGGCCGCCTCCGGTCAAGTCAAGGATGGCCCTTGCCGCTCACAAAAATTGCGAAAAAGCCCTATTTTCCGCTAAGAATCGATGGTCAGCCCGCCCCCGAATCGTCTATGCGGGCGGGGTATGCTCGGCGTTTTGCCGCGCAATGAGTTTCAACGAGGAGGGTCCTCAATGGCAACGGCTCCTGGAAAATCGACGCCTACAACAGTGACATTGAAGCATCTCGCCGCTGCGATGGCCGAGCAGCACGAAATGTCGAAGAAGCAAGCTGAAACCGTTCTCGGCGATCTCGTCTCGAACATCGTGAAGCATCTGAAGAAAGGCGAGCGCATTCGTATCGGCGGGCTCGGCATCCTTCAGGTTCGCAAGCGCGCCGCGCGCATGGGGCGTAATCCTGCAACCGGCGAACAGATTCAAATCAAGGCCAGCAAGAAAGTCGCCTTCCGCGCTTCCAAGGAATTGAAAGAAGCGATTTAACGCCTACGAACGGACCCTCGCGGGCAAGGCAGGTGCGGACATTTTCTGCGCCTGCCTTTTTATTTGGGCTGAGCATCAACTCCAGCAACGAAACACTTCCACGACTCACACGTCCGGCGCGCGGTCTCTCACTTGGCTGCTCACGTCATTGCCCGCGCAATCAACTGCACGCAGCCTGACCATCAAAATTCTCGGTTCTGGTGGGCGGTGACGGACTCGAACCGCCGACATCTTGCGTGTAAAGCAAGCGCTCTACCAACTGAGCTAACCGCCCTTTCCACCTTTTATCGCTTCTCGCCGCGTCGAGAGCAAGCGAGCAACGGATTAACGAGAAGGGCCCGCTCTTCCCATACGAAAACGGCGCCCGCAGGCGCCGTTCTCGATTCTGCGTAACGAGCCCCGACTAGTGCGCGGTGAGACCCGGAGAGTCGTCCTCGACCGCCGGCTCCGGCGTCGTTGCCGAGGTCTTGGCGCTCTCCTCTTCCCACGTAATGGGATCGGGCGTGCGAACGAGTGCCCTGGCCAGAACTTCATCCATGCGCGTTACCGGAATGATCTCCAGGCCCTTTTTGATCGGGTCGGAGATTTCCACCAAATCCTTGGCGTTCTCCTCCGGGATCAGCACGGTTTTCATTCCGCCGCGGGCGGCCGCAAGCAGCTTCTCTTTCAGCCCGCCAATCGGCAGGACGCGCCCACGCAGCGTGATCTCACCGGTCATGGCCACATCGCGGCGCACCGGAATGCCGGTCATGGTCGAAACGATAGCGGCAACCATCGCAACGCCGGCCGAGGGTCCGTCCTTCGGCGTCGCACCCTCCGGCACGTGCACGTGGATGTCACGCTTGTCGAACAGCGGAGGCTCGATGCCGAAGGCGACCGCGCGCGAGCGCACGTATGAAGCCGCAGCCGAGATCGACTCCTTCATCACGTCGCGCAGGTTGCCGGTCACCGTCATACGGCCCTTGCCGGGCATCATCGCGGCTTCAATGGTGAGCAGTTCACCACCGACGTCGGTCCACGCCAGGCCGGTGACAACGCCGACCAGATCCTCGGCCTCGATTTCGCCAAAGCGATATCGGGGCACGCCCAGGTAATCGCCGAGACTCGTCGCGGTGATGGCGATGCTCTTCTTTTTGGAGACCATCAGCTCCTTCACCGCTTTGCGGATCAGCGTTGAAATCTCCCGCTCGAGATTGCGCACGCCTGCTTCGCGCGTATAGCGACGGATGATGGTGAGCAACGCCTCATCGTCGATCGACCATTCCTTGGCGTCGAGGCCGTGCTTGCCAAGCGCGGCCGGGATCAGGTGCTTGCGCGCGATCTCGACCTTCTCGTCCTCGGTGTAGCCGGCGATGCGGATGATCTCCATGCGGTCCATCAGCGGCGGCGGGATGTTGAGCGTATTCGCCGTCGTGATGAACATTACGCTCGAGAGATCGTAGTCGACCTCGAGGTAGTGATCGTTGAACGTGTGGTTCTGCTCGGGATCCAACACCTCGAGCAAGGCCGACGATGGATCGCCGCGGAAGTCCGCGCCCATCTTGTCGACCTCATCCAGCAGGAACAGCGGATTCGAGGTCTTCGCCTTGCGCATCGACTGGATAATCTTGCCCGGCATCGAGCCGATGTAGGTGCGCCGGTGACCGCGGATTTCCGCTTCGTCGCGCACGCCGCCGAGCGACACGCGCACGAACTCACGGCCGGTCGCTTTCGCGATCGACTTGCCGAGCGAGGTCTTGCCGACGCCCGGAGGGCCGACGAGGCAGAGGATCGGCCCGGTCAGCTTGTTCGCCCGCTGCTGAACGGCGAGATACTCGACGATGCGCTCCTTCACCTTCTCCAGGCCGAAGTGATCGGCATCGAGCACCTCTTGCGCCAACTTGAGGTCTTTCTTGACCTTGCTCTTCTTGTTCCACGGGATCGACAGCAGCCAGTCGAGATAATTGCGCACCACGGTTGCTTCCGCCGACATCGGTGACATCTGGCGGAGCTTCTTGAGCTCGTGCGTCGCTTTCTCCCGGCCTTCCTTCGAGAGCTTGGTCTTCTTGATCTTCTCTTCGAGTTCGGCAAGCTCGTCCTTGCCTTCCTCGTCACCGAGCTCCTTCTGGATCGCCTTCATCTGCTCGTTAAGGTAGTACTCGCGCTGCGTCTTCTCCATCTGCCGCTTGACGCGGGTGCGGATGCGCTTTTCCACCTGCAGAACGGAAATTTCGCTTTCCATCAAGCCGAGAACCTTCTCGAGCCGCTGCGTCACGACGGGCGTCTCCAGAATTTCCTGTTTGTCCGGAATCTTGACGGCGAGATGCGAGGCAACCGTGTCGGCAAGTTTCGCGTAGTCCTCGATCTGCTGAACCACGCCGACCACTTCCGGCGAGACTTTCTTGTTCAGCTTCACGTAGCCTTCGAACTCCGTCACGACGGAGCGCGCCATCGCCTCGACTTCGACACGGTCGCCCATGTCGTCGGCCAGCACGGCGGCGTCGGCTTCGTAGTATTCGTTGCGGTCGCTGTATTTCAGAACTTTCGCGCGGGCGACGCCTTCGACCAGCACCTTCACGGTGTTGTCGGGCAGCTTGAGCAATTGCAGGACGCTGGCGAGCGTACCGACTTCGTAAATTGCGTCGGTTGCCGGATCGTCATCCGCGGCGTTTTTCTGGGTTGCCAGCAGGATAAACGTGTCGGAGCGCATGACTTCTTCGAGCGCGCGGATCGACTTCTCGCGCCCGACGAAGAGCGGAACGATCATATGCGGAAACACCACGATGTCGCGCAGCGGCAATACCGGATAGGCTCGGGTCTCACCCGGCTGCAACGTCGGTCGTGGTTTGATGGCTGTCATGGCCGGATCCTTGTTGTTGTACCCCTCTTCCGGAACCCTGATGCGGCGTCCCGGAACAGTGCTAGCTGGCTGACAAAGGAACGCCGGTATTGGAACTATCCGGCGGGCCGCGCACGGGTACGAACCCCTCGCCAACCCGAATCTACGATCCTTCGTACTCTATTTCGCTTCGGACGCTATACGTAGGATGGCGTTGGTTCGTCTGCAAGTAAGAGCCATTTTTCCAGTTAAAACGGCATAATGGCTAAATTCGCACTGGGCCAATGCGCGAATCAAACCTGAGTTCCCGAAACGCGGGCATAGGCCCTTTTCGGATCAGGCGCTTACGCTGCCGGATTCGGCCGTGCGATCGCTGCGGTCGGCGTAGATGTAGAGCGGTCGCGCAGTGCCTTCGACGACCTCTTTGGAGATGACGACCTCTTCGACGCCTTCGAGGCTCGGCAGGTCGAACATGGTGTCGAGCAAAATGCCCTCCATGATCGAGCGCAGCCCGCGCGCTCCGGTCTTTCGGTCGATGGCCTTGCGGGCAATCGCGCCCAAGGCTTCCTCGGCAAGCGTCAGGTCGATCGACTCCATCTCGAACAGCCGCTGATACTGCTTCACCAGCGCGTTCTTCGGCTCGACCAGGATTTTCTTGAGCGAAGCCTCATCCAAATCTTCAAGCGTCGCGACAACGGGCAGCCGTCCGACGAACTCCGGAATGAGACCGTACTTCAGCAGGTCCTCCGGCTCGACGTCGCGGAAGATTTCCCCTTGCTTGCGATCTTCCGGCGCCGACACTTTGGCGGAGAAGCCGATCGACGTGGACCGACCCCGCGCCGAGATAATCTTCTCGAGGCCGGCGAACGCGCCGCCGCAAACGAACAGGATGTTCGTCGTATCGACTTGCAGAAATTCCTGCTGCGGGTGCTTGCGGCCGCCTTGCGGAGGCACCGACGCAATCGTGCCTTCCATGATCTTGAGCAGCGCCTGCTGCACGCCCTCGCCAGAAACGTCGCGGGTAATCGAGGGGTTGTCGGATTTGCGCGAAATCTTGTCGATTTCGTCGATATAAACGATGCCGCGCTGCGCGCGCTCGACATTGTAGTCGGCCGACTGCAGCAGCTTCAGGATGATGTTCTCGACGTCCTCGCCGACGTAGCCCGCTTCCGTGAGCGTGGTGGCGTCCGCCATCGTGAACGGCACGTCGAGAATGCGCGCAAGGGTCTGCGCGAGCAGCGTCTTGCCCGAACCGGTCGGCCCGATCAGCAAGATGTTCGACTTCGCCAGCTCGACGTCGTTGTGCTTCGTCTGGTGATTGAGGCGCTTGTAGTGATTGTGGACCGCGACCGAGAGAACTTTCTTTGCGTGATCCTGACCGATCACGTAATCGTCAAGAACTTTGCGAATTTCTTTTGGAGTGGGAATGCCGTCGCGTGACTTCACCAGCGAGGATTTGTTCTCCTCGCGAATGATGTCCATGCAGAGCTCGACACACTCGTCGCAAATGAAAACAGTCGGGCCGGCGATCAGCTTGCGGACTTCGTGCTGGCTCTTGCCGCAGAACGAGCAATAAAGCGTATTCTTCGATTCGCTGCCGCCGACCTTGCTCATTCCGCTCTCCGTATCACTCTATCTTCTGCCGCCCCGTTCGCGTGCGAACAACGATCCTCGCGAAATCAATTGCAACACCGCGGTGCTACACAGCGATCTTCATCTCCAAAGCTGCCACAAACCGGCACGGTTCCGAGACCTCCACATCATAAGCGAAGCATGCTAACGGCTGGATAATCAAGATTCTATTAATGATAACACCTATCCCCCAGGCCAAAATGCGGCCGTACTTCGGTTTTTTGCGTAACCTGAAATTCGAATAGGCTTGATCCCGCGGATCAAGCGGGCTTGGGCATGAGTTCCTCGGGACGCTTGTCGATGACTTTGTCGACCAAACCAAAATCTCTGGCGGCATCCGCCGTGAGAAAAAAGTCACGCTCCAGCGCATCCTCAATCTTTTTCAGCGATTGCCCGGTGTGCTTCACGTAAATTTCGTTAAGCCTCTTCTTTAAGTTCAGGATTTCCTGCGCGTGCAGCATGATATCGGTGGCTTGCCCCTGGAACCCGCCGGAAGGCTGATGCACCATCACCCGCGCGTTCGGCAGCGCAAAACGCAGGTCTTTTGCTCCGGAGGCCAGCAACAGCGACCCCATCGAAGCCGCCTGCCCGACGCAAAGCGTGGATACCGGCGGGCGCACGAACTGCATGGTGTCGTAGATCGCCATTCCCGACGTCACCACCCCGCCCGGCGAGTTGATGTACATCGATATCTCTTTTTTCGGATTCTCCGCCTCGAGGAAAAGCAACTGCGCCACGATCAAAGCAGCCACGCCGTCCTCGATCGGCCCGGTAATGAAGATGATCCGCTCCTTTAACAGCCGCGAATAAATGTCGTAGGCGCGCTCCCCGCGGTTGGTCTGCTCGACCACCATGGGAACGAGATAGTTCATATAGGTATCGACGGGGTCTCTCATTGCGGCACCTCGAATCACATACGGCTAGCTTAGCCGTGAGCGCGCAGCCGTTGATCTATTTTCGAAGCGTCCCCCGCGCAAGTCGAGCGGACGCTTAATCGGCGGTTTTTTCGTCATCCTTGTACAACTCTTCGCGCGCAACCTTTTTTTCAGTGACGGTCGCGAGCTCGAGCAGAAAATCGACGACCTTTTCTTCAAAAAGCGGCGCGCGAACGGCATCGACGGCCGCCGGATTCTGGCGGAAATAATCCCAGATCCGCTGCTCCTGACCGGGATATTGCCGCACCTGCTCCATCAAGGCTCGATTGAGCTCGTCTTCACTCACCGTGATTTTATTCTGCTCCCCGATTTCGGCCATGAGCAAGCCCAGCCTGACCCTGCGCTCGGCAATGGCACGATATTCGGCTTTTGCTTTTTCCTCCGTCGTGCCTTCGTCGGCGAAGGTGCGCTTTGTCGCCTCGAGCTCGGTGTTCACGGACTTCCACACCCGCGCGAATTCCTCCTCGACAAGCGTCGGCGGCGGCTCGAACTTGTGGTGCGCATCCAAATCGTCGAGCAGCGCGCGCTTCAGCTTCTGCCGACTCGCGGTCGCATGCTCGCGCCCAATTCGCTCTCTGAGCGCATCGCGCAGCTTCGCAAGCGACTCCAATCCGAGACCTTTCGCGAATGCATCATCAACTTCGACCTTACCCGGCGTTTCGACCGATTTGACCGTCACGTCAAATTCGGCCTCTTTGCCGGCCAATTTCTCGTTGGCGTAGTTGGTCGGAAAAGTGGCCTTGATCGTGCGCTTTTCGCCCGCGACTGCGCCGAGCAATTGGTCCTCAAAGCCGGGGATGAAGGTGCCCGATCCCAACTGGACGGCGATATCTTCGCCGGTGCCGCCTTCGAACGGCGCGCCGTCGATGCGGCCGGTGAAGGAGACAATGACGCGATCATCCTTCGCAGCTTTTTCGCCTTCCGGCTTTTGCATAAACGGGCGATTTTGCTCCGCGATCCGCGTGACTGCTTCATCGATCTCGGCGTCGGCCACGTCGGTTACAAGCTTCGTCAACTTGATCGCTTTGAAATCGGCGAACTCTATCTTCGGCACGATCTCGACCGCCATCGTGTAGGCAAGATCCGTTTTACCGGCGACGAGTTGCTCGATTGCGTCCGCTTCCTCGGGAAACGTCACCTTCGGCGTCGTCGCAAGGCGATAGCCGTGATCCGTGACGATCTTCGCGTTGACGTCGCGCACGGTCGATTCAATCACCTCGGCCATCGCCGAGCGGCCGTAGACGCGCTTGAGATGCGCGACAGGGACTTTGCCCGGACGAAAACCGTCCATGCGCACACGGCCCTTGATGTCGTCGAGATGCTTGTTGACTTTGGCGTCGAGCTCCGTGGCCGGCACCACGACCTTGAATTCGCGCTTGAGGCCCTCGGAAAGCGTTTCAGTGACTTGCATACTTCAACTCGTCTTTCTCGCTGGTGACGGCGTACGCGGCCGCCGAATCTTTGAAGCAGACACTCGGCAAATGCCCGAGTGGTGCGGGCGGAGGGATTTGAACCCCCACGACTTTCATCACGGGAACCTAAATCCCGCGCGTCTACCAATTCCGCCACGCCCGCAGACGGCGGTCCATCCGCGGTGCCGCCCATCGATCCCGCCTCGCCGCGCGGCTCGCTTCAAAGCCAGCAGTCACGCAGTCGGAAGGCGGAGCGCGCGGCTTATAACATGCTGAATTCGCGCGACACCACAAATATGGGCAATCGCTCAGCTATCGCCAATTGCCGGGGCGGTCGGCTCGATTCGCAATCAGCCGGCTAAACAATCGCCGATAGACGGCCGGCAGCATTTCGGGGAGGTCTTCGGCGATCAGCCCCGTCCCGAACTGATTGGCCGCCTCGCCATGCAACCAAACGGCTGCGGCAGCGGCCTCGAAAGCCGGCATCCCTTGCGCCAGAAGGCCGGCAATCATGCCCGAAAGCACGTCGCCTGCTCCGGCTGTCGCCAGGTACGGAGGCGCATTGTCGGCGACCGCCGCCCTCCCGTCGGGAGAAGCAACGACCGTATCGGCGCCCTTTAGCAGGACGACCGCCCGGCTGAGGCGGCTCGCCGACCGCGCCTTTTCCAACTTGCCTGAAGCCTTAGAGTCTTCCTCTATTTCCTTAAATAATCGGGAGAACTCCCCGGCGTGTGGGGTCAGCACGACAGCCCTTTCTCCTCGCCTGCCAATCGCCTCAAACAGCGTCGTTGGATGATCCGCAAAACTGGTCAATGCATCGGCATCGAGGACAACCATCGCGCGGCTTGCAAGGGCGGCCAAAACCTGTTCCCGCATCGGGTCGCCGAACCCGCCACCCGGCCCTAGAACCACGGCGTTTCGGCGCGCATCTTCCAGAAAAACTTTAAGATCTGGCGCGCCGTTCACCAGGCGGACCATGACGGCGGTGCTTGCCGCTGCATTGACGGCGAGCGCGTCACTTGGGCTCGCTATCGTCACCAGGCCAGCCCCGACCCGAAGCGCGCCACGGGCAGCCAAGCGGGCCGCCCCGGTCGTGGAAATCCCGCCTGAGACGACGACGGCATGGCCCTTCGAGTATTTGTGGCCGTCTGCGCGCGGCAGCGGGAACGTTCGCCCCCAAAGGTCCGGCGAATTGGCGAAGGTCCTTGGTCCAACCGCCGAAAGGATGCCGTTGGGGATGCCGATGTCGGCGACGCGGACTGAGCCGCAATGGAGCCGGCCCGGCAGGAGCAGGTGCCCGATCTTCCGGCGGAAAAACGTGACGGTCTGTTTGGCCTGAATCGCGACGCCCATTACCGCGCCCGTCGTTCCGTTCACGCCACTCGGCAAATCGACGGCAAGTACATGACCGCGCGCTTCGTTGATCGCCTCGATCATTGCGCGCGCCAACCCTTCGACGGGCCGGTTGAGTCCGGCCCCGAAAATCGCATCGATGACGATGTCGCAGCCGGTCAAATTCTCCGGCGAGGCCGGCTCAATTGAACCCTGCCAGCGTCCTGCCGCCCATGCCGCATCGCCGGCTAGCCCCGTTCGGTCGCCTATCAGGCTCACGGTTACGGAATAGCCGAGCTCGGCCAGATGGCGCGCGGCCACAAAGCCATCGCCGCCGTTATTTCCCGGGCCGGCGACGATACAGACGCGGCGCCCTGTCAAAGCCGCGGCAGCGTCGGCCACCGCCCGGCCGGCATTCTCCATGAGCTCGGAGCCGGAAACACCGGCTGTCAGCGCCAGTCGGTCGGCTTCGGCCATCTCCGCGCTGGTCAACAGTTCGAGCATGATCTGAACAGTACTGAGGACCGGATGAGCGGACAAATCCGGCCATCTGGCACATCTCGGGCTTGTTGGAAATTTGGGCGTGCTGCCCAAAACTTGGGCACCAAATAAGCGGCAAACGTTTGCACACGCCCGAAATGGTCGCTTAAATCCCCGGCCGTCGGCAATTTTTGCGTTCAGCGCGGTTGGCACGGGACCTGCAAACCAGGAACTGCTCGCCCTGCGCGCTGAAGTGGGGGAGCCGGGAGAAGGACGGACAATGAAAAAAATCGAGGCGGTCATCAAGCCGTTCAAGCTCGATGAAGTGAAAGAGGCCCTGCAAGAAGTCGGGCTTCAGGGGATCACCGTAACCGAGGCGAAAGGCTTCGGCCGGCAAAAAGGCCACACGGAGCTTTATCGCGGGGCCGAATACGTCGTCGATTTTTTACCGAAAGTGAAAATCGAAATCGTCCTTGGCGACGACATGGTCGAAAAAGCCATCGAGGCGATCCGGCGCGCCGCTCAAACGGGGCGGATTGGCGACGGCAAGATATTCGTGTCCAACATTGAAGAGGCGATCCGGATCAGGACCGGAGAGTCTGGAATAGATGCCATCTAGCCGCGGTCCGCTTTTCGCTTCCGCGCATCGTTTTTCACATAACAAGGGGGACTGCAGTCCATGACGACAGCCAAGAATGTCATGAAGATGATCAAGGACAACGACGTGAAATACGTCGATTTCCGCTTCACCGATCCGCGCGGCAAATGGCAACACGTGACCTTCGACGTTTCACTGATCGAAGAGGACACGTTCGCGGAAGGTCAGATGTTCGACGGCTCTTCAATCGCCGGCTGGAAGGCGATCAACGAATCCGACATGAATTTAATGCCCGATCCGGCCACCGCATGCATCGATCCGTTCTTTGCCGAGACGACGCTGGTGCTCGTGTGCGACGTGCTCGAGCCGACGACCGGAGAGCCTTACAACCGCGACCCGCGCGGCATCGCGAAGAAAGCGGAGGGCATGGTCAAGTCGATGGGCGTCGGCGATACCGTGTTCTTCGGGCCGGAAGCCGAGTTCTTCGTGTTCGACGACGTGAAATACAAGGCCGAGCCCTACAACACCGGTTTCAAGCTCGATTCGATTGAATTCCCGTCGAACTCAGATACCGACTACGAAGGCGGCAATCTCGGCCACCGCATCGCTACCAAGAAAGGGTACTTCCCCGTACCGCCGCAGGACTCGGTGCAGGACATGCGCTCGGAGATGCTCGGTGCCATGGCGCGCATGGGGGTGAAGGTCGAGAAGCACCATCACGAGGTCGCTTCCGCCCAGCACGAGCTCGGCATGAAGTTTTCGCCGCTCACGCTGATGGCCGACCATCTGCAAATCTATAAATACTGCATCCAACAGGTGGCACAGATTTACGGCAAGACCGCCACGTTCATGCCGAAGCCGGTCTACGGCGACAACGGCTCAGGCATGCACTGCCACCAATCGATTTGGAAAAACGGCAAGCCGGTGTTCGCCGGCAATAAGTATTCCGATCTTTCGGAGACATGCCTCTCCTACATCGCCGGCATCATCAAGCATGCCAAGGCGATCAACGCGTTCACCAATCCGACGACGAACTCGTACAAGCGCCTGGTGCCCGGCTTCGAAGCGCCGGTGCTGCTCGCCTATTCGGCGCGCAACCGCTCGGCCTCGTGCCGTATTCCCTATACGACCAACCCGAAGGCCAAGCGTGTCGAAGTGCGATTCCCCGATCCGCTCGCCAATCCCTATCTCGCTTTCGCGGCAATGCTGATGGCAGGCCTCGATGGAATCAAGAACAAGCTCGATCCGGGGTCGGCCATCGACAAGGACCTATACGATTTGCCCCCGGCCGAACTGAAAAAGATTCCGACTGTTTGCGGCTCACTACGGCAGGCGCTCGGCGAACTCGACAAAGATCGCGCGTTCCTGAAGGCGGGCGGCGTGTTCGATGACGACTTCATCGACAGCTATCTCGATCTCAAGATGCAGGAAGTGATTCGCTTCGAGCACACGCCGCATCCCGTCGAATTCGAGATGTATTATTCGGCGTGATGCCATCTGCCTTATCGTAAGACGAAGGGCGCCCTGGCAGGGCGCCCTTTTTGTCTCGGCGGCGGCTTTTTTAGCTCGGCGGCAGCTAGCGACGCGCGTTTGCGACCTCTCTCACCGGCACGGTGCCCGCGCGATGATTGACCACGGGCATGGGCCGCGATTTTGGCACAAGGCGAACGGCGGTACCGGCGCGCGCCGCCGCGATGAGCCGAGAGGCCTCGTCCCGAACCGGCTCCATGTCATCCGTCGTATGCAAGCGATTGCGCCCCGCGCGCTTGGCGCTGTAAAGGGCGGCATCCGCGCGCGCGAGCAGCGCGTCGATCTCTTCATCCGCCGTTACGGAGACGGCCGCGCCAACGCTGACCGTCGCGCCGATCGGAAACTCTCCGATGACTGTGCCTGTGATCTCAAACGCCGAGCGGACGCGCTCGGCAACCCGGCTGGTCGCAGCCAGATCCGCCGGGATGATCGCGGCAAACTCTTCGCCGCCAAGCCGCGCGATAATATCGTCGGCTCGCATGCTGGAGCGCAAGGTGCAGGCGAACAGCCGCAGTACATCGTCGCCGACCGCGTGTCCGAAGGTATCGTTGATAGACTTGAAATGATCGAGGTCGAACATCAGCAGCGTCACCGGCTGCTGGCGCTTACGCTGCACCGCGCACAGGCTGAACGCGCTTTCCAAAAAGGCTCGCCGATTGAGCAGGCCGGTCAGCGCATCGGTCGCCGCCGCGTGGCGGTGGATGTGAACATGATAGTCTTTCACCAGCAGCATGACGATAAATGCCGCGCCGACGGCATAGACCATCGTTTCCAGCGCGAAGACATCGATCCAGCTTTCCGCGGCGCGATGCGGAAGGAATGTGCGCATGGCCATCGGCGAAAGAAAGATCACCGCATGCAGCATCGGCACGACGACGGCAGCGGTGCGTGAATAGAGCGACTGGCGGCGCTCGCGCCACAGCTCGAAGGCGATGCAATAGGTATAAGCCGCCACGATAACGGCGCCGATGCCGATCCGGAGGTCGGCGCTCTCTGCAACCGCCGGAAGTTGGCACAGGATCGCCCAGCAGAGCGATCCCGCGAATATCGCGAGCGGCAGCACGCGACGGCGATGAAAGAGCCGCACGCCGTTCCAGACCATGCCGCACGCGCTGAAGATCAGCATTCCCGGCAATGCGGCGGGCAGTGCGAAGGCCGGAGACGGCAACGCCCACAAGGCGATCGATGAACCGCCGATCAAGTAGGCGGTGCCCCACCAAGCCAACGCCCGGACGCTGCGTTCCTGCAGCCAAGAGAAGATCAGGAAAAGGCCGAGCAGCGCCGCGATGCAGATCGCAACGAGATACAAGGTCGAAATATCCAATATCGGACTCTGAAGACCGATCGCGATGGGCATTTGCGTTCTCATGGCCGTCCGCGGAATCGCTTATCCTGCGGCAACCTGAGCACGGTAGCGGCAAGCCGTGGTGAAAGGCTTGCGTGCTTGCAAGACCTTCGACGAAAGACTTGCTAAAATTGCAATTAAATCCCGCCGAAAACGGCAACGGGCGCGCCATTCTGCGCGCCCGCCAAAAATGATCGCGTAAATACCGTCAGCGTTTGGAGAATTGGAAGGAACGGCGCGCCTTCGCGCGGCCATATTTCTTACGCTCGACCACGCGCGGATCGCGAGTGAGAAACCCACCACGCTTAAGGGCGCCGCGCAGGTCCGGTTCGAAATACGTTAGCGCTTTGGAAATGCCGTGACGCACGGCGCCCGCCTGGCCGGAAAGGCCACCGCCCGAGACCGTGCAGACCACGTCGTATTGTCCGTTGCGGTTGGTCGCGACCAGCGGCTGCTGGATCAACATGCGCAGCACCGGGCGCGCAAAGAACACTTCGACCGCCCTCGTATTCACCGTGATCTTGCCAGAGCCGGGCTTGATCCAGACGCGGGCAACCGCGTTTTTGCGTTTACCGGTTGCATAAGCCCGTCCCTGAGGATCGATCTTTTTCTCATATTTGGGCGTCTCGGGCGCGGCCGGCTTCAGACTCGCCAGACCTTCAAGCGATTGCACGGTTTCGGCCACGGTCAGGCACTCCTCATATTCTTGCGATTCATCGCGGCGACATCGAGCTTCTCGGGTTTCTGCGCCTCGTGCGGATGCTCCGGCCCCGGGTAGACACGCAAATTGCCGAGTTGCACACGCGCAAGAGGCCCGCGCGGCAGCATGCGCTCGACCGCTTTTTCCACGATGCGTTCGGGAAACTTTCCGGCCTTGATCGACTTCGCCGAGATTTCCTTGATCCCGCCGATATAGCCGGTGTGCTTGTAATAGACCTTCTTTTCCACCTTGCGGCCGGTGAGGACGGCTTTGGCGGCGTTGATGACGATGACGTTGTCGCCGTCGTCGACGTGCGGGGTATAGGTCGGCTTGTGCTTGCCGCGCAGCCGCATGGCGACGATCGAAGCGAGCCGGCCAACGACGAGCCCGGTGGCGTCGATTTCGACCCACTTTTTCTCAATATCGGCGGCCTTGGCCGAATAGGTCTTCATGTCCGGTCCTTCGGGAAAGGTCAGGCGCCGTAACGCCTCGACAAAAATCGCGCGTTTTTACCCGGCTCGAGCGCGCGCGGTCAATGCCCCGTTTCAACAAAAAGTGTCGCTAGATCAAAATCTTATAATAATGGTACTTTTATACCTCTATCTAATTAGCTCGTCTGCGGAATGGAATACGTCGCCGTAACATGGGCGACCGGCTCGGCCATTTTCTCCGAATAGATGGTCACTTCGCCGACGGCCAAGCGTTTGCCCACTTTCATCAGCCGCGCATCCGCCAAAAGGGCCGCCTGCGCGGGCTTGCGCAGGAAATTGATGGTCAAATTGGTCGTCACAGCCAGCGGTTGTCGGCCGGCAGCCGAAAAAACCGCGACGTACATAGCGAAATCGGCAAGCGCCATCATGGTCGGCCCGGAAACCGTGCCACCGGGCCGCAGTGTTTTCTCGTTGAATTCCATGCGAACCCGCGTCTCGCCATAGCGAACGCGTTCGATGCTCAACCCGCAACCGTCGTAAAACGCCTGCGGAAACTCAGCTTTCAAGAGCTCTGCGATTTCGTCGGCATTGAGCGCCGGTGCCGGCATTGACCGCCCCCTCGCCGGTTGATCCGGCGGTACCGTCATAATTGCTGGTGGAGCACGGTCAACTTGCGGCGTGGGTCAGCCCATATCGACGCAGGAGCAAAGCCTTGCATTCAGGACGCGCGCTTCTTGCCATAGAGCTCGCGCAATTCGTCCTTTGCCTTGTTCAGCGTGCGCTTGCGCGAGGCGGGAAGGTTTTTGCCGGCGCGGTTGACATAGAAGGTCAGCATCGACATCGCAGAACGATAGGAATCGGATTTGCGCCGCCGGCTGCGCTCGGCCGAGCGTTTGAGCGAGCGCGCGATCGCTTTGGGGCTGCGCTTGTTGAAGACTCCTCCTTCGAGTGTCAGCGCATCGCTATGCTCGGTCACCCGACGCGACCAGCGGCGGCCCTGTTTCGCTCGTTTCGATTTGGTGCCTCGCTTCGCCATGACCTTCTCCTTTCGTCGGAAAACGCGTGATTTTGTGCTCCGTTCCCGGCCTTGCGCCCGCAGCCCGCGGGGATAAGTATCAGTCTCGATTGAGCCTTGGATCGATTCCATGAACGCCCAAACCTCCGCCGTCCGCGCAACCGATGCCGCCGCGCCTGTGCTGCTGCGCGAACGCGACAAGGAAATCGCGATCCTGATCCTCAATCGCCCGCAGGCGCGCAACAGCCTGTCGGAGGCGTTGCTCGTCGCACTAAGCGAGGCGTTCGCGGAGGTCGCCAAGGACCGCAGCGTGCGCGCTGTTGTGCTGGCCGCCAACGGGCCGGCGTTTTGCGCCGGCCA